>JAGWRX010000094.1 GCA_028876395.1 Acidobacteriota bacterium
ACGCGCTTGATGTCGTTCTGCACCAGGCCGATGGTGGCGGCGAAAAGGGCGGTGGCCGCTCCGACCACAGCAACCACGCTCAGCGCAAAGGGCGAACGGTCAAAGATCGCGTGCGTGCGGGCAATCATGTAGACGCCCGCGGTGACCATGGTGGCCGCGTGGATGAGCGCGGAGACAGGCGTGGGGCCTTCCATCGCATCGGGTAGCCAGATGTAGAGCGGCAACTGCGCGCTCTTGCCGGTTGCGCCGAGCAAGAGACAGAGCGCAATGGCGGTGAGAACGCCGCCTGCCCAGGCGGGGCTTGCGGCGAGCTTCGCGCTGATTTCGCTGAAGGTGAGCGTGCCGAAGTTGGCCAGCAGCAGGAAGATGCCGATGAGGAAGCCGAAGTCGCCGATGCGGTTGACGATGAAGGCCTTCTTGCCTGCGTCCGCGGCGGAGTTCTTCTTGTAATAGAAGCCGATCAGCAGGTACGAGGCGAGGCCCACGCCCTCCCAGCCTACGAACATCAGCAGGGCGTTACCGGCGAGTACAAGAACCGTCATGAAGAACATGAACAGGTTCATGTAGCTGAAGAAGCGCCAGTAGCCCTCTTCGTGGCTCATGTAGCCGACGGAGTAGATGTGGATCAGAAACCCGACGCCGGTGACCACCAGGAGCATGACGAGCGAAAGCTGGTCGAAGACAAAGCTGAAGTCCACGTGGAGCGTTCCGGCGTTGATCCAGCCGATGGGGCAGGTTTCAGAGTAGGGCAGCGCCAGTCCCGCGCTGCCTGCCTTCACGGCATTCAGCACCACGCCAAATGAGACGAGCGGCGCGAGCAGCGCAATCGCGGTCACCAGGCCCTTGGGCAACCGGCGGCCCAGAAGGCCGTTGATCGCAAACCCGGCAAAGGGCAGCAGCGGAATCAGCCAGAGATAGAGGTGTTCGTTCATAGTTTCATCAGGTCGATGCGGTCGACGGCCAGGGTAGCGCGTGCGCGGAAGACAGCAATGATGATGGCCAGACCCACGGCAGCCTCAGCCGCGGCCACCATCATCACAAAAAAGACGAAGATTTGGCCCTTCACCATGTGCCACTGGTGGGCGAAGGTTACAAACGAGAGATTCACGGCGTTGAGCATCAACTCGATCGACATGAAGACCGTGATCAAGTTGCGCTTGATGAGGAATCCGACGACGCCGAGCGAGAACAGCGTGGCGCTCAACAACAGATACCAGGTAAGAGGAATCTCCTGCTGGAGCAGATGCGAAGAAGCGGGATTCACTTGCCAGCCGTCCTTTCTCCGTCGCCGTGACGGGCCAGAGCCACCGCGCCCAGAATGGCGATGAGTATCAGTACAGATGTCACCTCAAAGGGGAGCAGCAGTTTGGTAAAGAGCACTGCGCTCAATTCTTCAGTGGAGGTGATGCCGTCACTCAGCGATGCGGTGCCCAGCCCTTGAGCCTTGAGGATGACGGTGGCAATCACGCTGAGAATGACCACCACAGCTGGAAAGCCCACCGCCCGTGCCGCTCGGCTGCCGAGGGTGCGCTCTTCGCGGCCCGCGTTGAGCAGCATGACGACGAAGGTGAACAGCACCATGATGGCGCCGGCATACACGATTACCTGCGCGGCGGCAAGGAATTCCGCGCCAAGCAGCAGGTAAAGCACGGCCAGCGATGTCATCACCACAATCAGCGACAGGGCGCTGTTGATAGGGTGGCTCTGCAGCAGGAGGTTGATCGCTCCCGCGAGGCAGAGTCCGGCAAAAAGAACAAACAGAATCAGGTGCATCGTTCCGTCGCAGACTGATGAGTGCCGGGAATGAATCCGGCTGGCTGAGGGAAGGCCCGGGAGCGGTGTAGAGGGCTCCATGAGACTTCCAATTTTCATCACGCGGCTGGTTCGTGGAGAACCCGCAGCGCTTAACGATACGCAAGCCAGAGGCTTGTGCCCACAATGTTGAGGATGGCCAGCGGAAGCAGATACCGCCATCCAAAGCTCATCAACTGGTCATAGCGGAAGCGCGGCAGCGTTCCGCGCACCCACACATACAGAAAGAGGAAACTGAAGACCTTAAGCACGAACCAGAAGATTGGCAGCAGCGCTTGCAGCACGATGTTCTGCGGCAGCGGAATCAGGTTGCCGAAGGGGCTGGTCCACCCGCCAAGAAAGAGCAGTGTGGCGACGCAGCCGACGGTGATCATGTTGGCATACTCAGCCATGAAGAACATGGCAAACTTCATCGAACTGTACTCGGTGTGATAGCCCGCGGTCAGTTCGCTCTCAGCCTCGGGCAGATCGAAGGGTGAGCGATTGGTCTCAGCGTAAGCCGCCATGAGGTAAATGAAGAAGGCGATGAATTGCAGCCCGCCGAAGATGTTCCAGGTGAGGATGCCCCTGCTGGCCTGGCTCTCCACGATGACACGAAGGTTGAGCGACTGTGCGCGCAGCACAACTCCTACCAGAGAGAGTCCCAGAGCCAGCTCATAGCTGATCAACTGCGCCGAGGAGCGAAGCGATCCCAGCAGCGAATACTTGTTGTTTGATGACCATCCAGCCAGTGCAATGCCGTATACGCCGATGGAGGTAATGCCCAGAATCACGAGAAGGCCAATGTTTACGTCGGAGATCTGGAAGAGGTGCAGTCCATCCGGTCCGACATTCGGATCGCCGAAGGGAACAACAGCAATCGAGATGAGTGCGCAGCCCAGGGCAATGATAGGAGCAAGCAGGTAAAGCGGCCGGTAGACTGCCGTGGGAATAATGTCCTCTTTGAGAAACGATTTGGCACCATCCACGAGCGGCTGCAGCAGGCCAAACGGACCAACGCGACTTGGCCCCCAGCGGTTCTGGATCCGGCCCACGAGTTTGCGCTCCAGCAGCACGGTGTAGGCGACGCCAAGCAGCATCACCACCGTCACCACGGCCACCTTGAGCAGGCTCCACAGGAAAAACTGCAAAATCGTCACGAGTTCTCAGCCTCTCTCGCCAAATTTCCCATCAATCCGCTGCCGTCCCCGCCAGCGCAGGTGAAGCCTGATGCCGCTTCAAATCCTTCAACCCCGGGCTGTAACGGCCCAGCGTTCCAGAGGTAAACAATCCGTCGTGTGCCGGAGTCACAAGGCCGGATCCGGTGAGCGCTGAGATCGGGACAAACCCTGGCTCGGTCGGCACATCGTTGCCTCCGAAAAGGTTGAGCCGGTCCAGCTTGTAGCCCGGCACCAGGCGCTCGATTTCGTCCAGCACAGCGAGCGGGTCAAAAGGACTCAGCTTCGCCTCCAGCCCATTGGCAGCCAGCCACACCGCGTGGCGGTCCGCCTCGCCTGCCTGAACGCCGCGCGACTGGCCCAGGTCAGCGGTGACGCCTCCTGTGCCAAAGGGCACCAGGGTTTTGACGTCAATGCCCATGGCTCCAGCCAGCCGGACAAGAATCTCAAAGTCCGGCTTTACGCCAGCTCGATCCGCGGCTTTGCGGACCAGTTGAACATCCCCGAAGGTGTTCGTCACAGTGCCGGATTTCTCGTAGAGGCTGGCGGCGGGAAACACTACATCGGCAAGAGCCGCTGTCTCGGTGAGGAAGATGTCCTGCACGATGACGAACGTATTCTTCAATGCCGCGGCGTCCATGCCCGGCTTGGCAACCGGGTTGGCTCCCATGACAAGCAACGCACCAAGTTCGCCTTTGGCTGCCGCCGCAAACATCTCCGGCAGCGCTTTTCCGGGCGTGGCAGGCATGCCCGCATACTCCGCAGAGAATGCACCGGGCGCGGTTACGGGAACGTAGCCCGGCAGGCGGCCGGGCAACAGGCCCATGTCGGCTGCGCCACGTGAGTTGGCGTGGTCGCCGAGGAAGGCGAAGCGCACATTGTCGCGCTGGAGGCCCCACTTGACTAGTGTTTCAAGCTCTGCGCCGCGATACTCCTGACCGAAAATGACCAGCAGCGACTCCTCAGCCAGCAAGGCCTCGCGGAAGGCTGAGTCGGCAATCACCGTGTCGCCGCCGAGATACGCCGCAAGAGCAGGGTAGCCATCAGCCGGAAGCCGCAGGACAGCCCTGGCCTGGCGCTCCAGCTTGATCTGTGCTGTGTTAGCCACGTACAGGCGCGCGCGATTCAGCCGCACATTGGAGCGCAGATTCCATGCCAGCAGCGGATGCTCCTCAGTTGGATTGCCGCCGATGAGCAGGATGGCAGGAGCCGTTGCCGTCTCGCGCAGGCTGGCTGCGCGTCCCTGGTTGCCGGCAAGAGCAGAGGCAAAGCCGGCATAGTCCGCTGTCCGCTCGTGGTCGATGTTGTTGGTCTGGAGCACCGTGCGCGCAAACTTCTGCAGCAGGTAGTTCTCTTCGTTCGTGGTCAGGTTGGAGCCGAGCACGCCAATGGCAGCGCCGCCCCTGCTGTCGCGAATCTCCTTTAATCTGCCGGCCGCAAAGCGCAGCGCGTGCTCCCACGTGGCGGGCGCCAGCTTGCCCTGGGCATTGCGCACCAAAGGCTTGTTCAGCCGCTCGGGGTTCTCGACAAAGTCAAAGCCGAAGCGGCCTTTGGCGCAGAGGAAATCGTTGTTGATGCCGCTCTTGTCGCGATTGTCGGCGCGGATAATCTCAGAGCCGTCGTTGGACTGGCGGACACCGAGTGTCACCTTGCAGCCGTCGGCGCAATGCGTGCACACGGTGGAGACATGGTTCATTTCCCACGGCCGCGTCTTGTAGCGATAGCTGCCGCTGGTCAGCGCGCCCACCGGGCAAACGTCAATGCACATGCCGCACTGCTCGCAGTCCAGGGTATCGCCGCCGTTGGGCGCGATGACGGAACTTGAGCCGCGATTCTGCACGCCCAGGGCCCACACATCCATGCCCTCGCCGCACATGCGGATGCAGCGGTAGCAGAGAATGCAGCGGGGGCGATCATAGAAGACGGCGGGCGACCACTGCTGTTCCTCGCGGTGCTGCTTGGCCTCAGCGTAGAGGCTCTCTCCGGCGCCATACTTGAAGGTCATGTCCTG
>JAGWRX010000095.1 GCA_028876395.1 Acidobacteriota bacterium
CAGGAGGAGTAAATTATTGATTTATTGGCTCCTCAGGTAGGACTCGAACCTACAACCCTTCGGTTAACAGCCGAATGCTCTGCCATTGAGCTACTGAGGAGTGTCTGGCACTGGATTATCCTCTATCAAATTATCAGACCGGGAGGGCCGAGTCAAAATGGGTCCGTGGGTACGCCGGAGCGGTGCAGGCGATAGGATAGAAACAGCCAGAAATGAGGCGCAATGTCCCGAATCAGCCGGCTCGACCGCAGCGAAGTGACGCCCGATATTGCGGCGCTCTATGACAAGGCGTTTACCCAGCGCGGCAATGTGCCGAACATGTTCCGCGTGATGGCGCACCGGCCTGAAATCTTTGCCACCATGCAGGCGCACTTTGCCGCGGTGCTGAACACGGGTACGGTTTCGACCAGGCTCAAGGAGTTAATCATTGTTCGCACCAGCCAGGTGAATGAGACGCCCTACTGCCTGGCCAGCCACACGATTCTGGCCAGAAACCTGGGGTGGACCGATGAGCAACTTGCGCATCTGGCGGAGTGGCGCGAGCGCAGTGACTTCACGCCCGCGGAAAAGGCAGCGCTGCGGCTGGCCGAGACCGTGACGCGCAATGCGCACGCCGTGACGGACGAGCAGTTCGCGGAATTGCGCGGCTTCTTCCAAGAGGGCGAGATTGTGGAACTTCTCTGCGCCATTGGCCTGTTCAATTATTTCAACCGCTTCAACAACGCGCTGCAGATGGAGCCAACCAAACCCGGCGAAGGCGGTTGCGCGTCGCCGGCGGCGGAAGCAACCACGGCCCGTTGAGTTCCCTGCACTGCCCGACTGGCCGAAATATTCCCACCAAGGAGCCGTACCTTACCCATGAAACTGCAACTTCCCGCCGGCGCGTTTCGCGCTTACCTTTTCGACTGCGATGGCACCATTGTCGATTCGATGCCGCTGCATTATGTTGCCTGGAAGCAGTCTCTGGCGGAATGGAATTGCGAATTTGCCGAGGAGCTTTTTTATGCCTGGGGCGGCAGGCCGGTCTCCGAGATTATTGCGGCGCTGAACAGGCAGCATGGGTTGAACATGCCTGTGGACGCGGTCGCCAAGCGCAAGGAGAGTCTCTATTACGAACAACTGCCGCAACTGAAGGCAATTCCCGAGGTGGTGGAGCATATCGAGGCGCAGCATGGCCGGATTCCGTTTGCCGTGGTGTCAGGCAGCCGGCGCAACTCGGTTGTGGGCTCGTTGACGGCTCTGAATCTGCTGGACAAGTTTGAGACGCTTGTGTGCGCGGAGGACTACAAAAACGGAAAGCCCGCGCCGGACGGATTTCTGCTGGCTGCCGGGCGGCTGGGCATTGCGCCGGAGGATTGCCTGGTGTTTGAAGATACCGATATGGGCATCGAGGCGGCAACCGCCGCGGGAATGGCGTCCGTGAGGGTGCCGCAGCCCTGGGATAGAAACTAAGGAACTGCGGTTTCCTCTGTCGCGTATCTCTCTCGATAGAAGAACAAACGCAGGAAACGCATGTTTTCCCAAGAGAAAGCACGGACACGAGAGCACCCAGATACGCCGGAACGCGCCGATTGGGCAGTCCTGCTTTGCATTGCCGCAACGGTTGCGGCGGTGCACATGCTGACCAACGGCCGCTACGGCTTTCACCGCGATGAGCTGCAGTTCCTCAGCGATGCGCGTCATCTGGACTGGGGATATGTTTCTTATCCGCCGCTGACGCCCTTCCTGGAACGCATCGGTCTTGGTGTCTTCGGCCTGTCCATGGTGGGCTTGCGGCTCTTCTCAGTGATTGCGCAGGCAGCGGCCATCGTCGTCACGGGGTTAATGGCGCGCGAGCTTGGCGCAGGGAGGCTGGCGCAGGCTGTCGCCGCACTTGCGGTTGTGCTGTCGCCGCTGCCACTCTTCAACGGCACGGAGTTCCAATACACCAGCTTCGATTACCTGTGGTGGGTGCTGATCGCGTACTTCACCATCCGACTGCTGAAATCCGAGAATCCTCGCTGGTGGCTGGCGATTGGCGCCGTGGTGGGGTTGGGGCTGCTGACCAAATACTCGATCGTGTTTTTCATTGCCGGAATTCTGGGCGGGGTTGTGCTGTCGAGTGCGCGGCGATACCTGAAGAGCGGCTGGTTCTGGGGCGGCATCGCGCTGGCACTGGTCATCTTTCTGCCGAACTTGCTCTGGCTGGCGCGGCACGACTTCATCTCTTACCACTTCCTCCAGCACATTCACAAACGCGACGTGGGTGAAGGCCGCGCGAACGGATTTCTTGCTGATCAGGTGCTCATCTGCATCAATGTATTCGCCGCTCCGCTGGCGCTGACCGGGCTCTTGTTTTATTTTCGCGAGCAGCGCTATCGGATGCTGGGCTGGATGTACGTAATTCCGCTGGCGCTTTTTTATCTGGCCAGGGGACGGGGCTACTACATGAGCGCTGCCTATCCGATGCTGCTGGCCGCGGGCGCGGCGGGAGCGGAGCGCGTTCTGGCGCTGCTGCGTCCGCGCAGCCGGCGCATCATTACGGCTGCGTTCATCGCGGGACTGGCAGTGTGCGGAGCGTATGTGTGCGCCGTGGTGCTGCCGCTGGCGGCGTCGGGGCCGCTGCGGGACTTTGCGCTGAAGCGCAACAGCGACCTGCGCGAGGAAATTGGCTGGAACGAGCTGGTGAAGACCGTCGCGGACATTCGCGATACGCTGCCCGCGGAGCAGAAGGCGCAGGTTGGCGTGCTGGTAGGAAATTACGGTGAGCAGGGCGCAATCGAGATGCTCGGGCCCTCGTATCATCTGCCCGCGCCGATCAGCATGACCAACTCCGCGTGGCTGCGTGGCTACCCCACGCCGCCGCCGGCCATGCTGATCGTGCTTGGGTTCAAGCGCGCCGATGCGGACGAGGCATTCAGCGGCTGTCGCCTGGCGGGACACAACGGCAATGCTCTCGGCATTAAAAACGAGGAGAGTGAGAGGCATCCTGACATCTTTGTCTGCGGCCCGCCGCGCAGGCCGTGGCCCGTGTTCTGGCGGGACTACCAGAGCTTCGGATGAAGCGGAGATCCAAAGCGATTAGAAGAGCAGCACGGCTACGCGGTAAGCCGTGAAGGTGCCCTCGACGCCCCTCGCGGGACAACTGCCGATGGAAGCATAACGGTACCGCCTCGACGCAAGTTTCTCCTGAAGAGCCTCGGGCAGCTGAGCCAGTTCAGAATCCTGCCAGCGCATGACGAAGTGCGCCTGCAAGCCGCTGCGCGAGGATGGAATGCCCTGATCCGTAACACAGGCAGCGCGCGCCTGCGAGGGATCGGCAAGGACAGGGACGCCGCTGGGACGGAGCATCTGAGCCACGCGGGCCTCAACCTGCGCGCGCGAGAGCGCCACCACGTTGCGCGAATAATCTGCCGCGGCATACAGCACTCCGCGAATGGCCACCACGGCTATGCCAACGCGGTTTACCTCAGGATTGAGCAGGTTGGAGCGGTGGCCCGGCGAGTGCATCCACTCGTTGTGGATTTCGGATGGAGAAGAGCCGACGGCTACATTCTCCTCAATCAGATTAAAGTGCGCGCCGGCCTGGCCGGCACGATTCGCTAGGTCGGGCTCGCCGCCATAGCGGTGGGAGATGGGCCCTTCAGCGGCCATGCGGAGACAATGCTGGCGGGCAGCCGCTGCCAGCGCTGGATCCCATTGAAGCTGCCCGGCTCCGGACTGCGCACGGGAGTTATTTGCGAGCGCGAACAACTGCTCTGACTCGGCCGGCATCACCCTGCCCGCTCCCTGCTGAGCGTACGATGATGACTGCGCACGCGCCGCTATCGATACGCCAACCAGCGCCAGGCACAAAACCAGACCCTTGCACACTCTTTCCATATCTCTTTCAACACTACTCCACCGCCGCTGTCGCGGTATTCTTTCTGTGCCGATGCCTTTTCACTCCGCAGGCCTGCTCCGCAAGCTCATCCGCCGCCAGCCGCTGGCAGTGGCGGGCCTGGTGCTGCTTGCGGCTTTTGTGCTGGGCGGGCTGTTCGCGCCATGGCTCGCGCCCTACAACCCCGCATCCATCGATCTCGCCCACCGGCTTGAAGGCCCATCCAATGCTCATCCGGCAGGAACCGACGAGCTGGGGCGCGACACACTGTCGCGGCTGCTGTGGGGCGCGCGCCTGTCACTGGCCGTCTCTGTGAGCGTGGTTGCGGTTTCACTGACCCTGGGACTGGCCGTGGGTGGCCTCGCCGGCTACCTGGGCGGCTGGATCGACACGGCGCTCACGACGTTTGCCATGAACACCTTCCTGGCTCTTCCGGGAATTCTGCTGGCCATCGCCTTCGCGGCATTCATGGGGCCGGGGTTTACCAATCTGGTTCTGGCGCTGGCCATTGGCGGCTGGGCCGGATATGCGCGCCTGGTGCGCGCCCAGGTGATGGCGGTGCGCGAGCGCGAGTACGTGGACGCGGCCCGCGCCCTGGGCGCCGGCGGCCCGCGCATCTTCTTTCGCCACATCATGCCCAACATCGTGCAGCCGATCCTGGTGCAGGCGGCTATCGGCATGGCCGGGGTGATTCTTGCCGAGGCGACACTGTCGTTCCTCGGCCTCGGGATTCCAGCGCCTGCGCCGAGCTGGGGCGCGATGCTCAACGACGCCCGGCTGCACCTGTTCGACTCGCCTCGCCTGGTGCTGCTGCCCGCAGTGGCCGTTGCCGGCGCCGTGCTCGGCTTCAACTTTCTGGGCGATGCGCTGCGCGACCAACTTGACCCTCGCACACGGCTCGAAATGGGGTTATGATTCAGCCATGATTACGCTGCACAAGGGCGACTGCGAACACTGCCACAGCACCTACCGCTACACGCTCTGGGACGCCCTCTTTGGGGAATACTCTTATGCGTACTGTGATATGTGCGGCATGCTCGCCACAATCTACGACACCAACGAGAACCTGGGAAACCTGCCGCACGCTGCAAAAAAATACCGGCAGATTGATGCCTCCTGGGAACCGTTTCTTGCCCCCTGCGAATGTGGAGGCCGCTTCAGAAAGGGAGCCAAGCCGCGCTGCGTTCACTGCAAGGAGCCCCTTTCCGCCGAGTACGCAGCGACCCACATTGCACGGAATGTAAAGGGCGCGGCGAGGAACTGGGTCTGGCG
>JAGWRX010000096.1 GCA_028876395.1 Acidobacteriota bacterium
ACCGTCTACTACGACGTGACCTCCTTCCCGAACTACGGAAAGCTTTCCGGCAACACGCTCGAGGCCCTTCGCGCCGGCCACCGGCAGGACGTGGAGATCGATCCGAACAAGCGCAATCCGGCCGACTTCGCGCTCTGGAAGAAGGCGGGACCCAATCGGGCGCTGAAGTGGCCGAGCCCCTGGGGCGAAGGCTTCCCTGGTTGGCACATCGAGTGCTCGGCGATGTCGATGGAGTACCTGGGCGACAGCTTTGACCTGCACGCGGGCGGCGAAGACCTGATGTTTCCGCACCACGAGAACGAGATTGCGCAGAGCGAGAGCGTGACGCACAAGCCGCTGGCGCGGCACTGGATGCATGTGCGCTTTCTGCTGGTGGATGGGCGCAAGATGTCAAAGAGCGAGGGGAACTTCTATACGCTGCGCGACCTGCTGCTGAAGGGCTACAAGGCGTCGGCAATTCGGCTGGCGCTGATTTCAGTTCCCTACCGGCATCAGCTCAACTTCACGTTTGACGGGCTGACGGAGGCGACCAACGCGATTGAGCGGCTGCGGACGTTTTATCGGCGGCTGACGACGACCGCCTTCGCCGAGGGCACGAACCCGGCGATGCAGGCCGCGGCGGAGAAGGCGCAGGCGGAGTACATGGAGGCGCTGGCGAACGACTTGAACACCGCCGAGGCGCGCGCGCCTATTTTTGATTTGCTGCGGGCTTCGAATACAGCCATCGACCAGGGGCAGTTTTTCGCCGGCGACCGGGATGCGGTGCTGGGGGTGCTGGACAGCTTCGACGTGGTGTTCGATGTGCTGGAGGACCGCGACGCGTCGGCGACCGAGCGCGCGCTGGCCTGGGCGGAGAAGGAAGGCCGCATGGCGGATGTGGCTCCCGAGCTGCTGGCGCGGCAGGGGTTGAGCGACGAGGCGATTGACGCGCTGGTGGCCGAGCGCACACGCGCCAAGAAGATGCGCAACTTTGCGCGCGCCGACCAGATTCGCAATGAGCTTGCGGAGAAGGGCGTGGTCATCGAGGACTCGAAGGACGGCGTGCGCTGGAAGCGGAAGTAAGGGCGAAGGCGTACACTGGAAGCAGGCGGAATACCGCACTGCGCGGAGGTAACCCTCATGGATTTCGAGATCAAGTTTGACCGTGAAGAGGACGGGCGTTGGATTGCGGAGATTGAATCGCTGCCCGGAGTGCTGGCTTACGGCAGGACGAAACTCGAAGCTCAATCGAAGGTGGAAGCACTCGCGCTTCGCGTGATCGCTGACCGGATTGAGGTTGCCCGGACGGCTCCTGAGCTGGTGCGCTTTGCGGTTGCATAACCTATGTGCTTGCGCGGTTTGAACGTTTCGTAGCGCGGCAACTACCCCATTCCCTTTCAGTCGAAAACCAGCGATGCTGACTGTATGAGCCACTGGCGTCTACAAGTGCCAAGAGAGTATTGCGAGCGTTGCAGCGTATTGGCTGGCGCGAAAAGCCGCGCATCAGCAAAAGCGGATCGCACAGGCAACTGGAGCATCCGGATTTTCCCTATGAATTCACGTGGGCATTTCATGATGGCGAAGAGATTGGCCCGAAGATGCTCGCGCGGATTGCGAAACAAACTGGACTGAAGCCGGAGGATTTGTAAGTCGCAATGGAAGCGAATGAGGCGCAGGAGTTGAAGGAGCACGCCGAGCACGGCTCGCATGAGTCTGCGATGCGGCCGGTGGCGTTTACGATGAGTGTGCTGGCGGTGCTGGTGGCCGTGACCACGGTGCTGGGCCATCGCACGCACACGGAGGCCGTGCTGGACCAGAACAAGGCGACTGACCAGTGGAACTTCTACCAGGCCAAGAAGATTCGCTCAAACGACACGGCGTTGGCCGCTGACCTGTTGAGCGTGATGA
This sequence comes from Acidobacteriota bacterium, assembly GCA_028876395.1. Taxonomy (GTDB): domain Bacteria; phylum Acidobacteriota; class Terriglobia; order Terriglobales; family Acidobacteriaceae; genus Telmatobacter. The sequence continues at coordinate 1,888 of JAGWRX010000096.1, forward strand.
CCATCGCCGACAAGAGTGCGGCGGAGAAGATCGCCAGGAGCTTTGCCGACCATCAGTCCAAGTGGGCCGACGATCTAAAGGAAGAGCAGGATAAGGCAGAAGCGCTGCAGGTGAAGGTGGAGCAGGCCGAGGCTCGCGCCGACCGCTTTGACCTAGGCGAGGCGCTGCTGGAGATCGGGCTGGTGATCACGTCTGTTACGCTGCTGACGCGCAGCCGCATCTACTGGCTGTTCGGGATGGTGTTCGCGGCGATAGGGATTGCGTCGGCGGTATCGGCGTTCTTTCTGAAGTAGCGCCGCCCGCCGGTGCGCGCGTGACCGGGAGCCCGCCGGCGCGCGTGGTAGACTGACGGCGCAATGAATGTGCGTTGGATTGCTTTACTCTTTCTTGCCGGCAGTGGCTCGCTGCTGGCCCAGGCCCCCACACATCCCCGGCACTCCGAGCATCCGGCTCAACCTGCGGCCCGGAGCTACACGAACAATCTGGGATTTACGTATACCTTCCCCGCCGACTGGGATGTGGTGGACATGAGCTCGACACTGCCGGAGGCGCGGCAACAGGCGCAGCAGAGCGCGACGACTGAAGCGGAAAAGCAGGGCGCGGCGTGCATCCAGATCGCCTTGAGCGCGCGGCATGGCAGCCCGGCATCCACGGTGGTGGCGCTGGTGTTGCCGTTTTCCTGCCTGGGGTCGGTGATGACCGACAAGGATATTCCCGGCATGGCCGCGGGCGCGGTGGAGGGCATCCAGCAGAACATGGATCTGACCTCAGAGCCGCAATATGGATCGTATGCGCTGGGCAGCCACACGGTTTGGATTGAGCGGGTGAAGGGCACGCTCAAGGCGAATCCGCAGGCGCAGTACACGGTGGAGACGGTGTGCAGCCTGGTGAAGAAGGGCGCGGTGTGCTGGATGGCGATGGCCGCCGATGACGCGGCGCTGGCGACCTTTGAGCACGGGCTGGTCACGCTGGACCACGAAGCGCCGAAGGCGCTGGTTCCGGCGACGGCGTTTGACACGAAGCCTGCTCAATGAGCGGTCGCAAGCGGCTGAATCGGCGGGCGATGGCCGGCCGGCGATGCACAACGGCATAGTAAAGACGCGGGTCCGCGTGCTATCCTCAGGCCAGCGGAAACTTATGCAAACGCACGCCACAGACTCTGCCAGGGTGCCGGCGGCCAAGCGCTGGTCGCGGTCGCGCGCGCGCTGCATCTGCCCGCGGCGCCACCTGCGCGTGCTGCCTATCCGCACGCGACCTAGCCTCTTCGGCGGCGACTAGCAGCAGGCTGCCGAAGATCCTCGCCCGCTTTGCGCACCCGTCCGGGTTCGTGGAAATCGATGACCCGCACACAGCCGGGGTCAGTGGCCGTGCTCCATCCATTCACAAGGGGAGCCGTGGCCGCACAACCTGATCTGCCGAGGAGATCCAAGATGACCAAGCAAGAACTGCACGCGCAATATGGGCCCAAGCTTGTTTGTACTTTGCCGGGACCAAAAGCCAGGGCCGCCGTGGAGGCGGATGCACGGCTGATTTCGCCCAGCTACACGCGCTCGTATCCGCTGGTGGCCAGGCGCGGCCGCGGCATTCGCGTGGAAGACGTGGACGGGAACGAGTTTCTTGATTTTGCCGCGGGCATTGCCGTGACTTCCACTGGCCACTGCCACCCCGAGGTGGTTGCAGCAATCCAGAAGCAGGCCGCCGAGCTGATTCACATTTCGGGCACTGATTTTTATGACGAACACTTGACGGACCTTGCGGATCGCCTGAGCGCGGTGGCTCCCATGCCGGGGCCCCACAAGTTTTTCTATGGCAACTCCGGCGCGGAGGCGATCGAGTGCGCGCTGAAGCTTGCGCGCTATCACACAGGCCGCCAGCATGTGATTGCCTTCCTGGGCGCGTTCCATGGGCGCACCATGGGCGCGCTCTCGCTGACCGCGTCCAAGCCGCAGCAGAAGCGGCGCTTCTCGCCGCTGGTGCCGGGCGTGACGCATGTGCGCTATCCGTATGCGTATCGCGGATGCACGGGCGGGCCGCAGGAGGAAGAGGCCTTCGCGATGGGCTGCGCGCGCTACATCGAGGAGAAGCTCTTCAAGACCATCCTCGCGCCGGAGGAGGTGGCGGCGATTTTTGTGGAGCCTATTCAAGGCGAGGGCGGCTACGTGGTGGCGCCGACGAACTTCCTGCGCGAGCTGCGCGCCATCTGCGACAAGTACGGCATTCTGCTGGTGGTGGACGAGGTGCAGTCGGGCGCGGGGCGCACGGGCAAGTGGTGGGCCATTGAGCACTCGGGCGTGCAGCCGGACATTGTGTGCATGGCCAAGGGCATCGCCAGCGGCATGCCGCTGGGCGTGTGCATGAGCCGCGCGGACGTGATGGACTGGGTGCCGGGCTCGCATGCTTCCACGTTCGGCGGCAACCCGGTGTCGATTGCCGCGGCGCTGGCAACGATGGATATTCTGGAGCGCGAAGCAATCGACAACGCGGCGCGCGTGGGCGGCATGATGCTGGAGCGCCTGCAGGGATGGAAGAAGACGCATGCGCTGGTGGGCGATGTGCGCGGTCGCGGGCTGATGATCGGCGTCGAGCTGGTGAAGGACAAGACCACGCGCGAGCCGGCGGCCGCGCTGCGCAATCGCGTGGAGGAATTGGCCTTCGAACGCGGCCTGATGATCCTGGGCTGCGGCGAAACCTCGATACGGCTGTGCCCGCCGCTGGTGGTCAACGAGCACGAAGCCAACGTCGCGCTGGACATTCTTGAGGATGCGCTGACCGTGGTGGAGAAGGAGTTCGCGGTGACCGGGGCGCTGGCCGGCGCTACGGCGTAGAGCGCACACAAACGAAACGCAACACAGATGCCGTGTCGTCCGAGGTATGGGCGGCGCGGCATTTGCGCGTTTGGGCTGCGCGGATGAGAATGGAGTGCGATGAAGCGGACGACGGAGACGCGCGGTTCATGGCTGGAGCGGGGGCTTGCGGGGCTGGACCGGATGGCTGCGCGGCGCGGGCGGAACGAGAGCCTGCCAGCGCATCTGGCGACGGGCATGGAGGGCGAGGATGCCGCGTTCTTCCATCTGCGCCGCAAGGGATATACGGTGGTGGCGCGGCGCTGGTCATCAGGCGATGTGCCGGGCGACGTGGACCTGATTGCGTGGCAGGACTCGCTGCTGTGCTTTATCGAGGTGAAGACGCGCACGGCGCGCGATATGACTCCCGCAGAAGTTGCCGTGGACTGGCACAAGCGGCAGACGCTGCGCAGGCTCGCGCGGCGGTATGTGCGCCAGTTGCCGCAGGAGACCGCGCCGCAGGTGCGCTTTGATGTGGTGAGCGTGTATCTTGTGCCGGGCGAGGAGCGGCAGATCGAGCACTTCGAGGCCGCGTTCGGGTGGAACGAGGGGCGCGTGCGGGAGTGATCGACTGACGATTGGGGCGTGTGCTTTCCCATATCTCAATCTCACAATCGAGATGCGGGGCGCCCAGCCGGGTCATTTCTACTGAAGCCGCCACGGAGAACGCTCGGACCAGTGCTGCATCGCCTCTTCTGCCCATGCCGTCGATTTGCCCTTGTGACAGGAAGTACATGGATTGGGGATGTTGTATCTGTCCGTCATGGCGGGTGAGATGAACCGGAATGTATGAGCGTGAACATAGGCGCCGGGAACGCCTTCCGATTCGATCTCCGGCATATGGCAGGCGACACACTGGCTGCCAGGGCTGCCGTCTTTATGGTGGGTATGCGCTTCAAGGCTCGCTGTACGTGGCCCGTTCGGGGACATGGGCCCATGACAGTCCAGGCAGATCTGGTTTGCGGGCTTGATAAGCTGCGCGTAGTTTCCCGTGCCATGCACATCATGGCAATCGAAGCAGGTGATGTTGTGCCGGTACATCACGCTCTGCGCAAAATCGTTGCCCTGCATGCGGTTCTTGTGCGCCGTGCAGTCCGGAAAGTAATAGAAATCAGTCTGCCCGAGCGTGCAGTTTTCGAGCTTCCAGAAGTCTTGCAGTTTGAGACCCACCCGGTAGCCGACCGGCCAATCGTAATACTTTCCCTCAATGGGATTGGTCAGCGGCCGTCCCTGCGAATGGCACTGGATGCAGGTGTCGTTCGCCGCCACGGAATCCATCTGCGCCGGATTCAGGATGTTGCTCCGTGTGGGATGCTCCACATGCGCGCTGCCCGGGCCGTGGCAACGCTCGCAGCCTACGTTCCATTCCGCAACCTGTTTGGTGTGGATGTTGTAATCGACGGAATGACAGCCGTCGCAGGTCGGGCCAGTGGGCCGCTGCATGTTGGCCGGCGGATAGAGGTGTGCCCACCAGTCGGCCCCTTGCGAAGGAATAGAGTACTTGAGCCATTTGTGATTGCCGATGTCCCACTGCACCGGCAAGGGAAAGTAGTCATTGCCCACTTTGGTAAAGTAACGCTGCTTCCATATGCTTCCATAGACGAAGGCGACCTGGTTCTTGGTAAACGGCGCTACGTGGTTGGTAGCAAGATCGGGAAGAACGGCATCGGGGTGCGTCCGCGGATCGCGCACCACGTTGGCCATGGGCGTTTTCTTCCAGCGCTGATAAATGCCGGCATGGCACCTGGCACAGGCCTCGGAGCCGACATAGTGGGCCGACGTCATGGTGGCGGTCTGTTGCTGTGATTCCGCTGCTGAAAGAGGACGAAGGCTGCGCACAACGAGCGCGAGGCGCCAACTCTCCGGGCCGGAGATATTGTGCGGGCTGCCAAGGGCGGGCATTCCGCTGAGCTGGACGCCGTTTTCAATGATGTAGCGGATTGCGCCATCTGTCATGTTCTGGGTTGCGGAAGCGCGCAGGTCCGGGACGCGCGGATACTCTTGCAGTCCGATTTGTGTCCTGCCGCTGCCGTCGATTCCATGACAGACAGCGCACCGCGTGAAAAATTCCCGGCGTCCCTGCTGCAAGGCCCGGGAGTCGCCGATGAAGGGGTTTTTCCTGCGGCGCTCATGCCGGGAAATGGCCAGGTTGCGCAGGCCGCGCGCTACGGCGGTCTCAAACGCCGATGGCGTGGAAGTGGCGCGGAAGCCCCGCAGCATAAGGAACGTCAGACAAAGAAGTCCAAGAGCCAGGAACCCGAGGATTGTCGCGAGAATTGGCTTCCATGACCGCATGGGCGGGTGGTCCTTCCCTTTGTTCCTGCCAAATCTACCAGAAGTAAGGCTGTTCCATCATCGGCGCAGTTTCATCGCGCTGTCTGCGGCAAGCGTGGGATGCGTCCAAATTCGTGCTCGAGCCGGAAGAGATCAATCGAAGGGTGCGTTTGCGCGGAGGTTATCCCTGCGCATCCTGGTGCTCTTCGTGCCAGGCCATCTGGATGGCTTCAAGGCGCGCTTCGTTGGACTTGGCGGGGTCGTCGGCGAAGCCTTCGAGTTCCATGACGTAGCGGTGCAGGTCCGTGAAGCGGACGGTGAGGGGATCGATGTCAGGGAATTTTTCCTGCAACTGAATGCCGATTTCTTCGGCGTCGGTCCAGAGGATTTCGCGGGGCATGTTTCTCTTTCCCTCGGATGTGCGGGGTGCTTGTGGTCTCCCACATCTCAGAAGCGAGATGTGGGGCACCCGGCACCCGGACTTGTTGGGTTGATGGAGTGCATTCCCATGTCTCAAAAGCGAGAGATGGGGCACCCAGGCTTGTTGCCGGAGCTACTTCTGGACTGCCATGTCCAGGGGCTTGCCCTCGGAGGTGTAGTTGCGGTTCCACTTGGGAATTTCAACGACGTAATTGCCGGGGCCGGTGATGACGGCCTGGCAGCCGAGGCGCGAGTTCAACTGCTGGTCGGCGGCCATGTCGAGGCGGTCGAGTTCGTCGTCTTCCGCTTCGCTGATGCCGGGCGCGCCTTCCTTGACCCAGATGTGGCAGGTGGTGCAGGCGCAGGAGCCACCGCAGGCGTGATCGAGAAAGATGCCGAAATTCTCCGCGACATCGAGGAAGGACATCGGCTTGCCGTGATGATCGTAGGGCATGGTGCCGTATTCAAACTCGACGGTCTTGCCTTCGGGCTGGAAGGTGACGCGCACCAGCTTGTCGGCGGGAATGTTTTTGGTGTTTGCTTCGCTCATAATCTTCGATGTCCTTGCGGCTGTGTGCTATTTAAACTCGGCCGGAGCCATGGGATGCGGCGCGGTGACCTCGTCGCCCAGTTCCTCGCCTGCGGCGTCCATGGTTTTGCCGCGGATGGCCGTGGTGACGGCGGACTCCATCATCAGCTCGGCAAAGCGGCGCGTGGCGTGGTCGAGAATCAGCGTTGCCTCGCGGATTGCCGGCGCGTCCTCAGTCCGCCTGGCCTTTTTCAGGTAGTCGCTGGCCAGGCCGATGGCTGTCTTCTCGTCGCTGGTCAGCTGCTGCCACGCGGGATTCTGCGGCGCGCGGTCCACGGCCGCAAGAATCGTATCGGCCTCGTTGCGCGCCTCGATCAGCAGGCGCTTGGCAAAGTCCTCTTCGGCGTGGTCGAAGGATTCGAGAATCATGCTCTCGACCTGCTCATCCGTCAATCCATAAGTCGGCTTCACTTCGATTTGCGCTTCCTTGCCGCTGCGCTGCTCGCGCGCGGAGACCTGCAGGATGCCGTCGGCGTCGATGAGGAAACGCACCTCAATGCGCGGCAGCCCGGCGCTCATGGGTGGAATGCCCTTGAGGTCAAAGCGGGCCAGGGAGCGGCAGTCGGCGGCCAGTTCGCGCTCGCCCTGCACCACGTGAATGGCGACGTTGGTCTGCCCGTCCACACCGGTGGTGAAGTGCTCCGTGGCCGATGCGGGAATGGTGGAGTTGCGCTGGATGATGCGCGCGACAGTTCCGCCCAGGGCCTCAATGCCCAGCGAAAGCGGCGTCACGTCCAGCAGCAGCATTTCTTCAGTTGTCTTCGATGCGCCGGCAAGAATGTCAGCCTGCACGGCTGCGCCGAGGGCAACGACTTCATCGGGGTTGAGTTCGGTGTGCGGCTTTTTGCCGCGCGCGCTCAGATGGAAGAGCTCGTCCACCAACTGAAGCACGGCGGGAATGCGCGTGGAACCGCCCACCATGACAACTTCATCAATCTGCCCGGGCGCAATGCCGGCGTCGGCGAGAGCCTGTTTGCAGGGTGCGGCGGTGCGCTGCAGAACCGGCTCAATCAGCTGCTCGAAGACCTCGCGCGGAATCTCGCGCTGATAGCGGTCGCCGTTGGGCAGCTCAATGTCAAAGTGCGCAGCGGGCTCGGTGGAGAGCTGAATCTTGGCGTCGATGGCGGCTTTGCGCAAACCCTGCACGGCGCTGGGATGCGCGCGCAGGTCCACGCCATGCTCGGCGTGAATCTCGTCGAGCGCGATGGCCAGCAGCAGGTTGTCGATGTCGTCGCCGCCCAGGTGCGTGTCGCCGTTGGTGGACTGCACCTCAAAGATGCCGTCGCGCAGCTTAAGAATGGAAATGTCAAAAGTGCCGCCGCCCAGGTCGTAGACGGCGATGGTGCCTTCTTTCGCGCGATCGAGTCCATAGGCAAGCGCAGCCGCAGTGGGCTCGTTGACGAGGCGGAGCACTTCGAGGCCGGCCATGCGGCCCGCGTCCTTGGTGGCCTGGCGCTGCGCATCGTTGAAGTAGGCGGGCACGGTGATGACGGCCTGCGTGACGGGCGCGCCAAAAAAGCGCTCGGCATTGCGCTTGAGCTGACGCAGCACGTAGGCGGAAATCTCAGGCGGTGTGAAGCGGAGCTCGCCAAGCTGCACGCGCGGCACTTCGCCTGCCTCCGCGTCGTTGGCGAGCCGGAAGGGGAAGAACTTGAGCTCGCTGCGGACCTCTTCAAGGCTGCGGCCCATGAGGCGCTTGACGGAGTAGATGACGCGCTCGGGCGTCTCGATGAGGGCCCTGCGCGCGCTGTTGCCCACAGTAATCGTGGGCCGGCCGCCATTGGCCGGCATGGGGTCAAGGGCCACGACCGACGGCACAAGATTGGAGCCGTCCACGCCGGGAATGACCACCGGCGTATCGCCCTGCATATATGCGACGAGGGAATTGGTGGTTCCCAGGTCGATGCCTACTACGCGTCCTTCCGCCATGGTGGTTCTCTAAACTCCCAAAGTCTCGGTCACGTCGCGGACCAGATTGCTGAGGTAGCGCCGCCTGTCGAGCAGAGCCACCATTGTCTTTTGCGCGGCCTGGCGCACGGCGATGTCGCCCTCGTCCCATGCCTGCCATTGCGCGCGCAGATCCTGATCGACTTCATCGAGGAGGCCGTCGAACTTGCGCTTGGCCTGTTCGAGGCTGGCCTGCAGTTCAGGGTCGGGCTCGCCGGTGGCGCGCTCCATGCGCATCTCTTCCAGCTGCATGTTCAGCTCGAAGACTTCTTCAAGCAGGTCGGCGGGCACGCGCGAAGGGTCTTTGCGATCCTTGCCGCTGTGCTCTTCGCCAATCTCGGCGCCGTGCAGCTTGAGCAGATACTCGGTGCGGTGGATGGGGTCCTTCAGCGTGCGATAGGCGTCATTGAGCAGCGCGGTGTCGGCGAGGCTCCACTGCTTTTCGTTCTCACCGGCGCGGGCAAAGCGGTCCGGATGCAGCTTGCGGCTGAGGCGATGGAACTCATGCTCCAGCTCGGGCAAATCCAGGTTGAGGCGCGGCGCGAGCCCAAAGACGGAGAAAAAATCGCTTCCCGGAGGAGGCTGAATCTTGCTGCAATGCGGGCAGAACAGCGTGGCGTCGTTGTGCGCCACGGAACAGGACCAGCACGCAACCGGAACTGCCGAATCGATAACCTTCAACATGAGAGAACTCCGGCAAAAAGATTCCTACGAGAAGGACGAACCGCAGCCGCAGGAGCGCGAGGAGTTCGGATTGATGAAGTTGAAGCCCTGGCGCATCAGCGTCTCTTCGTAGTCCAGCGTCATGCCGTGAAGATAGAGGAACGACTTGGGATCGACGAAGACGCGCACGCCGTCGAACTCATAGATGCGGTCGCGCTCGCGGGGCCGGCTATCGAACTTGATCGAATAAGAGAGCCCTGAGCAGCCGCCGCCCATCACGCCGAGGCGCAGTCCACCCTCGGTGGGCGAGATGCCCTCCTTGGCCATGGCCGCGCGGATGCGCTTGATGGCGCGCTCCGTCACGTGCAAGCCCTGGCTGGGCGCCTGCTGTGTGGCAGACTGCGGCTGCGCAACGGCTTCCTCAGCCGGTTTCGTTTCGATTGTCACCATGTTCGACATAATTGCCTGCTTCCCAAATTCTCTGGCGGCTGTTGCGTTACTTCAGCCTGCCGCCGTGCCTGCGCGACATAAGACGCCGCGCACAAAACATCAATCCAATGACTACGCCTTGGCTTCAGCAGTGGCTGTTTCGGCAACGCCGTTCTTCTTTTTCCAGTCGCCGATGGCCGCGCGAATGGCATCCTCAGCCAGCACGGAGCAGTGAATCTTGACCGGCGGCAGAGACAGCTCCTTCACGATGTCGGTGTTCTTGATTTCCAGGGCGTCCTCGACGGTGCGGCCCTTGATCCACTCGGTGGCGAGCGATGAACTGGCGATGGCCGAGCCGCAGCCGAAGGTCTTGAACTTGGCCTCTTCGATGACCTGGGTCTCGGGGTTGACGCGGATCTGCAGCCGCATGACGTCGCCGCACTCCGGCGCGCCCACCAGGCCCGTGCCGACCTCGGCCGAGCTCTTGTCCAGCGTGCCCACGTTGCGCGGATTGTTGTAGTGGTCTACTACCTTGTCACTGTATGCCATTTGCTCTCATCCTTCTGCGGGGGAAGCCGCGTGTCTTAATTTGATTCGGCTGGTGTTCCCAGGTCTCAAAATCGGGATCCGGGGCACCCGTTCCAATATCCTTAGTGCGCCTGCCACTCGATCTTGGTCAGGTCAATGCCTTCCTTCACCATCTCGTAGAGCGGCGAAAGCTCGCGCAGTTTCTTCACAATGTCGATGACCTTGGCGGCCACGTAATCCACCTCAGCCTGGGTGTTGAAGCGGCCCAGTCCGAAACGGATGCTGCTGTGCGCCACGTCGTCACCGAGTCCCAGCGCCTTGAGCACATACGAGGGCTCGAGGGTGGCCGAGGTGCAGGCCGAACCGCTGGAGACGGCCACATCATTGATGCCCATCAGCAGCGACTCGCCCTCGACATAGACGAAGCTCACGTTCAAGTTGCCGGGCAGGCGATGCTCCCATGAGCCGTTGACGTGAATGTAGTCCAGCTCGGATTCGAGCTTTGCCTTGAGCCGGTCGCGCAGGCCGCGCAGGTAGGCGGCTTCGGAGTCCATTTCGTTGAAGGCGATTTCGCAGGCCTTGCCCAGGCCCACGATGCCGGGCACATTGAGCGTGCCGGAGCGCATGCCGCGCTCGTGGCCGCCGCCATCAATCTGCGCGGCAATCTGCACGCGCGGATTGCGCCGGCGCACGTAGAGCGCGCCCACGCCCTTGGGGCCGTAGATCTTGTGTCCGGAGAGCGAGAGCACATCAATGTTGTCGGCGATCACGTTGATGGGAACCTTGCCCACCGACTGCACCGCGTCCGTATGGAAGAGCACGCCCTTCTCATGACAGATCTTGCCGATCTCGCGGATGGGCTGCAGCACGCCGATTTCGTTGTTGGCGGACATGATGGTGACCAGGATTGTCTTGTCGTCGATGGCCCGCTTCAGGTCTTCGAGATCGATGAGACCGTCTGCCTTCACCGGCAGATACGTGACGCGATAGCCGTACTTCTCGAGGCGCTTGCAGGTGTCCAGCACCGCTTTGTGCTCGGTGACCTGGGTGATGATGTGGTTGCCGCGCTCGCGATACATCTCCGCGATGCCCTTGATGGCCAGGTTGTCGCTCTCGGTGGCGCCGGAGGTGAAGATGATCTCCTTGGCGCTGGCGCCGATGAGCCTGGCAATCTGCTCGCGCGCCGCTTCCACGGCCTGCTCGGCCTCCCACCCAAAGGAGTGGTTGCGGCTGGCGGCGTTGCCGAATTTATTGGTGAAGTAGGGCATCATCGCCTCCAGCACCCGGGGATCCAGCGGGCTGGTGGCATGATTATCCATATAGATCGGCAAGGTCACGCCTGCCGGTACTTCAATCTGGCTGGCAACTGTACTCATCTTTGTCTCCATCCTCGTCGTTGCGGCTCCGTCCCCTTTCTTGTTCTCCGGGGCGGAGCAAAAATCTCATGGGTTAGTGCGTCAGGTAAACCAGCGGACTGGACTTCTCAGTCGGTCCCGCCGGGTGTTCATGATCGGACAGATCCTGGATGCTGATGCTCTTCAGCACGCCGGCAATGGTGTCGTTCACCCGCGCCAGCGGCTCTTTAATGGTGCAACTCGGCGTCAGCTCGCAGCCCTTGCTGCCCTTGGTGCAGGAGGTGATGAAAAACGGCCCATCGATGGAGTGAATCACCTCGTAGGCCGAAATCTCTCGCGCGTCCCGCGACAGCGCGTACCCGCCGTTCATGCCCGCATGCGACTTGAGCAGTCCGGACTTGGTCAGCTTTTGCAGAATCTTGGCCAGCAACTGCGCCGGAATTCCGTAGGCGTCGGCAATGTCCTTTGCGCTCAAGGCAACCGTTTCCGGGTGCTCGGCGAGGTACTTGAGCGCCATCAATCCGTAATCGGCTTTTTTGGTGAGCTTGAGCATTCAATATCCGACTTCTTCGGTCCGGGTTTAGTATACGACCGAATCTGTCCGTATTTCAAGCCCAGCCCGGAAGGGGCGAGCCAGGAGGTGTGAAGGCTTTGTGCCACAGAGGGAACGATTCATCAAATTGGCCCTTGAAAAACAGGAAAAGCCCGCTACAATCGGCGGAAAGAGCACCTCAATTCAACTGATAGCGAACCGATGGCAACCGCCTGCAAACATCCCAGGGTACGAATCGTCTCCCGGCACGAAGACGCAGAGTATGTCGAGTGTCTGGAGTGTGGTGAAGTCTTTGACTCAGAAGAATTTAACGATATGGCGATTGAAGAAACCGCCAGCGAGGAAGACGTCGCAGAGAACGACTGAAGACACCAAGAAAACTCTCTCTTATTGCTCCTGAATCACTCGACGCCGCCGATTCTTTGCGGTGCGCGGCGGCAGGCGGGGGGACTATTTTGTTCCTGGCCCGGCGGCGGGCGCTGCCGGTGATCGGCGCGCCACAAGCCACGCATAATGCAGGCCAGAGGCTACGGTGAGCGCGATGGTGGCATTGAGCGCCAGCGAGCGCAGGACCACCACCCAGGGCGCATGGTTGAACTGATGCAGCATCACCACGGCCACCGCGGTGATCTGAGTGAGGGTGTTGGCCTTGCCAAAGATGCTGGGAAAGAACTCCCGACGCCCCGCCGCGGCATAGAGGATGGCGGAAACCAGCAGGATGCCTACATCCCTGCCCAGCACCAGCACCGTAACATGCGCTGGAATCAGCCCCTTGTACATAAGAACCAGGAAGAGGGTGCTCAACAGCAGCTTGTCGGCCACGGGGTCGAGATAGAGTCCCAGCATGGTGCGCTGCTTGAGGAGGCGGGCCAGCAGACCGTCCAGGGCGTCGGTTACCCCGGCAGCGATAAAGAGGATAAAGCTCACCTCAAAACGGTTATCGAGAACGGTGGAGACCAGGAACGGCGCCAGACAAATGCGCGCCAATGTAAGCAGGTTGGGGGCGTTGCGGAGCGGATTCAGTCGCGTAATCCAGGATTCTGTCATAGCGCGTTCAAGAGCCCGAGGTCTGCGGCGCCTGCCCCGGCGACGAGCGACGCTCCCGACCTGTTGATGGACCGGCTGCGAACAGTGGCGATTCCCCTTCGGAGTGCGTAAGAACCGATCTGCCGCGCCATGCGATCCACCGGCCCGGGAACCGGAGCGCTCCGTCAGACACAGATGGTACAGCATGTCGACGCGCGCAGAACAGACCGGCTGCTTTTCCCACCGCCCAGACCCTGTTAAACTACCTTAAGTTGCAGCATAGGCGCGTAGCTCAGTTGGTTAGAGCGCTTCCTTGACACGGAAGAGGTCGCTGGTTCGAATCCAGTCGTGCCTACCATATTTATCAATAACTTAGATCGTATTTTCCATTTGTTTCCTCCTCCTTTCAGCCCAAGATTCAACCCAACGGCACCTAAGCCACACTCTTTGCAACTTTAATGGCCTCCAGGAATTTTCCCTGGGTCGCCATCTGGGTCGCATTGACGCGGTGGATGTGGAGCGCCGTTGTGGTTGGTCTCGCGTGCCGCAGCATGCACTGGATCACCGGCAGGCTCACGTTGTTGTCGGCAAGGTAGATTGCCAGCGAATGCCGCAGGTTCTGCCAACTGAAGCGACCGCGATACCCGGCCGGGATTACTCCCGCCTTGATTGCCGCAGGCCTCAGATAATCCTGCCCGCTACCCCGGCAGAGCGCGGCGTTCTTCCCTTCGTCTGGCTCGAAGCGAAGACCCAGTCGGTCTCGCGATGGTACATGGTCTCCCGGCGCTCGCCACTTGCAAGCCATTGTGAGATTGCCATCGAAGACGTATTGGTTTTATGTTGACACCACATGTATCCGCGGATTTCATTTGGCCGAAGATTCTGCTTGGCGCTTTTGTTGATCGCTTTTGGGCGCGGTGCATTTGGTCAGAGTTCGTCTGCCAGCAGCTTTGAGGCGCTGCTGAAGCAAGGGTTTCAACTTCATCAGCAAGCTCGATTTGTTGAGGCCATCTCCACCCTTGAGCGAGCGGATCGTCTCCAGGAAGGCGACTACTTTGTTAACCTTCTGCTCGGTATTGACATGCTGCGGACCGGTGCCGTTGAGTCCGCTTTGCCGCGTTTGAAGTTTGCCGCACGCACTCGCCCTGGCGAAGCCATCCCTGAGGAATACTTGGGCGAAGCCCAGGCGCGCCTTGGGCACTTTGCGAGCGCAGCGGAAGCGTTCCAAGCCGCCGTGGAGCGCAGCCACGGTTCGGAGGATGCGCTTCAGGCTTGGGCCGGATTTGCGTTGGAGCGTGTTCGCGACATTGGAGCCAGTCTGCGCTCCTATGATGCGGGCCTCGCCGTCGCGCGCCAGATCGAGAAGGCTGCCGCTATGCCGGGCACTGCGTGCAAAGGATCAATTCCCGTGTTGGAGCGCCAACTGGACGTGATTTCGATCAGTACCCCGACTGCAAAGGCGAGCACTGCGGGTGAGTTATCAATCTGCTATGCGCTAGAAGCCGGCAAAGCGGCGGACATGCTGAAAGCAGATGCGAATGATCAGGCGGCGGTTGACCGGCTGCACGGTGACATTCTGTTGCGGCTAAAAAGCGATCCAGCAGGGGCGCAACGCGAATATCAGAAGGCCATCGCATTGAGACCAGGCGACCCAGCTTTGCTGGAGCGGATCGCAGCAGCGCAATTAGCAGCAGGTGACATGAATGCTGCTAAAGAGTCGGCGAACGCTTCTCTCCATTTGGATCCTCATGGGCGTGAAGCTCTGCGCACTTTGGCAGCGATCGCGATGGCCCAACGTGAGTACGGCCAGGCAGTACCCCTCTTGCAGAATCTGGCACAGGAAGCCCCCGGGGACCCGAACGTGCAGGTGGATTTGGGCAGAGCTCTGGTGCAGACCGGCAAGGCGGCAGAGGCGCTGCAGCATCTGGTTCCCGCACTCAACGCCGGCTATCCCGACGAGAAGGGCGCTTTGCATGCCATGGAAGCGCGTGCCTTGCGCCAGTTGGGGCGGGATGAAGAAGCCGACAAGGCCTCCGCGGAAGCGCGCCGTCTATCCGATGCATTTCAAGCGCGCACCAGAGAAGGAGGGCGGGTGAAATCGAATGACGATCAGTAGGCGAGCGGTCCTGCGCTCTGCGTCAACGCTGGCGGGCCTCATTCTCCAAAGAACGATGTGGTCCGAAGCGTTGGGAAAAATCTCGACTTTGCCAGCACCAGTGCGTCTGGTAGATGGGGCCTCCGCGGCCGGCCTCGACTTTGTTCTCCGCAATGATGCGAGAGGTCGGAAGTATCAGGTGGAAACGCTCCCCGGTGGTCTTGGAGTGATTGACTTCGATGCCGATGGCTGGCCTGATCTGTTCTGCACGAACGGCGCCTCATTGCCCGGAATGACCAAGACCGGGCCGGAATACTGGAACCGCCTCTATCGAAACAATCGGGATGGCACCTTCAGCGATGTGACCGAAAAAGCTGGTCTACAAGGGAGCGGCTATAGCATGGGCGTCGCCGTGGCCGACTACAACAACGATGGTCACGAGGACCTGTTCGTTGTGGGTGTACATGGGAATCATCTCTATCGAAACAATGGCGACGGCACGTTTACTGAAACAACGCGAGAGGCAGGACTGACGGGTCCAGGTTCATTGGGGCGGCCTGCATGGTCGGTCGGCGCATGCTGGATTGACTACGACAACGACGGGTTCCTCGATTTGTTTATCTCCAATTACTGCGATTGGGAACCAGGCAGCGACCCCATTTGTGGCGGCATGGAGGCGCAGGCGCGTGCTTACTGCCATCCCGACAATTACCGCGCGGAGTCAATGCAGCTCTATCACAACAACGGCGATGGCACGTTCACTGAGGTCACGCACCTGCAGGGCCTGCCCGATTTGGTCGGGAAGGGAATGGGTCTCGCAGTCGCCGATTTCACGGGTGATGGCCGCCCTGGAATCTTCGTAGCCAATGACAATGCACGCAACCTGTTGTTACGCAACCGGGGCAAGGGCTTTCAAGAGATCGGTGTTGACGCAGGAGTCGCGTTCAATGGCGACGGACGTAACATTTCCGGCATGGGCGCGGATTTCGGCGACATCGATGGTGACGGCCGTCCTGATATCGTTATGACCGCCCTGAAGAACGAAACTTATGAAGTATTTCTCAACCAGGGAAAAGGCGTATTCGACGATGGGAGCGCGCGCACCGGGCTGCTGAACGAGAGTCGCCTTTGGAATGGCTGGGGTTGCGGCCTTGCTGATCTCGACAATGATGGGTGGCTTGATCTGTTTGTGGCTGGTGGAGGCCTCGACACGCAGGATGCCCAACCAAATCGCGTCTTCCACAATCACGGGGGGCATTTTGAGGATGTGAGCCAGACAGTCGGCCGCGACTTTCAACTCGCAGCCCTCCATCGCGGCGTCGTGTTTGCAGATTTTGATCGTGATGGCCGACTGGATGCCGCAGTTACCGCACTCAATGCACCCATCGAATTGTGGTGGAATCGGAGCCCAAGTGACAACCCAGCACGGCACTGGCTACAGCTCCGCCTCACTGGAAAAAGGAGCAACCGATCTGCCGTAGGAGCAGAGGTGCGCTGCCGCAGCAACGGACACATCCAGGTGCGCACCGTCTCCGGTAGTATGGGCTACGCTTCGACCAGTGACCTGACTGTCCACTTCGGCCTGGGGGAGGCCACCGGCGCCGAGGTGGAAATTCGCTGGCCATCGGGGAAAATCCAACGGCTCGGTGAAGTCAGGGCCAACCAGCGCCTGAATCTCACAGAGCCCATCGGCTGATTTGCCGTTTCTCGCGAAGGAAATTGAGAAAAGTTGGCTTTGTGCTGGCCGTATTCCGATCGAATGCTCTTAAAACAATAGAAATATCCTCATCGTGCGTAGACTTCTGATTTGTGCGAGCGCTATCAATGTGGTCACACAGGCAAGCCGGCTTCCTTGAAGTGACCCACCCTGACCGGCGACGGGAGGCAAATCAATGCAGTGTGACGCAAGACGAAGCGCTATCCCTCTCTCGCTCTCGAAAGTTCTAGCACTCGCTCTGGCAATCGCTTTAGCGATGCTGAGCCCGCGCTTGAATGCACAGAGCACAAATGCCCAACTCAGTGGCCTCATCACCGACCCTTCGGGAGCCGTGATTCCAGGCGCGGAAATCAAGGCTGTAAATACCGCGACCAACGTGTCTTATACGGCAGTTTCGAATGGTTCTGGTATCTACGTTCTGACCGAACTCCTGCCGGGACCTTATGTTGTTTCAGCGAGTTCTCCGGGATTCGGCCTGGTCAAGCACAGCGGGTTGGTCTTGAGCACGGGCGATCACTTGTCGCTGAATTTCTCTCTGAAGCCCGGCGGGGTGGCGGAGACCATCACGGTTACAGCAGCTCAAACGCTCATCTCTTCCGACGAAGCCAGCTCGGCCAGCGTGCTTGACAACAAGATGATCACCGAGCTGCCGCAGCTGAATCGCAATGCGCTCGACTTGACTGCGACCACGCCCGCGATCCAGGGCAACGGGCCGCTGGTGGATCAGATCGGCACCCTTGGCAACTCTGCATACCTGATTGCCAACACCGGCAATAGCTATTCGGTTTCCGGCGGACAAGTCAATGGAACCAACATCAGCGTAGATGGAAATCCGGTGCAGGAGGCGGAGTTCAACGCTACGAATCGTTCCATCCCTACGCCTGACTCAATTGGTGAATTCCGAGTTGAGAGTGGAGTGCTGACGGCCGACAAGGGCCGATATGCCGGGGGCATCATCTCGATGCAGACGCAGAGCGGCACCGATCAGTATCACGGACGCGCTTTCTTCTATTTCCGCAACGAGATCATGAACAGCAACGACTGGACGGACAACTCGCTCGGCAATCCGCGTCAGTCCTTTGATCAAAAGAACTACGGAGCTGCAGTCGGCGGCCCGGTGCGCATTCCCCACTTGTACAACGGAAAGAGCCATACCTTCTTCTACGCGGCTTGGGAGGGAGAGCGCTTTTCGCAAGGCCAGGAGGTAGTCAGCAGCATCCCCACACTGCTCAACCAGCAAGGCGATTTCTCGCAGACAGTAATCAACTACAACAACGGCGCGCCGGTATATGCCAACATCTATGACCCGTTCTATGGAGCGTACGACTCAAACATCGCGGATTGCACGGGCCCTCTTGCAGATCAGTACAATACGCAGGGTAATTGCTGGGTACGGCCTCAATTTCCAGGCAACAAAATCCCTGCAACCTATGGATCAGGCGTGTCCGGGCAAAGCAAGCTCTTTTCGCATTATCTTGCCCTCTGGCCGTCGCCAAACCATGGACCCGCAGCCAACAGCGACTTCCTGAATAATCGCTATGACCACATCAATATCAACCGGCCGACAGACAAGTACTTTCTGCGCGTTGACGAAGCGTACGGCAACAATCAACACCTGTCCGCCAGCTTCAGCCGCTCGATGCTGACCGACAATATCCCCGCACCGTTCCTGCACGCAGCTGAATCCGTAACGACCGACGCCGATTGGAACGGTGGGCTCCTGTACACGCTGACTCCCAACGCAAAGACTGTTTTGAACGTGCGCCTGGGATTCGGGGTAACTAACCTCTACAGCAATGGTGTATCGGGAAACGGCTCTGCTCCGGATCCCAACATCGACACCTCCAAATGGCCGTTCGATCCCATGATCGAATCGAATAATGAGAAGACCACAAACGAGATTCCCCCGGTAGTCAGCATGGGCAGTGCAGCTGGTGGCTACACCCACGTGGGCGGTGCCGAGTACGACTCCTTCATTACCCAGCAATTAAATGGGTCTGTTTCAGTCCAGCGTCTGATCGGCCGGCACGCAGTGAAGATCGGCTACGAACAGTACTTCAATCGATTCACAGAGCAGGGCGGCGACAGGACGGGGGTCGCTTGGGTCAATCCCGGTGGCGGTTCCAACCAGTACTGGAATCAAAATGATGGCCTGACAGGAAGCCAGCTTGCAGAACTGATGATGGGCTCGTCGAACTATTTCAATTGGGGCAACTGGGATATCACGCCCTATGGCTGGAATCAGGCTGCATATGTCATGGACGACTGGAAAGTGAATAGCAAGCTTACTGTGCAGATCGGCCTCCGGTGGGATCACGATGGCGGCCGCCAGGGGCGGCACGTTCCTGGCAGCCTGGTCTATGACATGAACGCGAAGAACGTCTTGAGCCCAAATGGCAGCTGGGACTGGGGCCAGGTAACGGCGGCTGTGCCGGGTCTCTCCGGGCTCGCAAATCCCGCATGGCTCACTCAGGGCGCAACAGGTCGCGTTGCCCTGATCGGCACGCCGGAGTATCCGCAGAAGAATCTGTACTCGACCAAGATGGTGAATCTCCAGCCGCGGCTCGGTATCAGCTGGGCAATCGATAGCAAGACCGTGGTGCACCTCAGCGGAGGTACTGTGGACCAGGGACTGAACGGCCTATCGACTGATTGGTTGAGTTTCTACTACAACTCCAATACGTTCAACCAGATCCCGACCGTGGACGGCCAGCACTGGATCAGTGAGTTCGGGGGCGATCACGGCTTGCCTGCCTTCCCGGCATTGTCCGGCGGCGGTAATTTGGGGTGGGTACCGCCGATTACCAACAATAAGGACTATTGGTATGCAAGCTATGGCGCCGCCGGCAATTTTGACCAGACGGGCACCACGATGGGCCATTTTGATACACCCACAAACTACATGTGGGGATTCAGTGTCCAGCGTCAGCTTACGGATAACTGGGCTGTCACTGCCGAGTATCTAGGTGTCAAGGGCGTCCATCTGCTTACCAATGTCTGGGGTTGGAGCCTGAACAACGTTCCGCTGCAATACTACTCGCTCGGAACCCACCTGTATGACCAGGTGCCGAATCCGTTCTATGGACAGTCGTTGAACTTTTCCCTTGAGCCCACTGTATCGCTTGCGCAGTTGTTGGGTCTTTCGCCGCAATACGCGGGGACCAACTCAACAACGCCGGGCCAAGCGACATGGGGCAAATCATTTTCAAACTTCGCTAACCTGCAGATTCAGTCGCGTGGCTTCCACGGACTTGAACTGCTGGCTGCGTACTCGATCAGAAAGACTCTGACCAACACTGCGAGCACCGACATTCATGCCTTCGGCAGCACTGCCGGTGCACTTCAAAATCCCCACAATCTGATGGAAGCGTACTCTGTGGCAACGTTCGAGATGCCGCAGACACTCAAGCTGAACTATTCCTATGACCTCCCGGTGGGTCGTGGCAGGATGCTGCTCTCCGCGCCGCAAGGTGTCGGGCAGCACGTGCTTGATGCGGTTGTTGGAGGCTGGTCCGTCGCTGGAATCTCGATTTGGAGCCCGCACGGAACTCCGGTCCAGGTTCCTACGGTTGACGGCGGAAATCAGGTTCCCGGTGCAGCACTCCGCTGGTCCTTCGCGAATCACAGCTTCCGCAAATCGGGCACCAGCTACAGCAATGCACTCGTGGTGAACGGCGCCTGGGTCAATCAGAGCAGTGGGAGCGGGATATTG
The DNA here is from genome assembly GCA_028876395.1 of Acidobacteriota bacterium. GTDB lineage: Bacteria > Acidobacteriota > Terriglobia > Terriglobales > Acidobacteriaceae > Telmatobacter. Next base: position 22,039 of record JAGWRX010000096.1, read on the forward strand.
AATCCGCAGGCATTCGTGCGGACTCCGGATTTCTCGCTTGCTAACTCACCGGTATACTTCGCAAACCTGCGCAACCCCGGTATGTTTTCGACTGATGCAAGCATCCTTAAGCAGTTCTACCTGAGTGAAAACAGAGCCCGTTATATTGAGACGAGGCTCGAGGCCCTGAATATCTTCAATCACCCAAATTTCGGAAACGTCATCGCCGATCCGGATTCGCCGGTATTCGGCGGCATCAATGGAAAGAACGGCCAGCGTGTCATGCAGGTCGGCGTACGCTTCTTCTTCTAGAGCTAGGATCGCAGAGGCGGCTTGTTTCAAGTTGCCTCTGCGACACTCGTGGGACCATTCCAAGCACTGCGAGATTCCTGCTTCGAGTTATAAGTCTCAAGCAGTACCAATGGCCAAGAAAATGTTGCGCATGACTCGGTTCACCACCTCGCCATTCATCCTGCCTGCTTTGTGTGTCCTCAGTCTTGTGGGCACACCCTGCGCAACGGCCGCACGGGAATCTTCTCGTACCCTTTCTCTGGCGACCTCCGACATCCGCATTACTGTCGATACTTCAGCGGCACAGCCGCGCTTGGACCTGATCGAAGCGTCTTCCGGATTCTCGGTTAAAAATCACGCTGATGAGCCGCTCCCTGACTTTGTAGAAATGAACGGCGCTCAAGTGCGTGTCAGGTGGGAGCATAGAAAGGATCTCGACTCTTTTGATGGGCACAAAATCGTGATTGTGTACGAGTCCCAGAATCCGCGCCTGCGCTTGTCTTGGAAATGGACCGTGCGCGCGGGCTTTGGTCCTGTTGAACACAGCATCACGGTTGAGAACCTCGGAGAACGCGAAGTATGGCTGCCCATGATCGATTCGATGCGCCTGAGTTTTGCGGTTCCAGCCGCCTCTCAGATGCGCAACTTCTATGTCGAAAAGGGCGCGGGCACGCCTTCTCCCCAAGGGATACACCTTGAAAATATAGCGAACGGGTACCGCTGGACTGGCTTTTCGTCCACCTATGCACACACACACGAAGGCGAGCCTCGGGAGATCATTCCTGCCGAGTTTGTCTTCGATGACTCTCAGCCCGAACAGGGTTGGTATGCGGGCATAGAATTCAGCGGCAGGACGCGCGTTTCACTTAAACGCAACGGTGATGTTCTGCGGTCCGTCCTCGGTTTGAATCCTGACCCGGGTCCGTTTCGCACGCGCGTTGTTCCCGGCGGCAGTTTCGAATCCCCCACGGTCTTCCTGGGGGCGTTCAGTGGTGGACCGGATGGTGCAGGGAATCAGTTGCGTCCATGGGTGCGCGCTGTCCTGGGAAATCCCCTCACGTGGAAGGACCCTCAATACCCCTACGTCGTGAACAACAGTTGGGGTAGCGGCATGGCTGTTGATGAGCCTCTTGCGCTGCGCATGATTGGCGAATCCAGGGAGCTCGGCGTGGAAATGTTCCACATCGATGCAGGATGGTTCCGCGGAGTGGGTGACTGGTACCCCAACCCGGAAAAGTTTCCACACGGCCTCGCCTACATTGCTGATCAAGCGCACAAGAATGGTCTGCGCTTCGGCATCTGGGTTGATTGGACGCAGGCAGCGCTAGACACCCAGCCTGGAGCACTCAACGTGCACGATCCCAAGGTCGCTAACTGGATGGTGAACGACGTGTCGTCCGACTGGAAGCCGGAGGAATTCAAGGGGCAGACCATCGACCTTGGGGTACTCGCTGCCCACGACTACCTCCGAAAGGAGGTGAATCGCATCATCAACGACTATCACTTGGACATGATTGAGCACGACGGCTATCTTGTAGCGCAGGGCTGCGTGCGCGACGATCACCCGCACGCGCCGCCAAACCGAAGCACGATGAAGGTTACGCACGAGTCGGGTTCTGACTTTGTGCTGGCTTCAAACTCCACCGATGTGAGTTATCGCGCGGTGCGTTCCTACTACGATATCTACGCGCATACACGCGCCGAGCATCCCGGCCTCATCTTCGAAATCTGCAACGACGGCGGGCGTATGGTGGATTTTGGTTCGGCTGCGCACGGCGACTATTTCTCGATCACTGACACCTATGACCCACTGTCGAACCGCCGCGCGTTTTATGATGCCAGCTACCTGCTTCCGGCGGCAATGCTCGAGAGCTATGTGGAGAAATGGCCAACACCGCGGCCGGAGAATTTCCTCTATATGCTGCGGAGCGGCATGATGGGTTGGATTACACTCATGCTGGACACGTCTGCGTGGAGGCCCGAGCAGCACGAAGCCGCCAACCTCGCCATCGCCCTGTACAAACAGAAATTGCGGCCGCTCATTCGCCATGCCGATCTTTACCATGTTTCATCGCGCCCGGACGGCGTGCATTGGGACGGGATTGAGTACTGGGATCCGACACGCGGGCAGGGTGTGGTCTTCGCCTTTCGAGGAAGCGTTCCTGATGAACCGGAGCATCGTTTTGCACTGGTGGGACTCGATCCCGCACGAAAATACAGACTGCACTTTCAGGATGGAAGCAGCGCTGACCAAAAAGTCACTGGGCGCGACTTGATGCAGGGCCTCGAAGTTCATCTTCCTTACCCGCTCAGTTCTGAACTTGTCTTCCTCACTGATGCAGGGATCAATCGTTAGGCCAGACTGTAGCTATGGGAGAACCGATGAAGGATGAATTTGCCGGTCGGGTTGCAGTTGTCACAGGAGCAGCGCAAGGCATCGGCCTCGCCATTGCCTGCGAACTCCGTGCGCGCGGCGCCCGCATCCTGCTGGTTGACCGCAACGCCTCCAGACTGGCGAAGGTCGCGCAAACGCTGGATAGCAGTGATCTGTCGGGGATGCGCTCGTTCGTGGCTGACCTCTCCGATCCTGCCGCAATCGAAGATCTTGCCAGCCAAGTCTCTGCGGCGGAATCTCGGATTGATGTACTGGTCAACAATGCCGGGATTGAAATTGACCTTCCCTTCGAGAAGATCAACGTCGAGATCTTCAACCAGGTGATTGCGGTGAACCTCCGCGCTCCCCTGCTGATGACGCAAGCCCTTTTCCCGCTGTTTCCATCAACCGGCGGCGCCATCGTCAACATCAGTTCCATTCACGCCAATCACGCTTTTCCCAATGCAATTCCTTATGCCTGCTCCAAGGCGGGGCTTTTGGCGTTAACGCGCAACCTGGCGCTCGAACTGGCCCCTCGCAATATACGAGTCAATGCGATCTGCCCAGGCTACATCGACACCCCCATGTGGGAAGAATGGCTGCGCGGCGCCAGCAATCCAGCAGCCCTGGCGGAAGAGACCGAAAAGTTACATCCGTTGGGCCGGCGGGGATTGCCGCAGGATGTAGCCATGGCGGTAGCGTACCTTGCGGGTCCGCAGTCGCCCTGGATTACCGGCACCAGCCTCGTTGTCGATGGCGGTCTAACGGTGCGCGCGCATCCCTGATCGGATCGTTTTAAAACCATCAACCTTATTCGACTCATGCCGTGGATCTGTATGACAGTGCTTGATGCTGATTTTTCAGTATTCGAAGGTGACAAAGATGGCATAAGATATCCCCGCCAATCCAAGTCAGCCCTAACTGCCATGAAACGACAGAAGAACGCCCTGAGCGAAGCGCTTAAGCAGGAGTTCAAGAAAGATCTGGAGCTGTTTGAGTACTTCCTGGTGTTGCTCAACAGCTCAAGCCCTATCCGAAATGTGGAATTGATGTGGGCCGATGATCTGGAGTTGTTTGATCCGGCCCAGCGTCCGCGCGTCAACACGGGCGAAGCTCTGATTCAATTGCAGGCCCATGGAGCGGTCGCTCCTGAAAGAAGTTCGCCGAGCCCCAGCACTCTTTTTTGTGACCTTGTGCACGGTCTGGGCGCACACGAGGAACAGACCTGCGCTCGCAGCGACAAACCAGCGAAGGAGCGCTGCCGCGCCACGGGGCGCAGCCATGTTTATCCGTGCCACGTCGGTCTGACAGACATTGCGGTTCCCGTGATCTGCGAAGGTCGTTACCTCGGCACGCTGTTCAGCGGGCAGGTGCTGACCGAGCCTCCCACACCGGAGGGCTTTGCCTGCGTCCAAGAGGCATTGGTGGGGCAATCACACATCGACTTTGACCGCCTCGAGGAGGCTTACTATCGCGTTCCCGTCGTGACTGCTGCACAGCTGGCGGAAATGGTCCGGATGATGGAAGTCTTTGCACGCTATCTGGCCAATACATGGAAGCGTCTGGAGATCGCCAGCGAATTTCACCAAATTCACGAGAGAGAAGTTGCCCTCGATCGTCGTGAACTTGCCGAGCGACTGCTCTCATCGCACGTTGGGACGGGAACGAGAGACTTGCCCTCGCTGGCGCGCAGTGTTGGCCTTGATCGCTTTCCGGACCGGATTCTGTTGCTTCGCCTGCAAGATCCGGCGCGGCCTGCCGCGCGTGCTGTAGCCAGTGATGTCGTGCCGGATTCACTCACGGAGATCGGCAGCCAGCTGGCTCTGGGCAGGGTATCCCACCTGATCGAAGATCGTTGCCGCACCTGGCCCAACACTCTGGCTACCTCCATAGCGCCCGGTGAATTGTGCATCTTCACCTGTCAGGATGCGTGCAACGCGAACCAGGAAAGGCTGCTTCTTGATGAACTGGCACAGACTCTGCTGCGTATAGCCCGCTCACACGGATTGGCATCGGCGCGCATTGGCGTGAGCCGAAAGCATTCGCAGGCCAACGAGTTGCTGGGGGCCTATCATGAAGCGGCCTCTGCCCTGGCGTCGGCCAGGTCCACTGTCAATTGGTTTGAAGAACTCCCTCAACGCCACCTGGAGCCGACAGAGACTCTGGCAAGATTGCTTAAGGCACTGCAGGATGCGGATACGGCAGCGATTGCGACATCCACTCGGGAGTTCCTGACCAGCGCGGCTCCGACGGGTGGCGACCTGCAATCAGTCCAACAGGGCCGTGGTCTTCTCACCTGGGCTTGCGAGCATCTCTCGCGTGAAATCATCAGCATTGGTGCGACCGCTGATTCTGTTGATGCGGCCCGAAAGCGAGCTGTGCAGGCCATCATGGGAGCTCCCGGTTCGTTTGCCATGGTCGAGGCATTTCGCAGTTTTGTAGAGCAGTTACAGCTACAGGTCATCCATCTCTTCAGCCGCCGTGAAGCCAAGATTGTGAGCGAAACCCAGCGTCTGGTTCGAGAGCTTGGGCCGGACAAGGTGACGGTCCATTGCCTCGCTCAGGCACTCAAGATCTCTGCTGGCCACCTCGGGCGTGTCTACAGCCGCACTGCCGGCCACACGCTCGAGGACTACCTGATACGGCAAAAACTGGAAATGAGTAAGCGGCTCTTGCTGGATCCACGCTTGCAGGTGGCCGAGGTGGCCGATCGCTGTGGCTTCTGCAATCCGGCGTATTTTGCATCGGTCTTCAAGAGATACATGCATTGCACGCCGCGCGCCTATGCCAAGGAGCCGCAGCGCTGGGATGTTGGTGAAGTCGCATTCGCTGAGCCGCAGCATCCGACGCTTTGATTCGATACCAAGTTTTCGGGAGAACTATGCGCGCCCTGGTCTATACAGCCCCGCATCAGTTCGAGCTTCGAGAGATTGAGCGTCCTGCTCCAGCCAGCGGAGACGTCGAAATCGCTGTGGAAGCAGCCGGTATCTGCGGCTCTGACATTTCCGGCTTTCTCGGTCACAGCCGGCGCCGAATCCCGCCATTGGTCCTCGGCCACGAACTCGTAGGCCGTCGCCCCGACGGTAAGCGTGTTGTTATCAATCCACTCATCAGTTGCGGGAGGTGTACCGCGTGCCTCAGTGGAGCACAGAACCTCTGTTCCAGTTGGCGTCTTTTGGGCATGGACCGTACCCAGGGCTGCTTTGCTGAATTCGTAGCTCTTCCTGAATCGCAGGTCTACGAGATCCCTGACGATCTCTCTGACCAGCGCGCGGTCATGACCGAGCCGCTGGCCAACATCGTGCACATGTTTCGCCTCGCCTCGCCCGGCCCGTTCTTCCGCATGGGGATAGTGGGCGGCGGCACCATGGGCTCCCTGGCGCTTCTCACGGCTCTCCGTCTGGGCGTGCGCGAGGTTCTGGTACAGGATGTGAGCGATATCCGCCTCGATACCGCGCGCCGTATGGGCGCAAGCCTTGCTGTGAATGTTGCCACGGAGCAAGGCCGCGCTGAAGCCGGCCGCTTCGCAGGCCATGGACTCGACCTTGTGCTGGATGCCTCTGGCACCGGCCCGGCGCGTCAGGCCACCTTTGATCTCTGCCGCCCCGGCGGTGTCGTTCTTCTTCTGGGCATGAGCAGCGAGCGCAGCGAGATCGATTTTGTCACCAGCATTCGCAAGGAACACCGCGTCCTGATGTCATTCGCCTATACTCCCGTGGACTTCGAGCGCTCTTTGGCGCTACTGAAGGCCGATGAAATCGATCTCACTCCGTGGACCGTTGAGATGCGGCTCGAGGATGGCCAACAGGCGTTCGAGCGCATCATCTCTGCTCCGGGCGACACCCTGAAGATGGTGCTCCGTGTTAACTGATGCCATGGCCCCGCGCTTGCTGCGGAAGATTGTCTTCAAGTGCGCACGCATCGTGTGCATGCTGGCCTGTACCTCTACCGGCGTCTTGGCGATGGCACAGAAGCCGCTTCCTTCACTCCACGATGGGGCTGCACTTTCGGGTCCCGGAGAGTTTCGCCATGATGGCGAATTATTTGTGCAAGGCAAAGTCACTCTGAGCAACCTGACGCTCCATCTTCACGGGCCTATACGAGTTGCCGCAGGGGCAACGCTTGAAATCACAAACGTTCATCTGCTGATTTACGATCCCGAGGGGGCGTCAAACGGTGCGAGCGGCCTCACATGCGACGGCCCGGCCCACGTCATTATTCGCAACTCCACCATGGCTCCTGTCGGCACCGCTCATCCCATGTGGCTTCTGAACGGGGCGATCGACGTTGATGGGTTTAAAACAACCAATTCGGAGTTTCACGTCAATCATGCTCAAGGCCGCCTCAACAATTTGAAGATCTTCGAACTGGAAATCTCGCACAAGAGCCGGGTCATTGCGCGTGGTCTCGACCTTGTCTTTCTTTCTACTCATACCGGTGATGACGACCACCTGCATTTCGAAGACATACCGGTCGGTCGTCCCTTCACGCGCACGCTGCAACTCGGGTCAGGCGCGCATGCGCAGCTTAAAACCACACGCCTGCAGTTCTTCCTCCTCTACATGCATGGACGCTCCAGTGCCGACCTGGCCCGCATGGACCGTGTGCAACTGGCGCTCTCGCCTGACTGTAACGGGACATTGCGCTTACCGAGAGGCCGGCTCGGTACGGAAGAACATCCGGCGGTCTTTCCGCAACCGAATGCCTCGACCTGCCCCTTTCGTCTGACTTTGAAGGACGTCAATGTGGACACCTGGGATGTCTACATTGGCGACAACGCAGACCTTGCACTCGAGGATTCACAGATCGATGAACTCGTCGCGACAGATCACGCCAGGGTCATCGTGCGCAATTCAAATGTTTATGCAGATTGGCTCAGCATCGGTAACGACGCGTCGGTCCGCATCGAATCTTCTACCGTCGGCGCACTGAGACTCGCTTCCCAACGCCCCGATCTCGCGACGAGTCAGATCAGGGTAGCCGAACACGCCAATGCCGTCTTCTCCAAAGTGCGCTTCGACTGCGGAATCGTTGCTGATGAGGATGCCTCGGTCACGGTCAGCCATCCCATCCAGCCGCCCCTATATGTGCGCGAGAGCGGCCGCGCAAAAATCCAGATACAGTCGGAGTCCGCAACGCACCCGGCCGTGCAGCCATAAGCCGTTGCTCGCTTGCCAGCTCACTTTTGCAGGAAGCGATACCGGTCGATGGTCTCCTCGTTCAGCGTTACGCCCAGGCCCGGTGCCTGCGGAACACGCACACAGCCGTCTTCCTCCACCCGGAAATGCTCGCGTGTCGTGTTCCAGCGCAACGGCGAGTGGCTCAGTGAAAATTCCAGAGGTTCCGCGTTGGGCTGCGCCGAAAGAAAGTGGAGATTTGCCGCAATCTCAATGTTGGTCTTGTAACCGTGCGTAATCACGCGCTTCCCCCGCGCGTATGCCGCCTCCGCAATCTGCAGAATTCCTGTAAAGCCACCTACCTGCGAGATGTCTGGTTGGCAGATGCTTGCACCGCCCCGATCCATCATCTCTACGAATTCCCGCACGTGGGTAAGTCCAAGATCGCCGACGCCTGTCGGCAGGCCGTGCAGGCTCATTTCCAGATGTCCTTCCACATCATCCAGTGGCAGCGGAGCCTCCAGAAACCAGATACCCACTTCACGATACAAGGGAATGAGACGCGCTCCCTCTGCCGCCGTGCGGTACGACAGCGCCGCGTCAATGATCAGACGCGCTTCATCCCCTGCCTGCTTGCGGGCCGCGCTAAGCAGCCTGCCTGTCAGCGCAATGTCGTCGAGCCACCAGGGATCCGCCGCAAACTTGAAGTTGCGCAGATTCTTTGCCTGTCCCTCGGCAATCTGGTCCCGCACCTCCCCGGGTGTGCGCGCCATCGGATAAATCGTTCCGTATGCCGGCAGCCGGTCACGCTTCGCCCCGCCCAGGAGCGCATGGATCGGCTTGCTCTCGATCTTCCCCCAAAGATCCCACAGCGCGAGATCAACCCCACCGATTGCGTGCATCACTATTCCGCGCCGACCTACGTAGTCGGTCGATTCATACATGCGGTGCCACAGTTCCACCGGATCGCGCGGATCGGCGCCGACCAGCACCGACGACAGCGATCGCGCATGATTATGTGCTGACGGCCCGCGCACAATTGCTTGAATCGCAGGTGCCATTGATTCTGTTTCGCCGACGCCCGTCAGCCCGCTGTCGGTGTGCACCACCAGTACGCAGTCGTCATACGAGCCATCAAACAGCTCGATCAAGGGGTCCTCTGCGCGCAGATGAATTGCCTCGATGCCCGTGATCTTCATAAGCTCCGGTTCCACTCCGATGGGCTGATCATAAAACTCTTTCACGGTGTCTTGAAATTGGAGAACGTCAGAACGAAAGTATGAACCGGAAAACAAGATCCGGCTCCGCCCATGCCCATTGCGCAGTCCGTAGCGGGCCCGATATCCTCGCCGCGTGGATACCAATGCCAACACGAAGGCGGACACGGTGAGCGCGCCCCTGGTCGAACAGAACGGCTTTGCACGGATTCCGCGCTGGCTCTTCTGGTCCCTGCTCACAATCGTGCTGTGGGGTGCCTGGGGGCTCGTCTCGAAGGTTGCCTCGGCCGGTGTTGACGCCTACGTCAATCAGCTTCTCTACACCGCCGGGCTTGCCCCGCTCATGATCTTTGTTGCCTGGACGGTGCACAAGCAACGCTCAGGCGAGACCTCCCAGGCTCGTGCCCAAGGCGTCTTCTGGGCCTTTCTTACCGGTATCCTCGGCGGGGTCGGCAACATCTTCTTTTTCCAGGCTCTTGTCAAGGGTGGCAAAGCCTCTGTCGTAGCCCCGGTTACCGCTCTTTTCCCGATGATCACTGTTCTACTGGCGCTCATCTTTCTGAAAGAGCGGCTGGGCCGTGTGCAATGGATTGGCCTGATGCTTGCCTTTGTCGCAATTTATCTCTTGAGTGAGTAATTTCCCCATGAAGAGGCCGCAATGCATGTCTGGTTAGGCTTTGCTGTTCTGGCGCTGGTGCTCTGGGGCATCACGGGTGTCACGCAGAAGCTTTCAACGAATCGCATCACCAGTGAGCGTTCCTTTCTCTGGTTCTGCTGGGCCATGGTCGCGCTCTCCGGCGCGGTTCTGTTTATCGCGCACCCTCACTGGGGATTGGGCAGGGTCGTCGTTCTCTGCTCCATCGCCGGTGGCGCATTGAACGGCCTTGGCGCCTGGACCAGCTTTCGCGCGCTTGAGTCCGGCGGCAAGGCGTCCATCGTTATTTCGCTTGTTTCGCTCTACCCGCTGCTGACTGTCATCCTTGCCATCTTGCTCTTGCGCGAACGTCTCACGCTCGTGCAGACGGCCGGGGCACTCACCGCAATTGCCGCCGCCATCCTGCTCTCCATGGAAGCGCCCCACCAACCTGAAGCCTGATCCGTTCAGGTCTCATCGCCTGGAGTAATCGTCCCGTCCTCGCCCACTCCGCCGATTGAACGCAACCCTTCCCGCACCGAAAGTACGACCTCGGTCTCGATACTCTCTCCCTGAGACAGCGTGCGCGCCTGTCCATTGGCGATCATTTTCTCCATTTGGAAGGGATATCCGGTCGCAGGTTCAAGCACGGCTACATTCAGATCACGCCATCCCCCGTATGTTGCAAACAGCCAGCAACTCGAGAAGACCTTTGGATCAAAGTGCAGCCCTGCCGCCAACTTCTTTTTGCGATCTGTCACTCCGCACCAACCGTCGGTGTACCCCGTGCCGTAAAAGAAATGCAGCGCGTGCGACGATGCATCCTGAACCGGCCGCAGGTCCATTACCCGGTCGCCGAGGGCAGCGTACGGCCAAGGGAAAACCGGCAGCGCATCCCCGAGAGTTCCTGGAAAATCGAGTTCCCGCAACACGTTCATCGGTGGGAAATCGATCCGGTGCGAGACTGTCACGGCGAATGCCGGGTGCAGCTTCCAGAGGAACTGAAAAGGCTCAGAGCCCATGTTGGTGAGTTTGTATCGGACCTTAAGCACCGGGCTCTCATCTTGCAGAATGAGTTCCTTCTCCGCAATGAACCGCGTAAGCGGGGTGACAAACCGCAGCTTCAGCGCGTTTGTCCCGGATGGGATCGTGCTCCACGCTCCCGTCCACAGTTCGCCGTGATCTGGCAGGTCGAGTCCCTTCAGACTGCAAGCTTCGTCATTGGGAAACAACTCATCCCAACCGCCGCTCCAGTTATCGTCGTAGCCGGAGTACAACGGCTGTGCGCGGGGCGGCACCGCCGGGTTATTCCACAGCAGGTCCGTGTTCAGAGCCTTGTACGTGATCTGCCAGATCTTTGCACCGGCCTCCGGAAACACGACGACGCGGAGAAATCTGTTTTCCAGCACGACCGTTCGCAACTCGTGCATGCGCGGTTCGGACTGAGCAGACAAGGCATCCATGTTATCTTTACCCAGATTCTCAGGTTAGCCCACAAGCGCGTGCAGTTGAGGCTCCGAACTAACGCTTTAAAGCGAATTCCTGCAAACAGGCCGCCACGATATCTCAGGTGGAAATCAATGTCGTGTGGGACCCTGCAATGTGGTGTGTCACTGACAGTCGTTTCTCAAGATAAACAGCCATGCGATCAGGAAGGACAGTTCGGAAGCGTTTCGCTGCGACCATGTGAGTCTGAGCAGCTCGCTGCAAAGGCCCCGCGCAGTGTCCTGCAAGCCCGGCCACGCTCTAAAGGCTTGGGGCAGGTGCATCCGCGATCGCTATTCGAGGCAAACAGGCTCGATAACCACTGCTCAAGCGCCGTGTTCCTGCATCTTCGAAAAATCAGGAGCCTGTGCAGAGATTCCTTAGAACCAATGGTTTGCGTCAGAGGTACTTTGGCATGCTCAGCCAGGACGCAATTGACCTCCTCCCTGCGTCATCGCGTAGTTATTTGGGTTCTATTCGGGTGTTGAAGCTTGATTTTGGGTGCTCACGGGCAATTTCAGTGCCATCAGTTTCCCTTTCAAAATCAGCGATTTACAGGCGGGTTGCCCCGATCTCTAGTGAAGAAAGGTCATCGGGCCCCGGGGCCACCTGCCTGACCATTGCTGAAGCCAAGATCAAGACGGACAAGATCGATGCCTGCGTGCTCGCCAAGCTGCCGCGCGCAGATTATCTGCCTTCGGTCTGGCAGCCAGGACCGGAGACGCCGTGCCCGGTGCCCCTCGGAGCACCGAGCTTTTTTACTACTTGCCCTGCTTCCGTTCCCTGGTGATCGCGTCCGCAGCATTGCCGGCCAGGACCCAGTTTGCGGATCCGGCGACGACAGCTTCATCCTCGAACCAGAGGAATCCGAAGTCGTCGATGCACTCCGGAAAATCCGGCTTGATGATGATGTATCCCGGAATGACGGCGCCCGGAATGTAAGAGTTGTCGGCGCGGTTGTTGCTGTACGTCTTCGTCTTGGAGACCGTACCGACGCCAGCTACATATGAAGTGCTGGATACCGGGTGCGTGCCGAGGATGTAATTGACGGCGCGAAGTGTATACTCGGGGCTCACCAGATCCGGAAACGCCTTGTGCAGGAAGTACATCCGGATGGCCATGTCGACCACGGCGCCCGAGCCGCCCCAGGTGCGCAGACTCGGGGGCACGCCGAAGGGGGTGGCGTCCAGCTGCTTGTCTTCAGTCGCCATGTAGGTCCTGACCGCTTCGCGCAGTTGATCTTTCGCGCTCTCATCGAGATAAGGCAGTGCCCGGACCGCAGTCCAACCATGGCGC
>JAGWRX010000097.1 GCA_028876395.1 Acidobacteriota bacterium
CGGGCAGAGCCTTGAGCGCATCGAGCGCGACGTGGAGCGCGACTTCATCATGAATGCGCCCCAGGCCAAGGAATATGGCATCATCGACGACATTATCGACCGGCCGCGCGTCTAGGGTTCCCCCCTTCGTTCCCGAGGCCTTGGGCGATATGCAAGGAGCACCAGCATAATGAAGACGCGCACCGGTTCTGAAGACACCCTCCGCTGTTCTTTCTGCCACAAGTCTCAGGACGCCGTGGCAAAACTCATCTCTTCTCCCAGCGACTACCCTCGCGCCTATATCTGCGACGAGTGCGTAGCCGTCTGCAACTCCATCCTCGAGGACGACCGCGCCGAGGCACCCTCCGGCGCGGCTCCCACCCAGTTGCCTAAGCCCCACGAGGTAAAGGCTTTCCTCGACGAATACGTCATCGGCCAGGACCAGACCAAAAAGAAGCTCGCCGTCGCCGTCTACAACCACTACAAGCGCATTCAGATGAACCGCATGCGCGGCAACGACGTCGAACTCGCCAAGTCCAACATTCTTCTCGTCGGACCCACCGGCAGCGGCAAGACCCTCCTGGCCCACACCCTGGCCAAGATGCTCGACGTGCCCTTCGCCATCGTCGATGCCACCACCCTCACTGAGGCCGGCTACGTCGGCGAAGACGTCGAAAACATCATCCTCAAGCTCCTCCAGGCCGCCGACGGCGACGTGACCCGCGCCCAGCAGGGCATCATCTACATCGACGAAATCGACAAGATCGGCCGCAAGGACGAGAACCCCTCCATCACCCGCGATGTCTCAGGCGAAGGCGTCCAGCAGGCGCTGCTCAAAATCCTCGAGGGCACCGTCGCCAACGTGCCGCCGCAGGGCGGGCGCAAGCACCCCCACCAGGAATTCACCGCCGTCGATACCACCAACATCCTCTTCATCTGCGGCGGAGCCTTCGTCGGTCTGGAGCGCGTTGTCGGCCGCCGCATCGGAAAGAAGGCCTTGGGCTTTAAGGCCAACGACGCCGAAGCCGATGCCGCAACCACCCGCTCGCATCGCGACACCGAGCTGCTCCGCAAGACCGAGCCGCAGGACCTGATCAAGTACGGCCTCATCCCCGAGTTCGTCGGCCGCCTTCCCGTCATGGGCATCCTCGACGAGCTGGACGAGGCTGCGCTGATTGAGATTCTGACCAAGCCGCGCAACGCCATTATGAAGCAGTACCAGCGGCTGCTCGAATACGAGAACGTCCGCCTGCACTTTACGCAGGAGGCCGTCAGCGCCGTGGCCCGCGAGGCCCTCGCCCGCAAGGTCGGCGCCCGCGGCCTGCGCATGATTCTGGAAGAGCTGATGCTCGACCTCATGTACCACCTGCCGAGCAACAAGCGCGTGCGCGATCTCGAAATCACGCGCGAGATGGTAGAGCGCCGCGACCTGTCGCTCTGTCTGCTGGAGAAGGCCGGCTGAGCCAGACCCAATCCGTAACTCACAAGAAACTTCCTGCGCGACTCCAATCCACGCAGGAAGTTTTTTTATGCGCCAGTCCCACCTGCCGAAGCTGGATTGAGGCCATGTCACCGCCGTAGGTGATGCCGGGTACATACAAATATCTGGCGACGCCGTACAAATCCCTCCCGGTGAGGGGTGCTGTCCCTGCGCGGCATCAAGCGTAGCCTGCGCCGTTTCTCCTATGCCTCTCGATAGCACCCTCACCAGTTCGAAGCGGGAGGAAGCCATGCCTCAATCTCTCAAGACGCTGTTCTCGTTCAGTTCTGCCGCTCTGCTCGCCGCATTCCTTGCATCGCCAATGGCACATACACAGGGCACACCTGATGCGTCCAAGGCCACCGTCAAGGTCATGACCTACAACCTGTTCCAGGGCACAGACTTCATCGAGGTGCTTTCGGCCCAGTCGCTGCCGGAGTTTGTGGCGGCTACTCAGGTCACGCTGAACGCGGTCGTGGCCAGCAATCCGCCGGCGCGCATGCAGGCCATCGCCCATCAGATTGCGATGACCCAGCCCGACCTTGTGGGACTGCAGGAAGCCACATTATGGCGCATGGGCCCGGGACCGAACCCGACAACAGTTTTGTATGACCCGCTGCAGGAGTTGCTGGACGCGCTCAATGCAGAGGGGCAGCATTATTCCGCTGTTGTGGTGGAGAACGAGTACGAGCTTCAGGGGCCTCTGCCCGGCTTCGTCAACTACCTCCGCGCCAGCGGCAGGAATATCCTGCTGGCCAGAAGCGATGAAGCAGACCTCCAGCTCACCAACGCGCAGACTGCCAATTTCAGCCTGCTTCTCCAGCTTCCTACTTTCGTGGGTCTCGTGACGATCACCCGTGGGTGGAGTTCCGTGGATGCCGAGCTCCATGGCCAGTCCTTCCGCTTCATTGTGACGCATCTTGAGAACCCGATCCCGCAGGTTCCTGCGACCTACCTGATACAGCAGGCGCAGGCCAGGGAACTCAGCGATGTGCCGGCGAACACGTCTCTTCCCGTCATCCTTGTGGGGGACTTCAACGCCATCGCGAATGAACCGACCGATCCCTCCAACGTGGCCTATCAGGAGATGTTGAATCTGGGCTTCGGTGATGCCTGGGATGATCGGAATCCGCCGCGCCCTGGACTCACCTGGCCGCTGGACAACGCAAGCCCCGCGGACACCGCAACCCAGCGCATCGATTTCGTCTTTTACCGCGGCCATGTGACTGCGCGCACGTCGCGTCTGGCCGGGGACAACAAACAGGATAAGGTTGATGGCATGTGGCCCTCCGACCATGCCGGGCTCCGCGCACTGTTGCAGGTTGCAGCGTATTAAGATCGGTTTGCCCCACCCTTTTCCGCGTCCTTCGCGGAAAGGGTGGGACTCATCACTACTCCCTACCCGCCGTCCCATCCCGCATGGCATCAATGCTTTACCCCTGCTCCATAGGACACATCCGGCCCAGGGAACGTGAACCCAATCACACGGCAGTGGGCCCTGTATCACTGCGCAACAAGCCGGCCGGCGTCATGATCTCCGGTACAAAAGGGGGACAAGGTCATGCCCGCCAACGTGTTGGAAAATGCGCCGAACCTTCAGGATGCTTTCCGGACTGTAACCAAGGTCAAAGCTATCGTCACCGACGCAATGGAAGACGGTGTACGCTCGGCAACACAGGCCATCCGGCACACGCGCCATGCCGCCGAGGACGCGATCGACGACGCGAAGCACACCGTGAGGCAGAAGCCATTCCAGTCAGTGGGCGTCGCCTTCGCGGCCGGAGTCCTGGCCGGAGGCCTGTTCACCTGGGTTGGCATGCGCTGTCGTCGATAAGCGCTTCCACGAGGATCGCAGCCCCGCGCCGAATCCGCTTGCCGGGTGCCCACACCCCATCCAGGTTCATACAACTCGGATGGCCGATCCTTGCCTTCGTTTTCCACAAAAAGTTCGCAGAGAATTTCCCGCAACCGTGAGACATCCGGGCGCTGGGAGAAACGCCGGCTTCATTGCCGCGCCAAAAGCTCCACATCCGAGCTGAGCTTTACCCGCGTTTACTCCATCTCCCCATGCAGCGTTCCAGCCCGCTCTTCACATCTGCGTGGAGTCGCGCCCGCTCCACGAAATCCCGTCCCGAAACCAGTTCCGCTGTACAATCCCTAGAAGGCGTGCGGAAACTGCCCTGAAGCCGGAGGGGCGCTGACGCGTCTAATCTGTAAAGGTATTCCTATGACTGTTCCCCGCGAGAAGACCGCGCCTGCGAAGCTGCCCATGATGCCCATCCGGGACATGGTGATTTTCCCCTATATGATGACGCCGTTCGTGGTGGGCCGCCTGTCGAGCGTGCGCGCCCTGGAAGAGGCGCTGAACGGCGACCGCAAGATCTTCCTGGCGACGCAGCATGACGCCTCCATCGACGAGCCTAAAGCCAAGGAAATCTATCAGGTAGGGTGTATCTGCAACATTGTGCAGAGCGTAAAGATGCCCGACGGCAACATCAAGGTGCTGGTGGAGGGCGTGGAGCGCGCCAAGTCCACCGAGGTGACGGACCGGGACGGCTTCTTTGTGGCCACGGTGCGGACGGGCAAGGCGGAGTTTGAGATGACCGCGGCGGTGGAGCAGCTGATGCAGCGCGTCACTGGACTCTTCGAGCAGTATGTCAAGCTGCAGCAGTCGCTTAACTACGAGACGATCATCGCCTCCGCGCGCATGGACGAGCCGGCGAAGCTGTCGGACACAATTGCCGCCAATCTGCAAATGGGCATTGAAGAAAAGCAGGAGCTGCTGGCGATTTTTGACCCGGCGGCGCGGCTGGCGCGCATCGCCGACGTGCTCGACGTCGAAATCGAAAAGCTGGACCTGGACCGGAACATCCAATCCCGGGTAAAGCGCCAGATGGAGCGCGCGCAAAAAGAGTACTACCTGAACGAAAAGATCAAGGCGATCCAGAAAGAGCTGGGCCGCGGCGAGAAGAGCGAGTTCGACGAGCTGCGCAAGAAGATCGAGTCGGCGGGGATGCCGAAGGACGTGCTGGACAAGGCGATCCAGGAGCTGAAGAAGCTGGAGGCGATGCCGCCGATGTCGGCCGAGTCGACGGTGAGCCGGAACTATATTGACTGGCTGCTGGCGGTGCCGTGGAAGAAGCGCTCGAAGGAAACGCGCTCCATCGACTACGCGGAGAAGGTGCTGAACGAGGACCACTATGGCCTGGAAAAAATCAAGGAGCGGATTCTTGAGTTTCTGGCTGTTCGGCAGCTGGTGAAGAATCCCAAGGGCTCGATTTTGTGCTTTGTGGGGCCTCCGGGCGTGGGCAAGACGAGCCTGGGCATGTCGATTGCCAAGGCGACGGGGCGCAAGTTTGTGCGCCTGTCGCTGGGTGGCGTGCGCGACGAGGCGGAGATTCGCGGGCACCGGCGGACGTATATCGGGGCGATGCCGGGGCAGATTATCCAGCACATGAAGCGCGCCGGCACCAAAAACCCCGTCTTCCTCCTCGATGAGGTCGACAAGA
>JAGWRX010000098.1 GCA_028876395.1 Acidobacteriota bacterium
CTGCAGGAGCTTGAGGATAATGTTTTCAACGTCTTCGCCAACGTACCCCGCTTCGGTCAAGGTGGTGGCGTCAACGATGGCAAAGGGTACGTCCAGCATCTTGGCCAGGGTATGCGCCAGCAGGGTCTTGCCCGACCCGGTGGGGCCAATGAGCAGAATGTTGGATTTCGCCAATTCCACTTCATTGTTGCGCATCCTGTTCATCTGGATGCGCTTGTAGTGGTTGTAGACGGCGACGGCGAGCTTCTTCTTGGTCTGGTCCTGGCCGATGACGAAGTCGTCGAGGAAGCTTTTCACTTCCTGCGGCTTGGGCAGGTGGCCGGCAGCGGTAGCCGGGTGGGCGGCGTCGCCGCCACGGTCGTCCTCGAGGATCGAGTTGCAGACAGCGACGCACTCGTCGCAGATGTATGCGCGAGGATAGTCGCTGGGCGACGAGATCAACTTGGCCACGGCGTCCTGCGACTTGTGGCAGAACGAACAGCGTAGAGCCTCTTCGGGTCCCGTGCGCGTTTTCATTTTTTTACTCCCTTTGGACGAGCTTGTTACCTGGTTCGAGTGCTGGACCGGCCGCTAGGTGCGGGGCCGGTCAATGATTTCGTCGATTATGCCGTATTCCTGAGCCTGCTGCGAGTTCATGATGAAGTCCCGTTCGACGTCGCGCTCGATGCGGTCGAGGGGCTGGCCGGTGTGTTTGGCCATCAGATTGTTGGTAATCTCGCGGATGCGCAGGATCTCGCGCGCATGAATGTCGATGTCCGTCGCCTGGCCGCTGAGCCCGCCCATCGAGGGCTGGTGAATGAGGATGCGCGAGTTGGGCAGGGCGAAGCGCTTGCCCTTGGTGCCGGCGAGGAGGAGGAACGCTCCCATGCTGGCGGCCTGGCCAATGCAGTAAGTGACCACGTTGTTCTTGATGAACTGCATGGTGTCATAAATCGCCAGACCCGCGGTGATGGAGCCGCCCGGCGAATTGATGTAGAGCTGGACGTCCTTCTCCGGGTCTTCGCCGGAGAGGAAGAGCATTTGAGCAACGATGAGATTGGCCACCTGGTCGTCAATGGGCGTGCCAAGAAAGATGATGTTGTCGCGTAGCAGACGGGAGTAAATGTCGTAGGCGCGCTCGCCCCGGCTCGTCTGCTCAACCACCATGGGAACCAATGCCATTGAGTACTCTTCTCGCTCTTCCGTAGTGAATGGTGCTGCCAGTTTATCTGATGGCCGTGCGGTCCGGGAGGGTTCAACTCCTGGCCTGCACAGCCATGTCTGCCGCGTCAAAAACCCTACGCGGGCAACCTTTCGTACAGCAGGCTCGCGGTCTTTTCGCGCTTCATTTGTTCCCGGATTCTAGCGATACCGCCGTCCTCCGTCAAACGCTGGCGAAGAGCCTCCACCGGCTCCCTCGACTGCAGGGCGGCAAGGTGCACTTCGCGATCCACTTCTTCGTCGCTTACGGCAATGCCTTCAGCCTCTGCAATGCGGTCCATCAGGATGTAGGCCTTTACCTCGGCGATGGCGCCGTCGCGCTGGGCTATGCGCAGGCGGCCGAAGTCCAGCTTGCGCATCTGCTCGGTGTCCATGCCCTGGGCCGCCAGCGCACGCAGGCCACGTTCAAGCCGCGTGTCGATCTGGTCCTGCACCAGCGATTCGGGGACGGGGAACTGGAAGCGCTCGGTCAGCGCGGCAAACAGCTTGTCCTTGGTCTCTGCTTCCACGCTGCGGCGCTTGCGGTTGGCCATGTGCTCGCGCACGCGGTTTTTGAGCTCGTCCAGGTTCTCGTAGCTGCCCAATTCCTTTGCAAAGTCGTCGTTCAGCTCGGGCACGGTGCGCTTCTTGATGGCCTTGACGGTGACGTCGTAGGCTACGGTCTTGCCGGCCAGCTTGGCATCGGGGTACTCGGCGGGATAGATCACTTCGGCCTTCAGTTCCTGGCCAGGCTTCGCGCCGCGCAGGACCGTGGTGAAGGCTTCGACGGTGTCCTTGCCGCCGATTTCGACGAGGGTGTCCTCGCCGGCAACCGGGGCGGCTTCGGGGTCGTCCGCGATCGTGCCGTTGTAGGAGATCTGCGCCCAGTCGCCATCCACCAGCGCGCGGTCTTCCTCGACGGGCTCAATGGTGGCGCGCGACTCGCGCAGCTCTTCCATCTCGTGCCCGAACTCTTCGTCGGTAACCTCGACCGGGGGCTTTTCGACGGTCACGTCCTTGTAGCCGTCGATGGAGAAGTCGGCGAGGTATTCAAAGACTGCCTTCACGTGTAGCGGCTGGCC
This sequence comes from Acidobacteriota bacterium, assembly GCA_028876395.1. Classification (GTDB taxonomy): domain Bacteria; phylum Acidobacteriota; class Terriglobia; order Terriglobales; family Acidobacteriaceae; genus Telmatobacter. The sequence goes on from JAGWRX010000098.1 coordinate 2,262, forward strand.
GTCTTCTATGGTCAGCTCAGTCACCTGCGGCTGGCCCACGGGCTTGATGCCCAGTTCCTGCACTCCCTTGTTGAAGCGTTCCGGCAGCAGGCCGTCAATCACTTCCTTGCGAATCTCGGTAGCAAAGCGGCGGCGGATGACCGACTCCGGCACTTTGCCCGGGCGAAAGCCGGGAATACGGGCATATTTCTGATAATTGCGGACCACGGTGTGGAAGGCTTTGGAGACCTCTTCGGCGGGCACGTCCAGCACCAGTTCACGGGTGCACTCGGGATTCAGGACGGGGCCGTGCGCATGGTCGTGTGCGTGCTCATGCTCGTGGCCTTCGTGGGCATGCTCGTGCGCTGCCTCGGCCGCTTCAGGTTGGGAGTTGTTTTCGAGGGTGTCAGTAGAACTCAACGTTTTGCCTTCCGGGCGACGCGCGCCAAACTAGCTGCCACACAAGGCTGCCGCTCCAGACGAAGCAGCGCCGCGAGTGGGGGGATTGCCTGATTTCATGGTAAGAGGGTTTGCGGGCATGGTCAAACCGGCAGGCCGGGCCGGAGCGGCAGGGCGCACCGCGGAAGGCACGTGCCTGCCGAGTGACACCCGGCGGCATGCGCAGGGCGGGGTGACCTCCCATTATTAGAAACGGAAGACGAGGCCGGTGGTAAAGCGGGCCTGCGTGCCACCGTTTGGCGAAAGCGAAGGCGCGCTGATGCGGTCTCCCTGGATGCGCCAGGCGAAGAAGGGGAGCAGGGGTATGTCTGCCCCGGCGCCCAGCGCATAGGTGAACGAGTTCTCGGAGATTCTGACGGCGCCGCCGCTGTTGGCCGAGTGCTCGCCGCCAACCAGGCCGTGCGCAAAGATCTTGAAGCCCAGCGCGCCCACGGTGACGCGGGGTCCGGCGAGGAATGTGGTTGTGCGCGGAATGACCGCATTGGCGCCCACGCCATAGTGAGCCACATCGCCCTCGAGCCCGACAAAGGGCATCATTTTGACGTGCGCCGCCGCCTCCCAGCCGTTCAGGCCGCCTACGTTGGGGAAAAATGCGTCAGAGCCCAGCCGGCTGTAGCCGAAAAAGATGTCGCCCTTCGGTATCTGCGCAAAGGCCGCCGGCGCGGCGGAGAGCAGCATGGTTGAGCAAGCAAGAATGAAACAGGTACGGAGAAGCCGTCGGGGGATCGGCATAGAGAAGCTCCTTCCGGCCGCGCCACGGGCGGCCTGTCGATAACTGATGGTGGCACAACGGGAACCGGTTGCCCGCGCGGTTGGTTCACGGGGAATCCGGAAGATTACGTTCCTTTCGTCAGAGTAGAATCGTGGCCCAGGAGGCCGAGCAGCCTGATGAGCCGTTTCAACCTTTGTTTCTCTTTCCGTTTGAGCCGTATGTTATTGCTGTTATTGCTTGTAACCGTACCTTGTGTGGTGCGTGCCCAGGTTCCACCCGCTCCGCTGCGTGTGGCCATTGTGGGCTTGGTTCACGGCCATGTCGAGGGCTTTCTGGGCCAGTTGCCGCAGCACCGCGATGTAAAACTCGTTGGTATCGCGGAGCCGGACCCGGCCCTGATTGCCAAGTACGAAAAGAAGTACGCGCTGCCCGCCAGTCTCTTCTATAAGGATGCAGCGAGACTGATTGAGGCGCGCCATCCGCAGGCCGTGCTGGTGTATACCTCCATCGGCGACCACCGCAAAGTGATTGAAACCGCAGCGGGTTATGGGGTGTCGGTGATGGTCGAGAAGCCCCTGACCATCTCTCTGGACGATGCTCTGGCCATTCGCAAGACAGCCCGCGAGCACCACATCCAGGTGCTGGTGAACTACGAAACCACCTGGTATGCCAGCAATCGCGCCGCCTACGACGAAGTTGAAGCAGGACGCCTGGGGCCGGTGCGGCGGGTGGTGGTGCACGACGGGCATCAGGGGCCCAAAGAAATCGGCGTGCCGCCGGAGTTTCTGGGCTGGCTGACCGACCCGGCGAAGAATGGAGCGGGCGCGCTGTATGACTTCGGCTGCTACGGCGTGGACCTGATGACGTGGCTGATGCACGGGGAGACTCCGCTGAGCGTGACGGCGGTGGTGACGCACGACAAGCCGGCGATTTACCCGCGGGTGGACGACGACTCGACGATCGTTCTGACCTATCCGCATGCGCAGGCGGTCATCATGGGCTCGTGGAACTGGCCGTTCTCGCGCAAGGACATGGAGGTCTACGGGGCGACGGGGTACGCAATCACGGTGGCCGCGGACCAGTTGCGCCTGCGCCACGAGCACGACGCTGAGGAAAGATTGGCGACGGCCGCTCCGCTGAGCGCGCCGCAGAACGACTCGTTGAGCTATCTGGCAGCGGTGTTGCGGGGCCAGCTTGTGCCTCACGGCGACCTGACGGCTCTTGATACGAACGTGATCGTGATGCAGATACTGGATGCGGCGCGGGAGTCGGCGCGAACGGGGAAGACGGTGCGGCTGACGAAGCTGGGGGAGTAGGGGTCTTGCGGAGGCCCATCCTTGCCGCGCACACATTTCCGGCAGGGATGGGCGACCCGGATGGCGTGCTATTTTGCCTGTTCTTCCGTGTGCTCCATGGCGTGCTGGCCGTGCTTTCTCAGCCGCGTTTCTGAGCGGGACTCCTCCACGACCGCGACGCCGGCCTTTGTGCCTGTTTCGTAAATGTGCGTCAGGTATTCCTTGCTTCCATACTTGTTAAAGATCAGCTCGGAATGCCTGGGCATGTGGGCGTCGTCCGAGGTGCGCACCAGAAATTCAGCCGATGTGGCGCCATCTGCGCTGGTGACGCTCATGGCCGTTAAATCGGTGTCGGGAACCATGCGGAACGTATAGCGTCCGGGTGGCAGGGTTGCGTTTCCCACAATAAATGAGTGGTGAATATTCGCCTGAATCTCACCTGAGATTTGCGCCTGCGCTGCGGGAACAGCGAGTACCAGGAGCAAACCTGCAAATGCGGGTAAAGCGAATGCAGAGATACGTCGCATTGCAAATCCTCCTGACGGTCTCCGATGCAATGCGGGCTTTCCGAGTTGGATGGCTCCGCGGGTGGATGCGCCAGAAGGCCGGCAACGCCCCGCATCTGAGCCTGACTGAGGAGACTCGGCAGAGGCCGCCCTTGGAAGAGGCGGCTGTCGCCCGGCAGCGAAAAAGAACAGGCCGAGGCTTCTGCCCCGGCCCGTAATCGATAGGCGAACCCTGTGTCTACGGTACGAACACCCGCAGGCGGACGTGCCACCTGGTGCTCTCGCCGGGCTTCAGCGTCACCATTCCGGTGTCCATCTTGCCCCACTCCTTGCCGAAGGGGTCGGCGAAGTTGTACTGGTCCTCGATGGCGACGAACTGCATGGCGGGCGGCGCATACATCTGGATGGTCTTGATCTCCGGCGACAGACCCTGAATCGTGACGCCGTAGTGGGCGGCGGGGTCGATGACCTTGACGGTGACGGCGCCGCTCTTCCAGTCCAGCTTGCTCCAGTTGTCATCATAGAAGTTCTTGGCCAGCGCGACGCCGCCGGGCGCGCGCAGGTCATACTGGCCCTTGACCGGCACAAGCTTGCCGGTGGGGAAGACGTTGTCGTAGTTATCCACCACGGCCAGCTGAGAGCCGGGGATATGGATGCGCACCTGGGTGCGGTCGCCGGAGGGCAGGTTGAAGTAAGGGTGCCAGCCGATGGCGACGGGCTCGGCGTCGTGGCCCACGTTGCGCGCAACAATGGTCGCGTCCATTGCATCGGCGGTCAGGGTGATGGTCACGTCCAAGTCCGTCTTCGAGAACCAGTGGCCGCCGAAGTCGCCCGCATGGATAACGCCGGTCACCTGCTGGCCACCCGGGATGTCTTTCACGCGCACATCGTCGGTCCTGGCCTTGAGGATGAGCCCGTGCATGGCATGGCGGACGGCATCGGGGTTCTTGCCGACATTGTTGGCGGGCAGCGTGATTGTGCGGCCCTGCCAACTTGTGATCAGCGTCTTGCCGTCGGCGGAGAGCTTGCCGATGATCCGGTTGGGATAGGGAAACAGAAAGGCCGCGCCCAGCCGGTAGCCCAGGTCGCCAAAGGCGTCGTCCTTCACGTCCAGCATTTCTTTCGCGCCGGCCAGGTCAGGGGAGGCCAGCACGTTCACGTTGCCCTTGCCGGGGAAGTTGGCGGTGACCTGGAGCAGTTCCATGCCGCGGCCGGGAGCAAGCGTGATGCTGGTGAACTCCGGTCTCGTTTGGCTGGTGACAGCGCGCGTAAGGGTCACAAGCTTCTGGCCGCCAATCTCGGTGACGGCCTGGGCGTGGCTGGACGCGCCGAAGATGCCCGCCATGAGAACCGGCAGGACAGCAAGAAGAGCGGCGGGGAGAGCAGCAAGCGTGCGATACAGAGGCTTCATCTCAATCCATCCCTGAGGATACAGCTGGATTTTCCGGCGGGAGCTTTGCGGCGAAGCGGCATTTTGCGATTCGTGAAAGCGTATTCCGGAAGCGCTCTCATTCTACGCCAATCGATCACGCCAGACAGCCGGGTTGCACAGGATGACTGAAAGTTCAGAAGGAATGGGAAGGATGTCCGGCCTGGGAAACAGGGAGAAACGCGGCAGCATCCGTGCGCGGCGCTGGGGGAACCTTCCTTGGGTGGTGTATATAATTGGTTCACTGGGCGGGAGTAGTTCAGTGGTAGAACGTCAGCTTCCCAAGCTGAATGTCGCCGGTTCGATCCCGGTCTCCCGCTCCATCGAACTGAGCGCGCAGCGCCCCCGGAATCCCTGAAAGTCCCGATGAACGCCGGTGAGTCATTGCCAGCGAGTACGCGGCCAGCCGCTTACTCACTGCAACTTGAAACCGCGAAAACGAAAGTTCCGCCTGGTACAAAAACTCTGGTCCCTTCAGGTGGAGCGCAGCGAACGCTTAGTGCTGGCCTACGTGATCGGGCAGACCAGGGAACTCCCGGCCGTATTGCGATTCGCAGATTGGCGCTCGTAGACTACTCCACGGGAGGCGCGGTGGTTCGGAGCGGACTGGGTCGAATTTGTGTGAGCCACTCGTCGGTTACGATGCATTCCATTCTGGGATCTTGCGTCCGCTTCCTCCTGTTGCTCGTGGTTGTGCAGGCGGTTGCGCTCGGGCAATCGGGGCAACAGCAGGTCGTGGTCGAGGTGACGTCGGCTCTTCGCCAACGGGACTTCGATGGTGCGCTGAAAACGCTCGAATCGGCACTTCAGGTTTCGCCCGGCAATCCACAGCTGAGAGTCCTGCAGGGCATCGCATACTCCGGCAAAGGAGATAAGAAGAACGCGCTGGCCTCGTATCGGCGCGCGCTCAAGGATGCGCCGGACTACCTGCCGGCGCTCGAAGGAGCTGCGCAACTGGAGTATGAGGCCGGTAGCGCGGATGCCATTCCGCTGCTTGAGCATGTGTTGCGCTTGAGGCCGAATGATTCCACTGCGCACGCGATGCTTGCGGCCACGGCAGCCAAGAGCGGTGATTGTGCAACTGCAGTGAAGCATTTTGCAGAGAGCGGCGAGATGCTTGAGCGCCAGCCGGATGCGCTGCGTGTCTACGGCGTGTGTCTTCTCAAGCTCAAGGAGGACGACAAGGCCGTCGGAGTTTTTCAGGAACTGGTGGCCGCGGCGCCTGATGATGCGCGCGCGCGGCGCGATCTGGCCGCGGTACAGCTCTCTGCCGGGCATTCGCAAGATGCTTTGGCAACGCTCAAGCCGCTGCTGGATGGGGACACCGAGGTGGACACGCTTCATCTGGCGGCTGATGTATATGAGGCCAACCAGGACACGCCGAATGCGGTGAAATGCCTGCGCGCAGCCATTGTGAAAGATCCAAAACAGATTCCCCTGTACGTTGACTTTGCCGAGATTGCGATGAACCATCAGTCGTTTCAGGCTGGTGTCACGATGCTCGACGCCGGACTGAAGCTGCAGCCCAATGCGGCTCAGCTCTACCTTGCGCGCGGAGTTTTGTATGTGCAAATGGCGCAGTATGACAAGGCGGAGGCTGATTTCGCAAAGGCCGAGCAGCTTGATCCCAGCCAGGGCATGAGCGCGGCCGCGCAGGGAATGCTTGCCGAAGAAAAGAATCAGGACAATCCCGACAAGGCACTTGCCAGGGTGCGCGCCGAACTTGCCAGGGAACCCAATGACGCGTTTCTCTGGTATCTGCAGGCGGCGATCATTTCTCAGAAATCGCCTGAGCCGAGTTCAACGGAATTTGCGGCCGGCATCCGGTCGGCAAAGCACGCAGTGGAGCTGCAGCCTTCGCTTACAGCCGCGCATAACGTGCTCGCCAAGTATTATCTCGACTCTGGTGAGAATGCGCTTGCAGCGAAAGAGTGCAGGCTCGCGCTTGAGGGAAGCCCGTCCGATCAGACTGCGCTCTACCACCTTGTGCAGGCGCTTCGCAAGACAGGGAAGACGGACGAAATTCCAGAACTGCTGAAGCGGCTCGCGAAGGCGCGGCAGGACGCAGCGCGCGAAGAGGGTGAGCGCAATCGCTACAAGCTCGTTGTCAATCCCGCGGGCGCAGCCAACTGAAACGCCGCGCGCCTGATGAACCTCTGAGCGCAACTTTACGATCCGCGAGAACGAGGTAGATAATAAGAGGCGTTTCCCCGGCTTCTTATTTATGACTCTTTCCCGCCGTTCCTTTTTTGCTCTTTCGCTCTGCGCATATGCTGATCGGCTTGCGGGCCAGATGCAGGGCATTTCATCGCGCGATGTCAAGGCTCAGCAACGTCCGGTGCCTTCAGGTAAGCCGTTCCATGCGCAATTCACAGACGTTGCGAAGCAGGCTGGCCTGATTGCGCCCACCATTTACGGTGGAATCGACCAGAAGAAGTACATCGTGGAGGCCAATGGGTGTGGCTGCGCCTTCATTGACTACGACAACGATGGGTGGATGGATATCTTTCTGCTTTCGGGGACACGGCTTGAAGGCGCTCCTCCGGGCGCGACGAACCGTCTTTACAAGAACAATCGTGACGGAACCTTTACGGATGTGACAGAGAAAGCCGGACTGACCGCGGTTGGGTGGGCCAATGGGGTGTGCGTCGGCGACTACAACAATGACGGATTCGACGACCTCTTCGTCACTTATTTTGGCCAGAACCGGCTTTACCGCAACAACAGCGACGGTACATTCACGGACGTCACGAAAGATGCGGGTTTGCTGGAATCCGGTCCCGCGCGCTGGGGCGCGGGTTGCGCCTGGGTGGACTATAACCGCGACGGACATCTGGATCTGTTTGTCTCCAACTACATTCGCTTCTCGTTCGAACATGCGCCTGTTCCTGGCGCGAGTTCCACGTGCAACTGGAAGGGAATCCCGGTTAACTGCGGCCCGCGCGGTCTTCCCGCCGGGCGGCATCTTTTGTATCGCAACAACGGCGACGGCACTTTCACTGACGTAACCAAGGAGTCGGGCATTGCTGCCGCAACCGAGAGCTACGGCATGACCGTGGTGGCGGCGGACTTCGACGAGGACGGCTGGCCCGACATCTTTGTAGCCTGCGATTCCACACCGAGCCTTCTGTTTATGAACAACCACGACGGAACGTTTCGAGAGGAAGGCGTGGTGCGCGGTGTTGCCTTGAGCGATGATGGCATGGAGCAGGCCGGTATGGGAGTCGGCATCGGCGATTACAATCTGGATGGCCATCTTGACCTGTTCAAGACGCATTTCATCGGCGATACGTGCGGGCTTTATCGCAACGACGGCAAGGGCAGCTTCGATGAGATGACGCGCGCCGCCAAAGTCGGGGTGGAAACCAGCTTTACCAGCTGGGGCGCTGGCATGGTGGATCTGGATAATGACGGATATCCTGACATCCTGTTCGTTACCGGCAGCGTGTATCCCGAAGTTGAAAAGAAACTGCCGCAATATCCCTACAAGACGCCGCGGGTACTTTTCCGTAATCTGGGCAACGGCACCTTTGAAGAACTGGAGACGCAGGGAGGTTCGGGGATTACCACGCCGCACAGCAGCCGCGGCTGCGCATTCGGAGATTTCGATAACGATGGCGATCTGGATGTGCTGATCGTGAACATGAATGAGCCGCCTTCCCTTCTGCGCAACGATCTGAACCCCATGCGCAACTGGATCAAGTTCAAGCTTGAGGGTGTGAAGTCGAATCGCAGTGCGATCGGGGCGCGTGTGCTTGTGCATTTCGGGGGCAAAGTGCAGGCGCAGGCTGTTGTCAGCCAATCCAGCTACTACTCCTGCAACGATCCGCGGCTGCATTTCGGTATCGGTGAAGCGAAGGAGGTTGACGTAGACGTTTTCTGGCCGAACGGGTTACACGAGGTTTTCCGCAAGCTCTCGGCGAACCGGCTTGTGACGATCCGCGAGACGGTCGGTGTTATCCCCAGTAAGGGGTGGAAGTCTTAGATTCTTAAAGATAAAGAAGCATTCTTAATCGCTTCCCCAATAAAAATGCTTGACAGTTTTACTCAAGCCTCAATATAAATTGGAGCCAACCAGAAAGCGTTTCCTCACCCCGGGAAGCGCAACCATGACAACTATTCGATAACTGGTAATCAGGAGGACACCATGGCCCGACGTCGCATGTCTTGCCGCGTAGCGCTGCTGTGCTTGATGCTCGCTCTTGTGGCGGCTCCGGCACTCGCGCAGTTTACTGCCAGTATCCAGGGTGTTGTACAGGACCCAACGGGCGCTGGCGTGGCCAAAGCAACCATCCACCTGACCAACGTTGCAACCGGAGTGTCCAAGGCCGGCGCCAGCGACGCTTCAGGCAACTACCGATTTGTCAGCCTCGCTCCCGGCAGCTACAGAATCACTGTCGAAGCCACCGGCTTTGCCCGGGCTGTCGCGGAGATCACGCTCCTGACGGAACAGAACCTGAACGTGCCGATCACTCTTACGGTTGGTTCGGTTAATGCATCCGTAACCGTAACCACGCAGGCCCCCATTGTGGACACTGCTGACAGCCGCATCCAGATGACCCTGGAGAACTCCGGCGTGGCGCAGCTTCCCATCGTGGGCCGCAACCTTGTGACTCTTGTGACCATGGCCCCGGGTGTCTCCGGACTTGGAACCAGTTCCTCGGGCAGCCCTGCGTCAGGCGTCGACAACTACTCGACCGAAGAGCAGGTGGATGCGAGCGCCAACGGCCAGGGCCAGAATAACAACCAGTACGTCATCGATGGTCTTGATGTGACAAGCGGCATCCGCCAGGGTGTGCTGAATCTAACGCCCCAACCCGAGTCCATTCAGGAGACCAGCATCCAGGTCAACACCTTCTCAGTGGAGCACAGCCGCGCGGCCGGATTGCAGACGATTTTCACGACTCGCTCGGGCACGGATCAGTTTCACGGCTCTGCGGCTGACTGGTTCAACTACCAGGGGATGTTTGCGAACCAGCATTTTGTGAGTTCCAAGACGAACCCCTATCAGCCGTTTCACTCCAACAACATGGACTTCGCCATCGGCGGTCCGATTATTCCCCACCGCAACAGCTTCTTCTATTTTGCCGTTGAGCCTCTGCGCTCGTCGGCCAGCGCCGGCGGCCAGGTCACATTCGCCGATCCAAACTTCATTACCTGGGCGCAGGCCAACTATCCCAGCACGGTCGGCACGCATGTGTTGAAGACGTACACGCCTTCCGGCATTGGCAATGTGTCGGTACAGCAGACGGCGGCAGACGTCTTTGGTTCGGCGGGAGGTGGCTGCGGAACGACCACCGGGCAGAATGGCGTTCCCTGCGATCTGGCCATGATTGACGTGGGTTCATTCGGAGCCACCCAGATTCGCAACGGCACGCAATACTTTGCCCGCATCGACCAGGGATTCAAGAAGGAGCGCATCTACGTCAGCCTGTACCGCACGCTTTTGCAGACAGGCGCCGCTTCGCCGATGCCGCAGTTCTCGGCTCTGAACAACACGTGGCAGGTTGCAGGCCAGGCCTCCTGGACGCATACCTTCTCCGCAAACACGCTCAATGAAGCCACCGCCGGCATCAGCCGCGTGGAAGGCGTGCTCGGCATGGGCGCCAAGGACTACACAGTACCCTCCATTTCCGTGAATGGCATCAATGCGGATGGCGGGCAGGCGTACGGTGTAGGCTTTGCCCAGGGCGACTTCATCCAGCACAACTGGCACTGGCGCGACGTTCTGACGCACGTGCGCGGCACGCACACGCTGAAGTTTGGTTACGAAGGCTGGTACGGAGACGACGTTGAACCGTTCCAGGGGCCGTGGTCGCAGCCGAAGTTCGCCTTTGACAATCTGTTGAAGCTCGCGCAGGATGCACCCACGAACGAGAATGGCATCATGTACAACCCTGCCAGCGGCAAACAGCAGCTCTGGGACTGGGATGCTGCGGCTCGCACCTTTGGCCTTTTTGTTGAAGACACATGGAAGGCGCGCAGCAATCTGACATTGACGCTCGGACTCCGCTATGACGACAGCGGGAATCCGTGGTCAAAGAGCGCATCGACTGTGTTTGGCAACTTCTATTACGGGACCGGCACAACGATCAATGACCAGATTGCCAGCGGATACGCCAAAGCAACTCACAACGCGCTGCTGCACTCGGTGAACAACCTGTTCAGCCCCCGCGTAGGATTTGCCTGGGATCCCACGGGTAAGGGCAACTGGGCTGTCCGCGGCGGCTTTGGCATCTTCAACAACTGGCTGACTTCGGCGAACGTGCAGGAAGAGTTCCGCGGAAGCCCGCCGGGGCTCGTGCTTCCGGTCTTCTTTGCGGGCTCGTCCACGCCGCCGATTTTTGGACTTGGTGACAGTTCCAAGCCTCCGTTCGGCTTCACCTTCCCGACGTTTAACGGGGGATTGAATGCACAAGGCGGTGTGGTGGGCGCCAACTTCTCCATCGGCGGCATCAACCCGCTGCTGAAGTCGCCCAAGGCGAATATCTGGTCGCTGAGCGTGCAGCGGCAATTGAGCCGCATCTTCGCTGCAACGGTGGGCTACAGCGGTTCGCACTCCTACGACATTGTTGGCAATGGCAACTCCATTGGCAATGTGTCGTACGGCGTCGACATCAACGTGCTCCCCAACGACCTCATCATCCACGAAAGCATTGCGCCCACACGGCTGAATCCGAGCTTCGGCTCCATCAGCTATGCGGACAACAATCGCTACGCCAACTACAACGGCATCTTCTTTGCCATCAAGGGACGATTCTCGCGCGGCGGATTCGTCGAAGCCTCGTACACCCGGTCCAGCTCGAAGGATAACGGGTTGGCATATCCCACTCCGAACAACCTGAGCCAGTACTATGCGCCGTCGGTTTTCGATGTGCCCAATCGCGTCTCCCTCGACTTCAACTACACGGTGAAGGGCTTGAACGACGGCAAGGGTGCAATCGGATATATCACCGGCGGATGGGGTATCAGCGGAACTACGGTCTTCCAGTCGGGCTATCCGCTCACAGCCGCCAACTACAACAGTTACATTCCGGTGTGCCAGAATACTTCCGCAGGCGCTCCACCTTGTCCCTCGTTTGCCAATCCCGCGGTTGGGTATGCGCCCCTGAGCGGCGACTACAACGCGGACGGCAACAACCTCGATTATCCGGACGCGACTTCCTATCACCAATCCACCAACAACAAGGACTGGCTGACGGGCGCGATTCCGAAATCGAACTTTGCAGTCCCGACTTTCGGAAGCGAAGGCAACGAAAAGCCAATGAGGTTCCGCGGCCCGAATTTCTTTGAGACGAGCAGCAACTTCTACAAAGACATGGCCATCACGGAGCGGCTCAACTTTCAGTTGCGCTTTGAGTTTTTCAACCTTTTCAACCGTGCGAACTTCGCCGGCGTTGACACGAATATCCCCGACGGAAGCTTCGGCTACGCGACGAACTCGCACGAGCCGAGATTCTGGCAGGTGGGCGGAAGGCTCTCTTTCTAGGCCAACGCGCTACAAACGAAACCTCAAACCCATGCGGCCGGCGTGCAAGGAATATGCGCCGGCCGCAGTTGTTTTTATTGCGTGCAGGTTGATGGCCGTCAGATCGGCTCGCGCCATCGCTTCAAGCTAAGATGGACCTACTGAGCCCTGCTGCTTGCAGAGCGGGTTCGCGATGATCATCCAACTGCGCAGGAGAACGGTTCGCGATGCACTTTTTCCGTAAGCTGGCGCGCCTTGCGGTGCTGACAATCCTGGCTTCGAGCCTGTACGCGCAGACCGCCGCAAACCAGGCGGAACCGATTGTCACTGCGCTGAGTCAGCAAGACTACGGCCGCGCGCTTTTGCTGCTTGCGCCGGCGCTCAAGCAGGCCCCGGGCAATGCCGGACTGTGGACCATGCAGGGAGCGGCCCTTGCAGGCCAAGGCAGGAAGCAGGAGGCATTCGTTGCCTTTCGCCATGCCATCCAGCTTGCGCCCGACGATATTCCTGCCCTACAGGGTGCAGCGCAAATCGCCTACGATACGGGTGACCCAGCCGGGATTCCGGTTTTGGAGCAACTGCTCAAGCTCAGACCCGGCGATGTGACAAGCCACGGCATGCTCGCGGTGCTCCAGTATCAGCAGGGCAGGTGCGCAGACGCCGTTGTTCATTTTGAAAAGGCTTCCGCGCTCTTTGCCACGCGCGCCCCGGCGCTTGACGCGTACGGAACATGCCTTGTGCGGGTCAAGCAACTTGACAAGGCTGCCGAGGTATTTGCGCAGTCGCTTGCCCTGCAACCGGACGCGCCGCGGGCGCGGCTGGTGACCGCCTCGGTGCAACTGATAGCGCATCAGCCCGAGACGGCCCTTGCGACCCTCGATCCGCTGTTGGGCCAGCATGCTGACGCCTCCTCGCTGGAGCTGGCATCCGCTGCATATGAGAGCATGCACGACACAGACAAGGCTGTTGACGCCTTGCGCCAGGCAATTCTCCTCGACCCGCACAACGTGAATCTCTATGTCGATTTAGCTGTGCTCTCGTCGACTCACCAGTCCTTCCAGGTGGGTATCGACGCAGTGAACGACGGCATCCATCTGCTGCCAAATGCCGCAGCGCTCTACTTTGCGCGTGGTGTTCTTTACGTGCAGACCGCGCAGTACGACAGGGCCCAGGCGGATTTCGACAAGGCCTACCAGCTTGATCCCAATCAGTCGTTGAGCGTGGCCGCGCTGGGCCTCGCCACCGTGCAGCAGAACGATCTGAAACGAGCGCTGGCAGATGTCCGGGAAAAGCTTGCGCGCCGCCCCAGGGATCCGATCCTTCTCTATCTCGAGGCCGATATCTTGACGCAGCAGGGCGCAGAGCCGGGTTCGCATGACTTTGAAGCCGCCATGCGATCAGCGAAGGAGGCGGTTGCCTTGCGGCCTTCTCTGGAGCCTGCCCATAGTGTTCTGGCAAAGCTCTATCTTCAGGCGGGCCAATTTGCCGAGGCTGCCACGCAGTGCCGTAAGGCCCTTGAGATCGATCCGAAAGATCAGACGGCGGTCTATCACCTCATTCAGGCACTGCGGAAGACCGACAAGAAGGACGAGATCCCCGCGCTCTTGAAGCGTCTGGCGCAACTGCGCGAGGACGCAACCAAGGAAGAACGCGAGCAATACCGCTACAAACTCGTCGAGGGCGACTCCGCTTCAAAATAGAAGGGGCAGCACGGTGGCTGCCCCTTCGTTGCCTTGCGCCTTTGAATCAGCGCGCAGTTAAATCCAGACCTTGGACTCAATCAAACGCCTGGCTGCGGGATTGCTTTCAGGCTGGTATTCATCTGTTGGATAGTCGTGCGGCGGTCCTACGCGATTCATGCGCGCGAAGTTGGGAATAGCCTGCATCGGAGTTCCGTCCTGCCATTTGCCGGTGATCACCATGACGCCATCCAGCAACTCGGGGTGCCACTCGGCCCGTAGAGGGTCATCGCTCAGTTTACGGTCGATGTTCTCGTTATCTTTGGATTCGACGTTGTAAATCATCGGGCCATATTGCAAAGCGGCCAGGCCGAGGTCTGCCTTGACGCGGCTGTCGGCAACCACCCGCTGCGGTTCCATCGGCAGGTCGAGTTCGATGCGGTCGCCTGGCTTCCACTCGCGTGTAACGACGGCGTAACCCTTGCGCATGACGGGTGTCTGCTCCTGCCCGTTGACGGCAAACCGCTTCACGCCCCGGACCTGTGGCGAGTCCTTGTAGAGCTTGCTCGTGGCGCGGTTTGGAATGCGGACGTAGACCGAAAAGGTCCTGGCTTCCTCAGGATTCACGGTAATGGCAACGGAGCCGCGCCAGGGGTAGTCTGTCTTCTGTGTGACCTCGACATTTGTGCCGGCGACCTGGCCAACATGAATGCGGCTTCCCACAAACATGTTGACGTAGAGCGCATTTTTGCTCTTCACGTACGCCCAGGTGGGAATCATGAGCAGGGTACGCGCTACGTTGCCTACGCAACAGGGGCACGTGTGCCACTTGGCGCGCTCCGTGTTCACAAGCGGATTGGTGTAGCAATAGCTTTGTCCGTCGAGCGCAAGCCCTCCGAGCAAAGCGTTGTACATGGTCTGTTCGTAGAGGTCGGCATACTTCGCATCGTGATAGGCGAGGTTGAGTTTGTATTGGAAGAACACAAGTCCGCAGCTCGAACAGGTCTCGCAGTACGCATTGTTGCGCAGCGAGTAATTCGGCCCGAAGCCCTCGGACGTTTCGCCGCTTCCGATACCGCCCGTCAGGTAGTACTTCTTGTTGACCATGTTGTCCCAGAGCGAAATCACGGCACTCTGATAGTCGCGGTCCTGGGTCTCGGCTGCGATGTCCGCCATCCCTGAGTAGAAGTAGGTGGCGCGCACGGCGTGGCCCACGGCCTCGTACTGCTGGCCCGGCGGCAAGTGGCTCTGGTCATATTCATTCCCGCCCCGGCGCGAATCGAGAAGGAACTTCGCCAGCGCGATATAGGCATCTCCGCGGTGATTGCCCTCCTGGTCGTTTACGAAGCGGCCGAAGCGCACGAGAGCCTGCTCCATCTCCTGATGCCCGTCAAACCACTCCTTCTTGCCTGGTCCAATGTTTGCTACCCAGCAGTCCGCCAGCTTCTTTGCGCCGTTGTAGAGGCGCAGATCCTTGCCCTCGCTGAGCGTGTAGTGGTTGATTGCGGATTCGATGAAGTAGCCAGATACATAGCCCTCATGGTTGCCGCGGTGATCAGGCGACCACCGCTCCGGCCAGTCCTTACGATCCGCCAGTATGTAGGCGGTCTGCAGATATCCATCCGGCATCTGCGCTGCAAGGATGATTGGGATCCAGCGCTCCAGCGTTGCGCGCATGAGTTTCTGCGCCTCGATGATCTCCGGATCGCCCTGGGGATCGACCATGAGAGCGATACACATCGACTCCACGGTCTGGTGAACCCATGCGTTCGAAAACACATACCCCTTGTGCCGGCCGTGCGGCTCGCCACGGTTTGCCTTGCCGGCCTCAATAAAATTGTCGATGCCTCCGTCTCCGCGCATCGGGGCGATGTCAGTCCGCTCGCACATCGCAACGCAGTGAGGAATCCAGTTCACGATCAGGGCCTTTGCGCGCTGATTCCATAGCGGGCTGTCAATGGAGTATCTGCGGGTATAGACCACGTCAAGTCGATCGGCGGGCGGCGCCGGCTCCACGTGAACATTGATGGCGGGCGGCGTGCCCTTGCTGCCTGAAGCCTCAAGCGCAAGAACGTAGTCACCCGCCTCCGAGAAAGTTGCGGTTGTTACCGGCGAAGCTTCAGCCGCGAATGCCACAACGCCGGGCCCTGCGGTCTTCACCCAGCGAGCCTTGTTCTGCTTCGAATCTTCGAGCCAGGTTACCCTGCCGGACAGATATGTCTTTCCGTCACTCACCACGGAGCGGTCCACGCCAGCGTCAACGACTGGAGGGAGCGCAGGCGCAGAGCCGTGATTAAAGACCTTCCATTCAAGGATGCCGGCCGGCCGCTCCTTTTGAGGGACCACCTCGAGCCGCAATCTGCTGGTCCGCACCGGCTCGAAACTTGTGGTATTGAAGCGGTCCACGGCCAAGCCGAGACCCTGGGGTTGTGAGACCGGAACGTAGTCGGTTCCATTCCAGTAAAGGATCTGGTAACTCTCGGGGGGCTGAATCCCCGGGCCTCCGCTGCCTGGCAGCGCCCCCGGGCGAGGACGGTCGATCGCCCAGTAGATCTCAACTTTGTCGACCAGAACCGGTTCGCTCCACTCGTACTGAACCCAGGTTACGTTTTTCCCAGTCGAACGTTCTGCCCAGAGAGCATAGATCGAATGCGTGCGATCGAATGAATTTGCAGGAGCGTACCCGTCGTTCAAGGCGGAGATCTTGTTTTCGCTCGCCATCCTCTGGCTTGTGGGAACCGCGACCCGCGCAACATTGAGAACGCTCTCAGGGGCCTGCGCGAAGGCTCTGCCTGTGGACAGCGCAGTGAGAACTGCGGTGCCTCCCAAACCAGCGAGAAACTCCCGACGGTTTGGCTCGAACTGGGGCTCGTGTTCCGGCAAAGGCGTGGGGAGACTTTCCAAAGAATCTGAGGAATTTTTCCGATGCATGGGTGACACTCCAGCTCCTGAGAACCCCCTGCGGGCCGCCACAGAACAGGCGCCTGCAATGGGCGGAAAACGTTTGCTAGATGAGAAGCGTAAACCTCTCGAGAAGGGTTGTAAAGGGACTCGATGGGGGTCAGATCCGAGTTCCTGCTCCAAGTTCTTGCGAGGGTTCCGTTTCCCCCAGAAGACGACTCAGCGCGTCTCCTGAACCTTGACGACGAAATAAGTGATGGTGCCGCCCTGGGGCAGGAGCATCTGATGCGGCATGCCTGCGGGGATGTGCACGACATCGCCTGTCCTGAGTTCCTGCGCGGAGCCGCCCTTGACGGAGGTGCCGCGGATTTCGCCGGGCGTGCCCGTCTTGGAGTCGACGACTTCGCCCCCGGTCAGCAGGGTCGCACGGCCGTCGAGGATGTAGAAGATGTCCGCGAAGTTCTGGTGCTCTTCCGCGCCCCCGGTGCGGTCGCGGAAGGCGAGCATGGTGTAGTGGCCTGGATACTTCTCCAGCGTTTCGCTGGCTACGCCAGCGCCCTTTGCTGCCAACTGTCGCAGATGCTGAGCGCGCTCCATGAGCTGCGCGGAAGACCAGTGGTCCAACTTCGCGGCTTGAGGACTTGCCGCGATGCAGAGCAGGAGGCAGGCCGTCGGGATAATGGATTTGAGTAGCTTGAACATGATGCGCACCATCGTAGACGAGCAATGGCTTGCTGGTCCATGCCTTTGTGCAACGGTTAGCCTGCAGGCAGGGCGGCGAGCTGCCGGGCGCGCTGAAAGACGGAGAGAAACATGGCGCGGGTGAGGCGGCCGGTGTTGGTGTTCTGCAGCGAGGGATGAAAGCTGGCGAGGACGAGAAGGCCGCCGGGCAACGTGTACTCGGCGGCATGAGCAAAGGTGAAGCCGGCGCGGGTCTTGAGCTGGCCGGTGCGCTGCGCGTGGGCGAGAAGACCGTCAAATGCGATGTGGCCGAGGCAGACGACGATGCGGAGGTTGCGAAGGAGCGCGATCTCCTGGTCGAGCCAGGGCGCGCAGTTGCGCAACTCCTCGGGCGCGGGCTTGTTGCCGGGCGGAGCACAACGGACCACGGAGGTGATCCAGAGGTTGGTGAGTCGCATGCCGTCATCGCGCGATTTGGCGGTGGGCTGCGAGGCGAAGCCTGCCTCGTGCAGCACGGGATAAAGAAAGTCGCCCGATCCATCGCCGGTGAAGGGCCTGCCGGTGCGATTGGAGCCGTGTGCGCCGGGGGCGAGGCCGAGGGCGAGCACGCGCGCCTGCGGGTCGCCGAAGGAGGGCACAGGCCTGCCCCAGTACTCCCAGTCTGCGTAGGCACGTCGCCGCGTGCGCGCCACCTCAACGCAGTAGGCGCGCAGCCTGGAACAGCGTTCGCAGGCAATGATGCGCTCATTGAGGACATCGAGGGTTGCTGGGGAAGTGACCATAACGGAATTCTAAGGTACCGCAGTCTTTCCCATTTGTTCGGGCCGCGCTTGTATTCTGCGCGCCGAAGGATGAATCTACTGGGGTAGAAGGTCATCGAATGGCGTAGTGATGCATGGCGCCAATGCAACGCGATAATTTTCATTGATTGGAGACGATGGAATGAGACAAGCAAGGCTGTTGATGCTCGCCGGCGACTTTGTTGAGGACTATGAAATCATGGTTCCCTTCCAGGCTTTGCAGATGGTCGGCCACACGGTGCATGCGGTGTGTCCGGGCAAAAAGAAGGGCGATCAGGTGCGCACGGCGATCCACGATTTTGAGGGCGACCAGACATACACGGAAAAGCGGGGGCACAACTTCACGCTGAACGCGACCTTCGATGAGATTGACGCCGAAACGTATGACGCACTTGTGATACCCGGCGGGCGCGCGCCGGAGTATCTGCGGCTCAACGCGAATGTTCTGGAAATTGTGCGGCACTTCGACAAGGCTGGCAAGCCCATCGCCGCCTTGTGTCATGGAGCGCAGTTGCTGGCCGCCGCGGGAGTGCTGAAGGGCCGCAAGCTCAACTGCTATCCAGCCTGCGCGCCTGAAGTGGAACTGGCGGGTGGCACGTTTGTCGCGGTGGATTTCTCAGACGCGGTGGTGGACGGCAAGCTGGTGACCGGACCGGCGTGGACGGCACACCCGGCCTGGCTGGCGAAGTTTCTTGACGTGCTGGATGAGCACTTTGCGGCTCAGCAGGAGTGACGCCCGTCTATTGATGCAGAGATAGCGTGACCGGAGGCACTTTTTTCCGCGCCTGCCTGGTGGAAGAATGTGCCCTGGCCCCAGGCCAGGGCGCTTCGGCGCAGTCGAGGAGGATGCGATGGGTCGAATCTTTGCATGCGGACCTGCCAGGCGAGCAGTTATGTGCGTGCTGGTGGCTCTTGTTTTGGGGCTTGCTGCGCGGAGCCTGTCTGCGGAGAGTTGCAGCGTCGTGAAGCACAATCCGCCGACGGAGGCCGACGAGGCATTTCTGGCTGCGGATTTCGCGAAGGCCGAGGGCTTTTTCAAGGCTGATCTGTCGAAGCGTCCCGGCGACGCTGAGTTGACGGCGGGGCTGGTTCACGCGCTGCTTCGCCAACAGAAAGTGCAGGAAGCAGCGGATACAGTGAAAGCCGCGCTGGCGGCTGCGCCGCAATCGGCAAGTCTGCTGACGCTGCGCGGCGAGGTGGAGCTTCGCCAGGGCGACCTTTGGCTCGTGCAGCCGACGGTGGTGAGCGCATACAAGCTGGATGCATGCAATCCGCGCACCCATTTCCTTTTTGCGCGGCTGGAGCAGGCAGACTCCCATTACGCGACGGCGCGGCAGCAGATTCTGCTTGCCCATCAACTCGATCCGCAGGACGCGGAGATACGCTGGGCCTGGATTCAGACGCTTCCCGTGCAGCAGCGCATCACGGAGACCGAGGCGTATCTTTCCGCGCCGACGGGCGACGACCAGGCAACGCTTGCGCAGATTCGCGCGGATCTGGATCGCCTGAAAGCCCGCGCAAACGAGCCGGGCGGAGCCTGCCAGCTGGTCTCAAAGCAGGCAGGCGTTGAGCTTGATTTCATCAAACTGATGTTCAATATGCAGCATATGCGCGCTCTTGGGCTTGAGGTGGGTTTGAATGGCAACCCGACGCGCATGGATTTCAGCACCTCGCAAAGCGGCCTGACAGTGTATCGCGCGGCGGCAGACCGCGCCGGGCTCAAGAGGGTCTCGGAGCCGGTGTCGGGTGCGTATCCGGGAGCGAAGCCCAGGTATACCGCCCATGCCGATTCCATCAAAATCGATGGGCTGGAGTTCAAGGACTGCACAGTGAACGTGATTGACGGCGGCAGCCCATTTGAGGATGGCGACGGCATGATAGGGCTGGATGTATTCACAGACTTTCTGGTGACCGTGGACTTTCCGATGCGCAAGCTGCTGCTGGAGCCACTGCCAGCGCGGCCCGGGGATGCGGCCATGCCAGCGTACAGCCTGCTGACGGGCGGCGGGGATGACTCCATGATGGCGGGAGTGCACACGCCGCGCGATCGCTATGTGGACGCGTCAATGAAGGACTACACGCAGGTCTATCGCTTCGGTTCCGATCTGGTTCTTCCTACGATGCTGAACGACAAGCTGATCAAGCTTTTCATCATGGACACGGGCATCCAGGCCACAAACATCTCTCCCGATGCCGCGCGCGCAGTGGCCAAGGTGCATTTCATGGACAGGCCGAAGTACGGGCCTGCCGCGGGCGGGCCGGACAAGCTGCTTGTTGCCGATGAGATCAACTACAGCTTTGCGCACTTTTCGCAGAAGCTGAACGGCGTGGTTGCATTTGACACGTCAATGGCCACGCGGGTGGCGGGGACAGAAATCTCAGGATTCATTGGCGCGAACACGCTGCAACTGCTCACGATCCACATCGATTACCGCGATGGGTTGGTGAAGATGGATTACGTTCCCAATCGCGGATACAGTTCCGGCAAATAGCAGGCGAGCGGGCAGCTGCGCCGGCGTCACTGCGTTGCGGCTGTGAGATTGCCTGTGTAGCGGCGCACCTGGCGCAGCGGCAGGGCGGTGGCTGCCGTGAGCGTCTGCTGCACCTCGGCGAGGATGGAGAGTGCGACGGTGGCGGGCGTTTCCGCGCCGAGGTCGAGGCCGGTGGGCGCGTGCAGTTGCTCCAGCCACTTCTCCACTCTCTCCGCAGAATCGGACAGATGAAGCAGGTGCGCGGCCTCGGCGAGCAGTTCGCGGGTGCGGCGCTGCGGGCCGAGAACGCCGAGATAGGCGAGCGGAAAGTCGAGCGCCAGCAGCGAGGCGAGAATATGCGCGTCCTGCTCGAAGCTGTGCGTCATCACCACAGCGGCATCGGTGGGATGCGGGCGGAAATGCATGGGCGCGGCGGCGGGCAGAGCTGAGATGGGCAGCGCGCGGACCTCGTCGGCTGCGCTGAAGCGCTCGCGCGTGGCCAAGTGAGAGCGGCCATCGGCGACAGCGACAAACCAGCCGAGTTCGCGCGCCAGTTGCAGCAACGGTTTGGCATCGTCGCCTGCGCCAAAGATCCACAGGCCGGGACGGGCAGGGCGATAGTCGGCCCACGCGCGGGTTTGCGAGCCTTGCACGGAAATTGGGCTCTCCATGCAGGCGCGGCGCTCCAGCGCAAGCTGTGCCAGGTCATGCAGTGCAGCGTCGCCTGCCGACGCGACGCTGGCCGTTTCACCGGCAAACGCTCTGCGGCCAGTGTGCGGGCCTTCGAGAATGGCAGCGATGGCCAGCGGAGTGCGCGCTTGGAATGCGGCTTCCAGCGCGACGAGCAGTGGGCGCGCGGTTTGGCGGCGCTCCAGCAGGATGTAGACTACGCCGCCGCAGCCGGAGCCGTAGGGCATGTCGCCGTCATCGGCCAGGGTGGAGTAGCGCTCGACAACAGGGCCGGAGGTGGTGAGCCACCAGGCGCGCTGCGCGACCTCAGCTTCAAGGCAGCCGCCGCTCACCGTGCCGGCGCGGCGGCCATCCTGGGCGATGAGCATGCGCGCGCCGGGCTTGCGGTAGCTCGATCCTTCGACGGCTACTACGGTCGCGAGCACGTAGTCTGCCCCGGCGGCTTCCAACTCGCGCCACAGGGGCAGAATATGTTCAAGATCGGTCATCGACTTCTATTGTCGCTCAAGCCTCAAGAATTTTCGACTGGAGCAGGTCCTCGATACGGACGGGCAACTCGCGCACGCGCACGCCGGTGGCGTGATACACAGCCGAGGTGATGGCCGCGGCCACGCCCGCCATGCCGATCTCTCCCACGCCGCGCGCACCGTACTCGTTGACGATCAGGTCGGGATAGTCGAGGAAGGTGACGTCGAGATCGGGGAGATCGGCGCAGGTGGCGACGAGGTAGTCGGCAAAGCTGCCGTTGATAGGCTGGCCGGAACGCGGGTCGTGGACGGTCTCCTCAAGCAGTGCCATGCCCAGGCCCATGACGGCCGCGCCAAGAATCTGGTTGGCGCCGGCTTTCTTGTTGATGATGCGACCGCAGTCGAAGATGGAGAAGATGCGGCTGACGCGCAGGCGGGCAATCTCCGGCTCCCACTCCACTTCGGCAAAGTGCGCGCCAAAAGAGTGCAGGGAATATTGGTTGGCCTTGGGGTCTTCCCACGACGGGCTGGTTCTGCCGGTGGCGGTGATGCCGCTCAGGCTGGCCATGCGGATCACATTTTCAAAGGGGATGCCGCTCGAAGCAGGCTTGTCCTTCGCGTGGATGCGTCCCTCCGACACGGTGAGCGTGTCGGGCTTTGCTCCGTGGAAGGGTGAATCCGCCGTAAGCGTGGCAATGTTGAGCAGGCGCGTTATGGCTTGATTGACGGCGCTGGTGGCGGCGGGTAGCACGGCGCTGGTCACCATGGAGCCACCGGATGTGGGTCCGTCGGGCAGCGAGGTGTCGCCGAGGAAGACGTCGATGCGGTCCAGCGGCACACCGGTTTTGGCGTGCATCACCTGGGCAAAGATGGTGTAGGTGCCGGTGCCGATGTCCTGCGTGGCGCAGCGGACGCAGACGCGGCCGTTCGGGCATAGCTCGACGGACGCGGTGCAGGGAATGCGCGCCGCCGCCCAGGATGCGCCCGCGAGGCCAATGCCGATGAATTTGCCATCGCGGCGCATGGAGCCGGGCTCGGGCGTGCGGGTCTTCCAGCCGATTTTTTCCGCGCCGGTGAGGTAGCACTCCTTCAGATGGCGCGAAGAGAAGGGGCGATTGGTGCCCTCATCGCGTTCGGCGTCGTTCTTGAGGCGCAATTCGAGGGGGTCCATTTTGAGCTTGATGGCCAGCTCATCCATCGCCGATTCCAATGCGAAGAGGCCAGGCACCGCGCCGGGTCCGCGCATGGGCGCGGGCGCGCCCACGTTGCGGCGCACCATGCCGGTGGTGACTTCGAGATTGGGACAGCTGTAAAGGAAGGGCGTCTGCTCGCCGCAGTGCTCCACGAAGTCATCGAGCATCGACGTCTCCGTGAAGAAGTCGTGGCGGATGGCGGTGAGCTTGCCGTCCGGCGTGGCCCCCAGGCGGATACGCTGCTGCGTGCGCGGGCGGTGGCCGACGTTGGAGAACATCATGCGGCGGTCCACGCTGAGCTTGACCGGGCGGTTGAGTTTGCGCGCCGATACTGCGGCTAGAGTGGACTGCGGCCAGGGGAAGAGCTTGCCGCCGAAGCCCGAGCCAATGAAGCGCGAGATGACGCGCACGTTTTCGCGCGGAATGCCGAGCACCTCAGCCATGACGACGCGGTGATTGACCACGCCCTGCGAGCACTCGTAGAGCGTCAGGCTGTCGCCGTCCCACGTGGCGACGGTGCCGTGCATCTCCATGGGATTGTGCGTCTCGACGGGCGTGGAATAGCTTTCGTCCACGACGACCGGGGCGGACGCGAGCGCCTTGTCGGGGTCGCCGCGCTTCCAACTGCTCTCGCGCGGGCCGGTGTAGGTGCTCAGGTCCGTGCGAACGTCAGGCGTCTCTACGTCGTACTCGACGCGCACCGCAGCGGCTCCGGCTGTGGCCTGCTCCAGGGTTTCTGCGACAACGAGCGCGACGAACTGGCCCCAGTAATAGATCCTGTCGTCCTCAAACGGGGGCCGCACCTCACTGATGGTCGCGTCGTCCTGGTGGGGAAAAGTGCGATAGACGCCATCCATGTTGCCGTGGTGCAGCACGAGCAGCACGCCGGGCATTTTCTCAGCCGCTGAGGCGTCGAGCGAGCGAATGCGTCCCTTGCCGACGGTAGCCTGCACGGCAACCGCGTGCACCAGGCCGGGGAAATCATGATCGACTGCGTAGCGGGCAGTCCCCGTGGTCTTCAACGGGCCATCGATGCGAGGCACAGCCGCGCCAATGACGCTGGCTGCCTGGGAAAGTGTATCCGTCGCCATAGGTTTCTCCTTCGTATTGGCTTTATGCGGTTGCGAGCTTGAGCGTGCGCGTCAGGCAGCGCTTTGCCAGTTCGACTTTGAATGCGTTGTCGGAGCGCGTCTTTGCGCCGGCTAGCGCGGCCTCGGCGGCGGCGCGGAATGTGGCTGCATTGGCGGGCTTGCCGGCCAGCGCGGCTTCGGCCTCATGGGAGCGCCAGGGCTTTGTGCCTACCCCACCCATGGCCACGCGCGCATAGCGGATGTGGCCGCCCTCGACCTTTGCGACAACGGCGGCCGAGGCCAGCGCGAACTCGTAGCTGGCGCGGTCGCGCAGCTTGAGGTAGACGCTGCGTGCGCCTTCGACGGGCCTGGGCAGGTCCACATACGTGACCAGCTCGCCGGGCTCGAGCGCGTTTTCAAGGTGAGGCGTGTCGCCGGGCACCTTGTGGAAGTCGGCAAAGGCAATGGTGCGTTTGCCTTTGGGGCCTTCCACGTGAATCACCGCTTCCAGCGCGGCCATGGCCACGCACATGTCAGAAGGATGCGTCGCGATGCAGTGGTCGCTGGTGCCGAGAACGGCGTGGGTGCGGTTGAAGCCCTCCAGCGCGGCGCAGCCTGTGCCGGGCGTGCGCTTGTTGCACGCATAGCCGCCGGGCGTGCCTGCATTGGGCTCGCGGAAGTAGGCGCAGCGCGTGCGCTGCAGCAAGTTGCCGCCGGTGGTGGCCATGTTGCGCAACTGCGGCGAAGCGCCGGAGAGCAGCGCCTGCGAGAGCACCGCGTAGGATGCTTTTACATCGGGGTGCCAGGCGAGGTCAGAGTTGCGCACCAGTGCGCCGATGCGCAGGCCGCCGGTGGGCAGCTTCTCGATCTTGTCCAGCGGCAGCACGTTGATGTCGACCAGGGTTGCGGGCTGCTCGACGTTGAGCTTCATCAGGTCGACCAGCGTGGTGCCGCCTGCGATGAACTTTCCCGAACCCACGCCGGCCAGCGCCTTGCTAATGCTTGCGGCCTTTATATAACTGAAGGTTTGCATGGTCGTTTCTCTCCGGTCAGGCCTGCGCGCGTGCCTGGCGCACGGCGGCAACAATGTTGGAGTAGGCGCCGCAGCGGCA
The DNA here is from genome assembly GCA_028876395.1 of Acidobacteriota bacterium. Taxonomy (GTDB): domain Bacteria; phylum Acidobacteriota; class Terriglobia; order Terriglobales; family Acidobacteriaceae; genus Telmatobacter. The sequence goes on from JAGWRX010000098.1 coordinate 27,174, forward strand.
GATGTTGCCGGCCATGGCGCTCTTGATGTCTTCGTCTGTGGGGCCGATGGGCTCCTTGAGCAGCGCAACGGCGCTCATAATCTGCCCGCTGGTGCAGTAGCCGCACTGGTAGCCATCGTGCTCCACAAAGGCTGCCTGCATGGGGTGCAGATTGCCGGGTTGGCCGACGCCTTCGATAGTGGTTATCTCGTCGCCCTCGTGCATCGCGGCGAAGGAGAGGCAACTGTTCACGCGCCGCCCGTTCACATGCACGGTGCAGGCTCCGCACTGGCCGTGGTCGCAGCCTTTCTTGGTGCCGGTCAGGTGCAGGCGCTCGCGGAGCGCGTCCAGCAGAGTGGCGCGCGCGTCGAGACCGCGCAGTGTGTAGTCCTTGCCGTTGACGCGCAGGGTCAGCGTGTGGGTTCCGGCGGCGGGTTCCTCGGCCGCGGTTTCAGTTGCCGGGGCGGCCACAACCAGCGGCGCTGCGCCTGCCAGCAGGCCGGTTGCGCCGAGACCTGACAGGAACGACCGGCGGCTGAAGCGGCTGCCTTTGGACTGAGGCTCAGATCGAGCCAGTGGCTCAAGGTCCAGTGTGTGCTGGTCGGGCTTGAGTTCTTCGCCGGATGCGTGGAGCGATTGTGAGCGCGGATTCTTGGAGCGCAAATCAGGCGTATCTGCCACAGGTGACCTCCTCGGGACAGTTCGTTCTTCAATTCACAGGGACATCGTGACGGGAAGGCGCAGGCGGTTTGAAATCTGCGCATCAGGGAATCGCCATGGAGTCCGTGTGGCTATCCTACCCGATGGACGGCACGGGCAGGGTTTCAGTTTCAGCAGGGCCGATCTCGGCCCCGCGTTCAGATTCTACGTATCGAGGGCGCGGTCGATGGTAGCCGGTGACTGGGCGTCGTTGCGGCCACCGTAGAAATCGCTCCTCCCCAAGCAGCCGAGCCCGATGGCCGAGACAGCAGGACCGTTTGTGCCCAATCTGCGGGTCTTCATGGCGTGTTCCTTACATACGGTGGGCGCGGCAGTTAGCTGGCGGATGCCAGCGTGCAATCGACTTCCGGCTCGGCGGTCTGAGGGCCACCGATGCGGATGCGCTGCTCGATCTTCTTGTAGTTGGCGATCTTGTGGGTCAGCAGGGCGTGGGCCTTTTGCAACTCGGTGATCTGCCCGGCGATGGCGGCCTGATGGTCCTCGAGAATCTTGCGCCGCTCCAGCGAGGTGGAGTCGCCCAGCTCGCGCAGCTCGGCGTAGCGCTGCATCTCGCGGATGGGCATGTTGGTGGCCCGCATACAGTGCAGGAAATTCAGCCAGGCCTCGTCGGCCTCAGAGTAGCGGCGATGACCGTTGCGTGCGCGCCCTACGGGCTGAATGAGCCCTACGCGCTCGTAGTAACGCAGCGTATGCGTGGTCATTCCGCACCGCTCTGCCATGTTCCGTATTGTGAAGCCAGCGTCCCGCATACAATCACCCTACATCTTTGAGCGCGCTCAAAGTCAAGGGTGTGCGCAGGCCGCAGGGAGTGCGAGGATAGCCAGGATGAGAACGAGATGTGGCATGCATAGCATATCCTGCACACGAGAGGGGCGTTATGGCTGAAGCTGGGTTGTACGAGCGGATGTTGGCGGTGGCCATTGAAGAGGCGCGGTATAGCCGGGTCGAGGGCGGTATTCCCATCGGGGCGGCACTTTTCACGCGCGCCGGAGTGCTTGTGAGCCGGGGCCACAATCGCCGCGTGCAGCAGGGCGACCCCAGCATGCACGGGGAAACGGACGCATTCCGCCGCGCCGGGCGGCAGAAGAGCTATCGCGACCTGGTGATGGTGACCACGCTCGCGCCCTGCTGGTACTGCAGCGGGCTGGTGCGCCAGTTCCACATCGGCACGGTGGTGGTGGGCGAGAGCCGGACGTTTTCCGGCGGCATTGACTGGCTGCGGGAGAACGGCGTTGAAGTCATCGACCTGGACAGCCGCAAGTGCCGCGAGATGCTGGAGGCCTACATCGCCGAACACCCCGAGGTATGGAACGAGGACATCGGGGAAGAGTAACGGGCGGATAAAGCCGCGCGTTCATTGACATACAATGAGGTGTCACCAGGAGACAACCATGCAACGCCGCCAGTTCATTGCCGCTTCTCTTGCCGCGTCTGCCGCGGCCCTTGCGCGTGAGGGGCCGGCGCAGCCGATAGCCGGCCGCACGCGCGAGTTCTATCAGCTTCGCCGCTATTTTCTGCAATCGGGGCCGCAAACCGCACTGACGGAAAAGTACATCGGCGAGGCGCTCATTCCGGCTCTGGTGCGGATGGGAATGGGCCCCGTCGGCGCGTTTCAGCTGGAGATCGGGCCGGAGACGCCTACCTTTTACGTGCTGATCCCCGGCGCTTCTGTCGAGGCGCTGGCAGAGGTGGATCTTCGCCTGGCAGTGGATGCCGAGTTTCTGAAGGCGGCGGATGCTTTCTGGAGCGCGCCGGCGACGGCGCCCTCGTTCCTGCGGGTGGAGAGCTCGCTGCTCGCAGCTTTTGAAGGCTGGCCCAGAGTAACTCCGCCTGCGGCCGCAGCCACAAAAGGAAAGCGCATCTTGCAGTTGCGGACGTATGAGAGCGCAAGCAACAAGGACCACGTGCTGAAGGTGAAGATGTTCCACTCGGGCGAATTCGAGATTTTCCTGGGTGCCGGGTTTCACCCAGTCTTCTTTGGCGACACGCTGATTGGTCCGCGGATGCCGAATCTGACTTATATGCTGAGTTTTACAGATATGGCCGAGCTGGAGGCGAAGTGGGATGTTTTCCGGAACGACCCGGCGTGGAAGAA
>JAGWRX010000099.1 GCA_028876395.1 Acidobacteriota bacterium
CCTCAAGGACAACTTCTGGCAGATGGGTGAAACCGGCCCCTGCGGCCCCTGCTCGGAAATCTTCTACGACATGGGCCTCGAAGCCGCCGAGACCCCCGGCGTCGATTTGCCTTTTGGCAAAGACGACGCCCGCTACGTCGAAATCTGGAACCTCGTCTTCATGCAGTTTGACCGCTCCGCCGCAACCGATGCCGCGGGCAAGACCACCTACAAGCTCACCCCCCTGCCCAAGCCCTCCATTGACACCGGTATGGGCCTCGAGCGCGTAGCCGCCGTGCTGCAGGGCAAGGTCAGCAACTTTGAGACGGACCTGTTCACCCCTCTCATCGAGCGCGCAGAGGAACTCACCGGCAGGCGCGTCAGCGACTCCGCTTTAGAAGCGGAGACCCGCACCGCCGATGACGATGCCGCCTCGCTGCGCATCATCGCCGACCACGCCCGCGCCGCCACCTTCCTCATCAGCGACGGCGTGCTGCCCTCGAACGAAGGCCGCGGCTACGTGCTGCGCAAGATTCTCCGCCGCGGCATCCGCCACGGCCGCCTGCTCGGCCAGGAGAAGCCCTTCATGTGCCAGATGGTCTACGCCGTCCGCGACGAGATGCAGGGCGCATACCCTGAGCTGAAAGACTCCGCCGACCGCGTCGCCAAAGTCGTCGAAGCGGAAGAGAAGCAGTTTGACCGCGTGCTCCGGATCGGTAGCTCGGAGCTTCAAAAAGCGATCGACCAGGCGAAATACCTAGAGTTAGCGAAATTCTTCGAGAATTGGACAGGTCGCTTAGCCTTGAGCCAAGGGCTTCTTCAAGCGCTAAATATTGCAAGCGTAAAAGGCGACTTTAAGCCTTTCGAAAGCATCATTCGAGCTAACCTGGGAGACAGCGAAGCGAGCCGATTCCTTGCAGAGTCAAAATCTGCCAGCCTGAACCCTGTTCTAGCTGGAGATGATGCCTTCCACCTCTACGAAACCTTCGGTCTTCCCGAGGACTTTATCGCGGACGCTTGCAGAGATGCAGGCGTGTTGTTCGGCAAGCCCGGGTTCGATGCTGCACGCGAGGAAGAAAAAGCCCGCGCCCGCGCCAGTTGGAAAGGCGGCAGCCAGAAAACCGCCAGCCCGGCCTATCGCGAGCTGCCCAAGACCGTCTTCGAGGGCTACCGCCAACTCAACTCGTCGAACTGCGAGGTCCTCGCCATCGTCAAGGACGGCGTGGGCGTTCCCGCCGCGGCCGCAGGCGACACCGTCGAGGTAGTCCTCGATCACACCAGCTTCTACGGCGACTCCGGCGGCCAAATTGGCGACACCGGTTTTCTTCTCGCCTCGGATGGAAACTCCGCCGTTGCCGAAGTCACCGGCTGCGTGCTGCCCGTGCAGGGCGTGCGCGCCCACAAGGCCCTGCTCAAACAGCCGCTTGCGGTCGGCGACCGCGTGAATACTGTCGTGGACGCCGCGCGCCGCGACGCTATCCGCCGCAATCACACCGGCACGCACCTGCTCCACGCCGCGCTGCGTCAGGTGCTCGGCACGCACGTCAAGCAGGCCGGCTCGCTCGTCGATCCCACGCGCCTGCGCTTTGACTTTTCGCATTTCGCGCAGGTGGCCGACGAGGAGTTGCAGGACATCGAGGACATCGTCAACCGCGAAGTGCTCGCCAACGCCCGCGTCGAGACGCTGGAAGACGTGCCCATCGACGTGGCCGTGAATGAGTATCACGCCATGGCGCTCTTCGGCGAAAAGTACGGCGACAAGGTCCGTGTGGTCAAGCTGTCTGACGGCTTCTCGACCGAACTTTGCGGCGGCACGCACACCGCGGCCACCGGCGAAATCGGCCTCATCAAAATTGTGAGTGAAGGCTCCGTCTCCTCCGGCGTGCGCCGCGTGGAGGCCATCAGCGGCCTCGGCGCGCTCGACACATTCCGCCGCGACTTTGAGGTGGCGAAGCTTGCCGGGCAATACGTTCCCTCGGTGGACAACCTGACCGAAGGCCTCCGCGCAAAATTTGCCGCGCAGGAAGACGAGCTGAAGCACCTGCGCCGCGAGCTGGAAGACATGCGCATGAAGTCCGCCGCCAGCGCGCTGGACGAGGCCCTGAGCCACGCCGTCGAGGTGAAGGGCGTACGCCTCGTCACGCTGCGCGCTGACTCGCTCGAGCGTGGCCAACTCCGCACGCTGGTCGACAACCTGAAGCAGAAGCTTGGCGAGGGCATCGTGGTGCTGGCCTCCGCGCAGCCTGAGGGCAAGGTCGCCATCATCGCCGGCGTTACGCCCGGGCTCACCAAACGCATTCAGGCGGGCAAACTCGTAGGCGCCGTGGCCAAGCTCGTAGGCGGCTCCGGCGGCGGCAAGCCCGAAATCGCAGAAGCCGGCGGCAAAGATCAGTCGCAGATTGACGCCGCACTCAAGGCCGCGTCCGCTCTCACTGCGGAGTTGCTGGGCTAGCGGCCTCCGCGCCGAAAAGCTGAAACTCGCGAATGTGCGCTTGGCCCACGCTCGACAGGATGTGCAGGCGCACGCGGCTTGCCGTCACCGGCGCAAAGCGGTCAATCTTCTTGTGGCCGATGGCGTAGCCCTGCGCGACCGGCTTCCACCCGCCGCCCTGCCATGCTTCAATCGCGTACTTCTCCACATGCTGGCCGTCGTTGAGCCACTCCATGGTGAGCGCGCGATCAAACGTGACCGGCTTGGCAAAACTCACCTCCAACTCCGCGTGATGCGAGCCTGCGGGCGCGGACCAGAAGGTGTCTTCATCGCCGTCGAGCGCGCTGGCGCTGTTCGCGTCAGTGGGCTCGTGATGCACGGCCAGGTTGTTGCCATAGCGCGCGCGAATGGCCTCGCCCATCGCGCGCAGCCGCGCCACGTCGGCATCCGGCAGCAGTCCGTGATTGTCCGGCGCGATGCCGAGCATCAGTTGCCCGCCGCGGCCCACGGTGTTTTTGTAGATGCTCATCAGCTCATCCACAGACTTGAGTGAAGCCTCGTCATTCGCGTGCCAGAACCAGTGCATCTTGTGCAGCGGCGTATCGGCCTCCACGGGCCGCCAGCGCAGAAAGCCGTGCCGGTCAATGACGTTCCAGTTTTCGTACGGGATATTGCCCTTCTCGTTGCCCACCCAACGCGCATCGCCGTAGTCAAACAAGCCCATATCGGCAAACACCAGCGTGTTGGGTTGGTAGGTGCGCAGCGTCTCTACGATCTTTTTGAAGTCATACACATGCCCTGCGCTGCCCGCGCCGTCCAGCCAGAACTCGACGAGGTCGCCGTAGTTCTGTGCCAGCTCCTCCAACTCGGCCTGATAGTAAAGGTCATACGCCGCCGAATCCTTGTAGCGCGGCTCATGCCGATCCCATGGCGAGAGGTAGACGCCAAACTTCAGTCCGTACTTGTGCGCCGCATCGGCGGTCATGCGCACCAGGTCGCCCTTGCCGTTCATCCAGGGGCTGGCCGCCACGCTGTATTGGGTCTGCGCGGTTGGCCACAGGCAAAAGCCGTCATGGTGCTTGGCCACCAGCACCACATAGCGCGCGCCCGCGGCCTTGGCGGCTTTCACCCACTGCTCCGGGTTCGCCTGCGTGGGATTGAACACGTGCGGGTCCGCGGCGCCATCGCCCCACTCGCGGTTGAGAAATGTGTTGGTACCGAAGTGGATGATCACGCCAAACTCCAGATCCTGCCACTCCACCTGCTGCGGCGAGGGTTTCAGGTCAACGGCGTTCACTGCCTGCGCGCGCAGGCAAGGTACGGCGCAGGTCCATAAGATAGACAGCAACACAAGTCCAAACAGCTTTCTCGCAGAGAGCCACATCATCGGGCGGGTTCCTTCCGCATTGGATTGTAGCGAACGCGTGTACTGGAAAGGCACTCACGCAGATACGCCCGCGAGAATAACGTAAGCTGGGCGTATGGCCAGGCAGGAACGCGAACCGGCAGCGCTGGAAAAACTGGGGCAGCAGTTGCTCGCCTGGTATGAGCACAACCAGCGCGACCTGCCCTGGCGGCGCAGCCGCGATCCTTATGCCATCTGGGTCTCTGAGATCATGCTGCAGCAGACGCGCGTGGCCGTGGTGGAAGAGCGCTACCGGGTTTTTCTGGAGCGCTTTCCAACGCTGATTGCGCTGGCTGCCGCGCCCGAACAGGACGTGCTCGCGCTGTGGAGCGGCCTGGGCTACTATCGCCGCGCCCGCATGCTGCACAAGGCCGCGCAGTTTGTACTCAGCCACCACAACGGAAACCTGCCCGCCACGGCCGCCGAGTTGCGTCTTCTGCCGGGCATCGGCTCCTATACGGCCGCAGCCATTGCCAGCATCGCACACGGCGAGCGCGTGGCTGTGGTGGATGGCAACGTGGAGCGGGTGTTGTGCCGCATGCAGGGCTGGGACGCGTCCCGCCGCTCCGGCGGAGCCGCCCTGCGGCGCAGAATTGAGTCGCTGGCCGAGAAGCTGCTCGATGCGCAGCGGCCCGGCGACTCCAATCAGGCCCTGATGGAGCTGGGCGCCACGGTCTGCATTCCGCGCAGTCCCAAGTGCATGTCGTGCCCGCTGGCCCGCGATTGCAAGACCCGCGGCGAGCATAAGACGCAGCCCAGGCCGCGCATGCTGAGCCAGGAGGTGGCCTGCGCCCTCGCCGTGCGTACCATCGGCGAGCCGGGCCATGCCCGCCGCGAGGTGCTGCTGGAGCAGCGTCCCGCCGCACAAACCGTCATGCCCGGCATGTGGCAGTTGCCCGCCCTGCGCGAGGCCGCCGTGCCCGGCCCGGAACTGCTGATGACCGTGCGCCACGCCATCATGCAGGTCAACTACTACGTGCGCGTCCGCAGCGTGCGCGAGGACGAAGTGGGCGTCCTGACCGTAGCCGCGGGCGAGCAGCGCTGGGTTCCGCTCGTTCATGCCGCCGGCATGGCGCTCACCGGCCTCACGCGCAAGGTGCTCACCCGCGCCCACCTGCTGCGCGCCTTGCCGCTCGGCGCTGTTGCCCGGTAGCCCGGCGACGAGTTCGCAGCCACCCGCAAGGCGAGCAAGGCATGGCATTGCCCTCGCAACTTTGTGCTCCGGGCAAGGCCGGCGATGTTCCCCGCGGACTACGGCAGCACATAGCGAAGGTTGGCATAGCCTTCAAATACGTGTGCAGTTCCTGCGCTCTTCGGAGCCACGTACCAGGGCGCGCGTGTCACATAAGAGCTCTGCGTAATCATCTGCACGGAGCCGTAGGAAGGGTGCCTCCACAGCGTTGTCAGCGAGGCGAACGTGCCCTCCTGCAAGCTTCGATTGTTGCTGTTTGCGCTGCCCGCGAAGCCGTAGCCCACGAAGCTTCCTGTACTCGGATCGGTGGAGATGGCGCGGCCAAAATAGGCGCCGCTATATGTAAGCGAAAGCACCGTAGACTTGCTCGCCTGCCATTCCGCCGCGGCTATGCCTGAGCCGGAGTGCACCAGTCGAGCCACGAACGGCGAAGTGGAAGAACCCGGCTGAGCCACCACAAACGCCGGCCCCAGCCCTCCGATATAACGCCCGCCGCCATCACTCCAAAAGCCGGCGAGAATGACGTGAAGGCCCTTCACAACCTCCAGATTGGCGGCCACCGAAATGCCGCTGCCCTCATGAAAGTCTTTCGCGCTGCCGGTTTTGGTGACCGACGCTGGAGTCAGGATCGCGATAGGCGTCAACAGTCCGGCGGCCTCAAAATGCCAATTGCGATCACCCCAACCGGCATCGGCCGACAATTTGGCGATGAAATCCGGATGCAGTGTTGGCGTGGCTGTTCCGCCGCCTGCTCCGGTGCTTGAGCCAAGATCGGTTTGAGCGGCGTCAAACAGCGCCGGAAATGTGACCGCGTTGCCGCTGAACTGTTGAGGGTTTTCAGCAGAGAGGCCTAGAGCGATGTAGTTGGAAATGTGATAGACCGCGCGCAGCTGCGCCTGTCGCGCGAATGTCAGTCCCACCTGGTAGTTCGTGTCCAGGTGCATCGTGTTGTAGATCTCCGACAGAAACGGCGAGACCCCGGCGCGATTCGGCGTCAACAGCGACCAGCTTTGGCCGCCAAGCAGTTCCCACCGGCCTCGGGAAAGATCCGTGAAATACACGCGCAGACGCATCGTGTCCGAGTTCGTGCTCACATAGCCATTGGGAGGAAAGTAGCCGTTGAAGTCCGCTTCCGCATAGCCGAAAACCCGCGTGGCTCCAAAGTTCTCGTCGGCCCGCACAGAGATACGCGAGCTTTGCGCCGTGAAGCGCGCCTCGCTCAGCCCGCCTTGCACCGTGTCGTCAAACGGAATCGAAGCAAAGTTTGTGCCGAGGCCGCTGCCCACGTCCGTCGAGCGGTAATACGCGGTAAAGTCCACCCAGCCGCCGGGCGTGAGCGATCCGCGGCCAAACCGGATTGAGAGCGGCGCATCGCCGGAATCGTTGCCCGCACTTTGCTGCGCGCGCTTCATTGCCACAACAGCAGAGCGAATCGCCGGCAGAGTCGCCGTCTCCACTGACGATGTGGCCTTGAGGGACGATGCCCCGGAATTGAGCAGCGCCACGGTGGAAGCCGCCTCCAACTCCTGCTCGGTGATCGAACCGCCGTCCCGTCTGGCAGATGCCACATCGCGCCGCAATTCCTCGATTTCGATCTGCTGGCGTTCAATCTGCTTGCGCTGGCTCTCCAGTTGCTCTGCCTGCGAGCGAATCAGCGTCCTCACTTCATTCAACATGCCTCTGACGTCATCGGCCGGAATCGACGCGGCTCTTGCGGCCGTGTCCGCAACCGCGGCCAGGGGATTGCTCTGGGCCGCGGCAAATTGCGCAGCAATACCCAGAACCAGGAAAAAGAAAACAAACCTGCTCGCCATTTCATCATCCTCGTGCTTCCCGACCGCCGTCTTCGCCCCCGTGCAGGGCCGCGCAGGGCAGGGAAGCTGTCTGCGGTGTCTTTGGTGTTTGTCTGCCGCTCACTCAACTTGCATGCGAGTTGCCGAAAACATCGACAGCCGGGACACGGGGAAAGCACAATCCGCGGCATGCGCAACACGCCGCCGGAGTCCTTGCAGAAATGGAGTGTCCTGAGAGTGAACACGAAGCCTCAATGTTCTGAAATCAAGATGAGTGGAATATGTCGGGAAAGCACGGAATCGCGAACAGGCCAGCTGGCGCTAGCGAGAGCAGGGACAACTACAGGCGATTCTGGTGGTAAAAGTGTGCTTCATGGGGAAGATGTACTGAATTCAAGTTAGTTGGCATCGAAGATCCTGTCAATGCCGTCAGGCCTGCAGCGTGCCTTGCCGGATGCTCCGGGTCTCATGCACGTGGCCAGAGAAATGCATACCTTGAACAACCGCCGGCCCGGCGCTCACCGCCCGCGCAATCGGCTAGTAATAATCCGCGCAGCTCAGGTAGTAGCCGCACTGCGTGCAGATCAGCTTGCAGCGGTGGCCGGTCAGCCGGCTGCTGCACGTGGGGCACACCTGGCAGTGGTGCTCCACGGGCGGCTGGGCCCCGGCGGGGCATAGCGCACCACTTTGTGGGAAATCAGGCGCAAAATCAGGGTCAAGGGCGCGGGGCCGCTGCGGCAGCATGCTGGAGAGACTAACATAGAGGAGTGGGCATCAGGCCGCGCGGCATTGCGCGGGGTGCCTCAGGAATCAACGTTGAGGCGCTGTCCGCATTTCCCCTTGGATGGCGCACGCAATCAACCCAACTTCATTAGGACAAGTAATCCCAAGGAGGGACTATGGCAAGCAAGGCAAGTGCGGTTTGGACAGGTTCACTGAAGGAAGGCAAGGGCACCATTTCGACGGCGACGGGCGTGCTGAGCAACGCAAACTACTCCTTTGCCACGCGGTTTGAAGGTGCAGCCTCCGGCACCACGCCCGAGGAACTGATCGCGGCGGCGCACGCGAGCTGCTTCTCCATGGCACTGGGCGCGCAGCTGGGCGAGGCCGGCCTGACGCCCGAGAAGATTGAGACCCACGCGGCCGTCACTCTGGCCAAGACCGAAGGCGGCTTTGCCGTGACAAAGATTGCGCTCACCACCACGGCCAGCGTTCCCGGCGCCAGCAAGGAAGCCTTTGACACGGCCGCGGGCAACGCCAAGGTCGGCTGCCCCATCTCCAAGCTCTTTGCTGGTAACACCGAAGTCACCCTCGACGCCAAGCTCGTCTAAGCGCGGCCCGCATCGGGCTTTCGGCATCGTCCATCGTCGCCATCCCGTCCTGCAGCTTGCTCCCCTGTGAGCAAGTGTGCCGGGCGGGATGTGCTGATCCCAGCCGCCCGCTTGCCGATTCCGCTTGACAGAGCACAACACCCTGAATAAGAGTCATGGTCAAGGCGCATCCCCTGCGCCTACGGCTCAACGCCCCCTTAATCCCTTTCATGCCGGAGGTTTCCCAATGCATCACCTGCATTTCAACCACTGGGCTGTGATTGTCTCTGCCATTTTCCTGTGGCTGCTCGGCGCTGCCTGGTACTCGCCGCTGCTCTTTGCCAAGCCGTGGACAGAGATCGTGGGCCGCAAGCAGGGAGAAAAACCGAAGGGAGTGGTCCACGGCATGGTGGCCTCGTTCATCGGTGACCTTCTGCTGGCATTCGTTCTCGCGCATATCGTCGGCTGGTCCGGCGCGGACAGCGTGGGCTGGGGCGTCTTCGTCGGCTTCATCTGCTGGCTGGGATTTGTCGCAGCTCCGCTCTATCCCCAGAGAATTTACGAGGGACGCCCCTTCCAATACTTCGCCATCAACTCCGCCTACTGGCTCATCGGCCTGCTCGGCACCGGCGCTCTGCTGGCGGTCTGGCGTTAATCCGCCGCCCGGCCGCTCTACAATCAGGGCATGAGCAAACACGTCATCGCCACCACCGGAGCGCCTGCCGCCATCGGTCCGTACTCGCAGGCCATCCGCACCGGCAACCTCATCTTCACCGCCGGCCAGATTGCGCTCGATCCCGTAACGCAGCAGGTCGTCCCCGGCGGCATCACGGAGCAGACCACCCGCGTGCTCGAAAACCTGAAGGCCATCCTTGAGGCAGCTGGAAGCAGCATGGCTCAGGTTGTGAAAGCCACTGTCTTTCTCAAGGACTTCAACGACTTTGCTGCCATGAACGCGGTCTACGGCGCTTATCTCGCGCCTGAAGGCGTCACGGCGCCCGCGCGCACCACGGTCGAGGTCGCTCGCCTGCCCAAAGATGTCCTGGTGGAAATCGAGCTGGTCGCCGAAGTCTGACGTATCGCGCCGGTCGCGTCATCCCCGCCGCCCGCGCGTCCAACCGCAGTCCCGTTCAGGAGGTTCCCGATGAGCGAAGTCCCCGAGAAGATTGCCCGCACCGAGGCGCAATGGCGCGCCATGCTCACGCACGAGCAGTATCACGTCCTGCGCGAAAAGGGCACGGAACGGCCCTTCACCGGCACGCTCACTGAGAACCACGAAACCGGCAACTACCACTGCGCGGGCTGCGGCGCGCTGCTCTTTCTCAGCGGCGCCAAGTTCGACTCCCACTGCGGCTGGCCCAGCTTCATGCTGCCCGCCGACTCCAAGGCCGTCGAGGAGCACGAAGACCGGAGCTACGGCATGCGCCGCATTGAGGTCACCTGCGCCCGCTGCGGAGGCCACCTCGGCCACGTCTTCCCTGACGGCCCGCGCCCCACCGGCCTGCGCTACTGCATTAACTCCGCCTCGCTCAACTTCGAGCGCACAAAATAGCTGCCGCGGCGCGCTACTCTGTCTGCATGAGCTTTCCCCATCACCAGACACGATGCGCACTGCTCGCTGCCTGCATTTTCACCGCATTTGCTCTTGCACGGCCCTCATATGCGCAGGAAGACGCGCAGCTCGACCAGCAAATCCAGGCCATCGCACAGGCGCACCACGGCAAAGTGGCTCTTTACGCCCACAATCTGCGCACTGGCCAGACCGCCTCGCTCTCGCCCGATTTGCCAGTCAAGACTGCTTCGGTGATCAAGCTCGGCATTCTGCTCGATGCGGCAGAGCAGATTCGCGCAGGCAAGGCCACGCTCGCGGAGCGTCTGGTGCTCACGCGGCCCAATCAGGTGGAAGGCTCCGGCGTGCTCGGTGAACTCACGCCGCCCATCGCGCTCACGCTCGGCGACACGCTCACGCTCATGGTGATCCTCAGCGACAACACCGCCACCAACATGGCCATTGACCGCCTCGGCCTCGACCATATCAACGCCACGCTTCGTGCCGCCGGGTTGCGCCAGACGGTTTTGTACAAGAAGGTCTACGTGCCCGCGCAAGGCCCCATGCCGCCGGATCAGCCGCTCTTCGGCCTGGGCAAGACCACGCCGCGCGAAATGGCCTCCATCATGGAGCGCTTCGCCACCTGCCATCTGGCGCTCGACAACTCCGCCGCACTGCCCGGCGACGGCCCGATCTGCGGAGCCATCCTGCACATGCTGCGCAGCCAGCAGGACCGCGACAGTCTGCCCCGCTATCTTGAGTCGGAGGACACCAGTGAACACGGCTCGGCCATTGCCAACAAGACCGGCGCTCTCGATGCCGTGCGCAATGACGTCGCGCTTATTTCGACGAAGGCCGGCCCGGTGGTGATTGCCGCTTTCACGTTCGACAATGCCGATCAGCGCTGGACCGGCGATAACGCGGCCGAGCAGGCTCTGGGCAGGCTGGCACAGGCGATTGTCACGCGATGGTCCCCGGGCGGCCTCGACGCGGACGCTTTTCCCTGGGAGAATCCGCTACTGCCTGCCACGTCCCACGCGGCGCCTACGCCCGCAGCCGCGTCAAGCCAGCCTTGAGGCCGCCAGGAATCTTTTGGGCACAACAAAACCCCGTCCTCGGATGGACGGGGTCCTGGTCAAACCTGTGATGTCGCCGGGCGCTTAGGCCTTGGCGATCTTGCCGGCCTTGATGCAGCTGGTGCACACGCGAATCCGCTTCGCCGAGCCGTTCACCAGCGCCTTCACTGCCTGCAGGTTCACGTTCCAGCGCCGCCGCGTCACGTTGTGCGCGTGCGAAATGTTATTGCCAAACTGCGGCCCTTTGCCGCAAACGTCGCATACCTGTGCCATTGCTTTGCTCCAAATCTCGTCGGTGTTTCGTGCCGCCGCAGCCGCATTCAGGCGCTCATCCCACCGCGCCACACCGGCATCCGATGCCGGAACGGCCCTCGGGGAGCACAAAGACACACCACCCCTCGGCTTGCCGAATCCTCAGTATACCCCGGAACGGCCCTCCCAGCCAAGCCGGGCCTGCCTCAGAAGCAGTCAATCTGGTCGCAGGCGTTCATCAGCGGCATCTGCACGTTCGACTCATGGTCCGGGTCCGAGTAGATGGTCACCGTCGCCGGCTTGTAGTCCTCGGGTTTGGCCGTCATGATATTCGGCACAAAGGTCTGCGGGTTGCGGTCGTAGAGCGGGAACCAGGTGCTCTGAATCTCCACCAGCACCGTATGCCCGGCCTTGAAGACGTGGTCCACATCGTGCAGGCTGAAGCGGTACTCGTGGATGGAGTTGGCCCGCAGCGGGGTGGGCTTTTCAAAACTGCTCAGGTAGCGTCCGCGGAAGATCTCGGCGTTGGTCATCAGCTGGTAGCCGCGCATCTTCGGGTCGGGATCGTCCTCCGGGTACTGGTCGATGAGCTTCACCACCATGTCGTTGTCGGTCCCGGTCGAGGAGGCGTAGATGTCGGCCACCACTTCGCCGGTCACAATCATGTCCTTCTTCAGCACGGGCAGCTTCCACACAGCCACGTCCTTGCGGCCGGTCACAAAGCGCTGGTCCTCGGTGAGCCAGTTGTACCACTGCGAGCCCTCGCCGTAGGTGGGCTGGATGGGCCGGTGCCGGTAGGGAACCGGATTGGCGGGGTCGCTCACGAAGCTAGTCTTCTGCTGTGCCTTCGGGTCGCTCCAGTTGAGCGAGCCCTCGCCTTGCAGATAAAGGCTTGTCGGCTCGGACTTTACGGGCGGGAAGTGCGCGTAATGCTGCCACGTGTTTGAGCCGGTCTGAAAGCTGGCGGAGTTTTCAAGGTCAAAGCCCGGCTCGTCTTTCAGATAGTGCGCAAAAAACTTCGCCTCAATCTGCGCGCGGAACTCCTTGCCGACGGGCGCGGTGTAGTTCAGGTTGCCCAGGTGCCGTGACGACGAAGCCCACGACCCATGCCGCCACGGGCCGAGCGTGAGGAAATTCTCGTGATTTGTGTCGTGCGGCTCCAGTTGCGCGTACTCTTCCTGGGGTCCCCACATGTCTTCCTGGTCGTAGTAGCCGCCGACGGTCAGCGTGGGCACGGCGACGGTGGTCAGGTGGTTCTCCACGGCGCGGGAACCCCACTCCGTGTCGTAGCTTGGGTGTTCGAGGAAGAGCTTCCACGTGGGCAGCATCTTCGAGCCGGATTTCTTCACGTCCTCGGCAAAGGAGCCGCGCTCCAGGAAGTAGTCGTAGCCGTCGCGCGGTTTGCCGTCCTTGTCCTTGCCGTAGTTGACCTCTGAGTTCTCCTTGCTCGACTCCATCATCAGCACGTAGTCGTAGCCATAGGTCTGGCGAAAGGCTCCATTGTGAAAGAAATCATCGCCCTTCCACACGTCGATCATCGGCGCCTGCGGGGAGATGGCCTTCACCGCCGGGTGCGGATCGATGCCGGCCATCATGGCCAGAAAGCCCGGATAGCTGGTGCCCACCACGCCCACGCGGCCGTTGTTGCCCGGCACGTTTTTCAGCAGCCAGGCCACGGTGTCGTAGGTGTCGGTGCTCTCGTCGATGGACTTGGGATCTTTGTGGTCGGCGAGCGGGCGCATCATCACAAACTCACCCTCGCTCTTGAAGCGTCCGCGAATGTCCTCGGCTACGTAGATGTAGCCGGCGCGCGCCAGTTCCGGGCGGTTGCCAAAAAATGAGGCGCGAGAGGTGCCGTCCACGCCGTACGGCGTGCGCATCATCAGGAAGGGAAGAGGCGTGGAAATGTCGGCGGGCTTCAGGATCACCGCGTGCAGCTTGACGCCGTCGCGCATGGGAATCATCGCCTCAGAGCGCTGGTAGTCGTGGAAGACGTGATGGACCGCAGCCCCGGTGCGCTTGTAGACGATGCCCGGCTCATTCGAATGAACGACCTCCACGGCGTGGCCCGCGGAATCAAGGCTGAAGCGGAAGTTGTTCTTCGAATCGGGAACGATGAATTCAAGCGCGGTGCCGGGCGTCAACTCCGTCGGCACGCCGCGCTCTGACTCAACAACCAGCTTGCCATCCCGGACGTAAAAGCTGATCGGCGTGTCCGGTTCATCGGGGTTTGTATACTCCCCGGAAAGTGCTTCGAGTTGCGCGGCGGCGGGCGCGGCAGCCTGCGGTGCGGACCACGTTTGGCTGGGAACAAAGACGAGCAGGGCGAAACACAGTGCGGGCAACGCAACGCGACGGCGAATCAAGGGGCTGACCTCCTCAAAGTGGTGCTTAGTGCGCGTGGCCGTGGTGGCTGTGGGCGGCCTCCCCGGCAAGTTTCTCCATGGGGATCACGCAGACGTCCAGCTCTCCGCAGCCGATGTGCTCAAACTGGATGGTGGTGTGGCTGATGTGAAAATGATCGTGCAGCACGTGGTTGAGCTTGCCCAGAATAAACACGCTCTCCGACGGGGGAATGTCCGCGATGGTCACATGGCAGGCCAGCGCGCGGGAGTGCGAACCGAGGCTCCAGACGTGCAGATCGTGCACGTTGACCACGCCTTCCACAGCCTCCATGCCCGCCCGGATCTCGCTGAGCGAAACGCCGCGGGGCGTGCCTTCCAGCAGGATGTTCAGTGTTTCGCGCACGATGCCGATGCTTGACCAGAGGATGAACCCCGCGATCAACAGGGACAGCACGGGGTCGATCCAGTTCTGGCCGGTGAGCAGGATGCCCGCGCCTCCGGCGATGACGGCGGCCGTCGAGAGCGTGTCGCCGGCCATGTGCAGAAAGGCGCTGCGCATGTTCACGTCGCGGGCCACGCCCCACAACAGGGCGGCAATCACGCCGTTCATCAGGACTCCCGCCGCGGCGACATACATCATGAGTTTGGGGTGGACGGCCACCGGCTCGCTGAGACGATGGATGGCCTCGAAGGCAATCCAGAGGGCGATGACGATGAGGCTGGCTGCGTTGACAAAAGCGGCCAGCACGCCGGCCCGCTGGTAGCCGAAGGTCCTCGAGTTGTCTGCCGGGCGGGTCTGGAAATAGACCGCGGCAAAGCTGAGCAGCAAAGTCAGAAAGTCCGAGACGTTGTGCCCCGCCTCTGACAGGAGCGCCAGCGAGTGCGCGCGCAATCCCGCCACAAAGGTCACCACGACGTAGGCGAGAGTGGCCACCAGCGAGAAGCGCAGTACGGACGTCGTCCTGTCTGCACCGGGTCCGGCAGGCGCGGCATGCACGTGCATAGGGGCAGTGTAAACGGGGGTGGGTATCGCGCGCCAACTGCTACCACGCCCGCGGCGCGTGGCAGATCAGCGGTAGCGTGGCCAGCGGCGCCGCGGCTCTCCGGGCCCCTGGTCGGAGCCGCCGGGCCAGGGCATATCCGGCAGGCCGGCGCGCAGCCCCGACCACTCCTCGGCAACCACCACGCTGTTCTGCGGGCTGCCCGGCTGGTAGCGTACGGAGCAGGGAAATCCGACACGCACCTGTGCCGGGTCCACCACGTCGCGCAAGGCCGTAATATCCTGCGAACACTCGTAGTCCACGCCGCCGATCCGGTAGCTGTAAACCAGCAGGGTGAGCGTGCGGCCGTCGCCGGCTTCCATCTCGCACACGTCCAGCAGCATGCCGTCCACCAGGCGCCCGGACTGTGACAGAAATCGCCTGCGCGCCAGCTCCAGTTCATCCGCTGTGAGCCGCCGCCTTCCGAAAATCCATATGGCGCCCGCAGCCAATAACACCATCAGTGCCAGCCCGGCGGCAGTCTCCCATGCGCTTTGATTGACGAGGACCATTTCGAGGCGGGACGCCACCCACTGGCTCTCAGTCATGAGTCCCAGATTTGAGAATACCGCAGCGGGCGAGCCTGAACCGGCGCGGCAGACCCCAAGAAACCTCCGCCGTCTGGATGCATCCCAGACGGCGGTATGGCCTGCAGGGGTTGTTGTGAAGGCGCGCCTAGAAGCTCTTCGCCAGCCCGATGGTCACTGAGTTCTCTGACATTTTGCTCGTCACGCTGGTGCCCGGAATCGGACCCTGCCCTGAAATCCACGGCCCCGTGATGGAGTTCTGGAATGCGTGGTAGTAGGTCACGTTCACGTCCCAGCTTCCCACCTTCTGCACCACGCCGCCCGACACGTGATGCTGCACGATGGCCGGCGCGGGCGTGTTGAAGAAGGAAAACTTGGCCGGCACGGGATTCTGCGAGTAGTTATACCCGCCAATCACCTTGGTGCTCGACGTAACCTGCTGCTCCACGCCGCCGCCCACAGCCCAGATGCTGTTCCATCCAAAGCCGACAACGGCCCCGTTGTTGTTGTAGCCCGACTTGTCAAAGCCCGTCGTATCGGCATAGTCGAACCAGCGCGCGTCCACGCCGATGTGCGTGCGCTCGCTGGGCGAGATGCCCACGCCCAGCGAAACCAGCTGCGGCAGGTCCATCTCGAACTCCACGTTATGCTTGGCTCCGGTCAGGTCGGCCATCTGCCACTTGAAGTCGCGGAACCAGACTGGCGTGTGGTATGAGACGCCCGCGCTCCATACGTCGTTGAACTTATACTGCAGGCCGGCCTGCGCGCCCACGCCGAACGTCCAGGCGCTGTTTGACGCCGAAAGGTAATAGGCCATCGTGCTCCCCGCGGTCACCGGTGTGGCAAAGGGCGCTGGAACCACCTTGAGCATGGAGAACGCGGGCACCAGAGAGAAGCCTGCGGAGAGATGATCGGAGACCTGCCGCGACATGCCCAGGGGCATGGTCAGCAGAGCATAGTTCGACTGTAGCTTGCCAAACCCGAAGCCGTTGGGGGCCTGCGGAGTAAGAATGGGATTGGAGAAGTCGGTGTTCTGGTCGTAGTCCACGCCAAAGCCGCTGACCGCCAGCATCGCGGCGTGATACGCATTGCGGCTGCCGTCCGGATGATAGATAAACGCCAGACCGGGCATGAATGACGTGTTGGTATGGCTGACCGTGGTTCCGCTCAGCGTCGCCGAGGGCATGCCTGGCCCAAATGCGTTGGCATCGACCGTGCTCGACAGCGAACGCCAGGGAACGAAGATCGTCCCATGAAATTCGAATCGCCGGCCCTTGAACTGCGCAGTGCAGGCCGGGTTCCAGGCGATCGAGCCGGTCGCGTCCAGGCAGATTCCGGTGTCGGCGCCGCCCATGGCTTCGTTCACCGGCCCGGCGCCATGCAGGAAATGCCCGTCCGTCGCGGAAAGGCCGAGGGGGAATAGCAGCAGCAAAAGCACTGCCAGGAAAGGTTTTGCAATAAGCGTGTTCCAGCGATAGTCCGTTCTCATTCTTCTCGCTTCCCTGGGAGTCCGTCTTTGGAGTGCCGCTGGATTCGAGTGCGGCTGGAGCGAACTCTCCATAAGAAGTCATGGCACGTTTCATGCCAGATCAAGTTGCTTTTGGAATGAGAGACTTGGGCGGGCTCAGCATCGCGCTTGAGACGCGATGTTGCAGCAATATGTTTCACGCTGCGCCAAAATGTATCAGACGATGCGAATTTTGCTAGACAAGGTTCAATTCGCGCATCCGGCGCCAGAGCGTTGAACGGCTCAGGCCCAGAGCCCTGGCCGTCTCGGCTCTCCGCCAGCGATTCGCCTCGAGAGCGGCGAGCAGCTGCTTCACTTCCGCATCGGGCGGCGGCAACGGATCATGGGTGTGCGAAGGGAGCAGGCAAGCCGAGGGCGGCGGCGGTGCATAGGCACGATGAGAAGCGTGGGCCAGCTGCCGGATTTCTTCGGGCAGGTCCTCGGGCAGGATGGTTTCCATCTTGGCTACGGCGACGGCGTATTCGATGACGTTGGCCAGCTCGCGCACGTTTCCCGGCCAGAAGTAATCCAGCAGGGAGCGCATGGCCTGGGGCGAGATGCGGCGCATCAGCCCATGCTGGGCCGTGATGCGGTTCAGCAGGCTCATGGCCAGCGGGGCGATATCCTCGCGGCGCTCGCGCAGGGGCGGAACGTCGATGGGCACCACGCACAGCCGGTAGTAGAGATCCTCGCGCAGGCGTCCTTCGCGCAGCGCCACGCGCAGGTCTGCGTTGGTGGCCGCCACAATGCGCGCGTTGGTGGTGCGCGTGGAGCTTTCGCCCACGCGTTCATACTGGCGCTCCTGCAGCACGCGCAGCAGCTTGACCTGAAGCAGCGGCGGAAGATCGCCAATCTCGTCCAGAAAGAGCGTGCCCTGCGAGGCCAGCTCAAAGCGCCCCACGCGGTCGCGCACGGCGCCGGTAAACGCGCCGCGGACATGACCGAAGAGTTCTGACTCCAGCAGGTCCGGCGGCAGCGCGCCGCAGTTGACGGCGATAAACGGGCCGCCGGCGCGCGTCGAGCGCTCATGGATGGCCCTTGCCACGACCTCCTTGCCGGTGCCGCTTTCGCCGGTGATGAGCACGGTAGCTTCGCTGTGCTGCAGCGTCTCCACCAGGCGGAAGATGCGCTGCATGGCGGGCGAGCAGGCAACCACCCCGGAATAGTAAACCGGTGCTTCGGGGCAGACCTGTTCCTCCTCGGCCGGGCGCAGCAGGACAAGGTACATCACGCGCGGGTCGCAGATGTCGTTGCGCTCCTGGATCATGGGCGCAGCCGTGATGGACACCAGCCGCGGAGGGCCGCTGCCGAACCTGAGGGTGGCGCGCCAGCCCTCGCGCATCTGCCCGTCCAGCAAGGCCTGGCGCAGCGGTCCGCGCGGGCCAAACAGCTCCGAACCGAGCAGCTCCTCCACGAGGCGTCCGCGAAGCTGCGCGGCCGTTCCCACGCCAAGCAGCTGGTCAATCAGGTAGGAGACATGGACAATGCGAAACGAAGGATCGAGGCAAACAAACGCGCGGCCCACTGAGGCCAGGGCGAAAGTAATACCGTGAAGGGCAGCTTGAGTCAGATCGCTGATGGAGGGGTCGGCTGCCGGCGGATGAACTAAAGCCTCGATGCGGGCCATGGAGAAGGCTCCCACTGCCCCGAACGTGAAGCCCGGAACAGCAGATTGTAGTCCGGCTGGACGATCAATTCAAACCGGGGCGGTCTGCGAGGTGTCGCCTTGACCCGGTAAACCGGGCTTCCGTATGCTCTGGAACGTCTTCGCGCGGGCGACCGCTTCCAGGATCAATCCGCGCAGGGAGCGCACTTATGAGCACTACTGCCGAGGCTGCAACCGCCGCGCCGGGCTTTGCCGCACAGCCATTTCTGGTCCGCCGCGCCGCGGTGCTGGGCGCCGGCACCATGGGCTCGCGCATCGCCGCTCATCTGGCCAATGCCGGCATCCCCACGTTTCTGCTCGATCTGGTTCCAGAGGGTGAAAGCGCGGAGCGCCGCAACCGCCTGGCCACGGCAGCGCTCGATGCGCTTCTCAAGGCAAAGCCGGCCGCCTTCTACGAACCCGCGCTGACCGCGCTTATCACCCCGGGCAACTTCGAGGACGACCTGCCGAAGCTGGCCTCGTGCGACTGGGTGATTGAAGCTGTCGCGGAGAATCTTGAGATCAAGCGGGCGCTGCTCGACCGTGTCGTGCCGCATCTCGCTCCGCACGCCGTGCTGACGACGAATACATCCGGCCTGCCGGTTGGAGCCATCGCCGCAGGCCTGGGCGCGCGGCGCGATCGCTTCTTCGGGACGCACTTCTTCAACCCGCCGCGTTACATGCGCCTGCTTGAGCTGATTCCTACGGCGGAGAGCGACCCCGGCATCATCTCCGCTTTCGCGTCCTTTGCTGACCGCATTCTGGGCAAGCAGGTGGTTTTCGCCCGCGACACGCCCAACTTCATCGCCAACCGCATCGGAGTCGCCGTCATGTTTACTGCGGCCACGCTCATGCTGGAGCAGGGGCTGACCATCGAGGAGGTGGACGCGCTGACCGGCCCGGCTATCGGCTGGCCACGCAGCGGGACGTTTCGCCTTGCTGACATGGTGGGCATCGACATTCTCGCCCATGTGGCGGCCAACTTTCCCCAGGGCGTCAGCGGAGGCGGGTTTTCCGGCATTCTCGCGGAGATTGTGCGGCGTGGCTGGCTGGGCGACAAGGCTGGGCAGGGCTTCTACAAGAAGAGCCGCGGCGCCGATGGCAAGGATCAGAGGCTTGTGCTCGACCTCAGTACCTTCGAGTATCGCCCTGCCGCCAAACCCGCCTTGCCCGCTCTTGAAATGGCCAGGAACGCGGCCACGGTGCAGGAGCGCCTGCGCCTGCTGCTGGCCAATGACCCCGCCAAAGACAAGGCTGCCCGCTTCCTGTGGTCCTTTCTGGCGTCGCTGTGGAACTTTGCCGCGGACCGCATCGGCGAGGCTGCCGGAGACGCAGCTTCCATCGATATGGCCATGCGCGCCGGCTTCAACTGGGAGCTGGGGCCGTTTGAGATGTGGGATGCGGCAGGCGTGGATGCGACCGTCGGCCGCATGAAGGCTCTGAGCATCGCGCCCAGCTCGCGTGTCGAGTCCCTGCTCGCCGCCGGGCATGCCGCATGGTATGCCGACAGCGCATGCTTCCAGCCGCAGACGGGCAGGATGGAGAAGACCGCAACAGTTCCCGGGCATGCGCGGGTGGCGAGCGTCCGGCGCGCGCGCGGCGTGGTGCGCGGCAACGCCGGAGCCTCGCTGGTGGACCTGGGCGACGGCATCGCGTGCATCGAGCTGCACTCCCTCAAAAGCGCCATCGGCGGCGATGTGGTGGCGCTGGCTTCGTCGGTGCTGCATCCCGATTCGACTGCCGTGCGCGATTTTGCCGGCTTTGTCATCACCGGCGACCGCGACAACTTCAGCGTTGGCGCCAATCTGCTGCAACTGCTGCTGGTGGCGCAGGAGGGCGAGTGGGAAGAGGTGGACGCGGCCATTCGGGGCTTCCAGCAGATGACCGCGGCCATCAAGTTCTGCCCACGGCCGGTGGTGGTGGCGCCTTTTGGCATGACGTTCGGCGGTGGCGCGGAGATTTGCCTGCACGCAGCGCGCCGCCAGCCGCACGCAGAAACGTACATCGGGCTGGTTGAGGCGGGCGTAGGCCTCATTCCCGGCGGCGGCGGCACCAAAGAGATGCTGCTGCGGGCCGTGGACGCGGCGGCCGCGCTGGCGCCCCCCGATCCCCGCGATCCGCCCTCACGCTTCGCGCAGTCAGCGGAGTTGGCCACTGCGCTCAAGCGAACGCTCGAAACGCTTGCCATGGCAAAGGTTTCCTCATCGGCTGCGGAGGCGCGCTCGCTCGGCCTGCTTTCGCCCGCGGATCGCATCACCCTCAACCGCGAGCGCCTGTTGCTGGACGCCAGGGCGCAGGCGGCCGTGCTGGCCGGGACAGGCTATGCCGCTCCGCAGCCGCGCATGCAGGTTCCCGCGCCCGGCACGGCCGCCCTTGCCATGCTGGAGACGGGAATCAACCTGATGGGCGAGGCAGGCTTCGCATCCGAGCATGACCAGAAAGTGGCCCGCTGGGCGGCATACGTCCTCTGCGGCGGCCGCGTCACGCCCGGAACCCCGGTCAGCGAGCAGTATCTGCTCGACCTGGAGCGGGAGGCGTTTCTGTCGCTCTGCGGCGAGCGCAAGACGCAGGAGCGCATTGCGTTTACACTGAAGGCCGGGAAGCCGCTGCGCAACTAGGGGTTTGATGATGCGAGCGATGTACATTCTGCTGACGGTATTACTGCTGACGCCGGGAATTGCGCGGGCACAAGGGCAGAATGCGCCGCCCGCGGAGGTGCCGCAA
Source organism: Acidobacteriota bacterium (assembly GCA_028876395.1). GTDB lineage: Bacteria > Acidobacteriota > Terriglobia > Terriglobales > Acidobacteriaceae > Telmatobacter. The sequence continues at coordinate 20,776 of JAGWRX010000099.1, forward strand.
CTCGCGGAGTCCGGCCAAATCACCATGGGCGGGAATGCCGTTCCGTATCTTATCCGCCGCCTTCCCATCAGCTCGTTTCCAGCTCTGCCAGCCGGGATTCAGGACATTCTCCATAAGCGCGGCTGCATGATTCCGCAGACATACCAGGCGCACCGGCCTGAGAACGTGGTGCGCGCCAGCCTGGAGCGGGCCGGTTCTTCGGACTGGGCCGTGCTGTGCGCGGCCAACGGGACGGTTTCTCTCCTGGTCTTTTTGGGCAGTGCGCCGGGCGCGCCGATCGAGCTGGCCTCGGCCCCGGAGACGGAGCGGTTGCAGCCCCACGATCCCAGCGGTGTTCTGGGCTTCAACTGGGGCATCGATCCGGCGACGCCGGAGCAGGTGCATGATGCGCAATCGGGCATGGAGCATCGTGCTCCGCCGCTGGACCACGAAGCGTTGGCCGACTCGATCATCAACCGCCGAACGGTCTACCACTTCTACACGAGCCATGCCTGGATAAAGCTGGAGACGCCGGACTAGGGCCTGTTCGCACTGCCCGCCATCTGCCCGGGCAGTGCGAACAGGCCCTGAACTGCGGCGGCAATGGATTGCAGTGTTGGATGTACGTCCCAAGGAGCAGCCGTCATGCCCGAAGCCGTTCTCGTAAGCGCCGTGCGAACCCCGGTGGGCCGTGCCCCCAAGGGCTCTCTCTCCACCACCCGCCCCGACGACCTCGCCGCAACTGCGTTGAGCAGCGCTTTGGACAGGGTTCCCGGCCTGGACAGGGCCGAAATCGACGACGTCATCCTTGGCTGCGCGCAGCCTGAGGCCGAGCAGGGCTGGAACATTGCGCGTTTTGCCGCGCTGCGTGCTCAGTTGCCGGTCGAGGTGCCCGGCGTCACCGTCAACCGCCTCTGCGCCTCGGGCCTTGAAGCCATCGCGCAGGCTGACATGCGCATCCGCACCGGCGGCTGCCGCGTCGTGGTCGCGGGCGGGGCTGAGTCCATGAGCCTGCTGCCCATGGGCGGCCTGAAACCCAGCCCAAACCCCTGGCTCTCCGAGCACTACCCCGCCGCGCTGCTCACCATGGGCCTTACCGCCGAGCGAGTCGCCCGCCACTACGGCATCAGCCGCGAAGATCAGGACGCTTTCGCTCTCGCCAGCCACCAGAAGGCCCTGGCTGCGAAGGCGGCAGGGCGCTTTGCCGAAGAGCTGATTCCCGTTTCCGTAACCTCCGCGGTTCCCGGCACAAAGGCTGGCAAGCCGGTCGTCACACAGACGATCTTTGCCGCCGATGAAGGTCCGCGCGCCGACACATCCGCCGAGGCACTGGCGAAGCTGAAGCCCGCCTTCCATGCGCAGGGCACCGTCACCGCGGGCAATGCCTCGCAAACCTCCGACGGCGCTGCTGCCACGGTGCTGATGGATGCAGCCCGGGCAAGGGAACTCGGCATTGCCCCACTGGCGCGCTTTGTGGCCTATGCCGTCACCGGATGCCTGCCGGAAGAGATGGGCATCGGCCCCATCACAGCCATTCCCAGGGCGCTTAAGCGGGCCGGCCTCACCCTCAACGACATCGGCCTGATCGAGTTGAATGAGGCGTTTGCCGCGCAGTCGCTGGCCGTCATTCGTGCGCTGGGGCTCGATCCGGAGCGGGTCAACGTGAACGGCGGCGCTATCGCGCTCGGCCACCCGCTGGGCTGCACAGGCGCCAAACTTACTGCCACGCTCTTGAGCGAGATGCGCCGCCGCCAGGTTCGCTACGGCATGGTGACCATGTGCGTGGGCGGAGGAATGGGCGCGGCTGGCATCTTTGAGCGGTTGAGCTAGCCAGAAGGGTGTACGGGCCTGCCGGAACAAACAGAAACGGCCGGGAGTGATCCCGGCCGCTTGCGCAAATTTTGTTGCGTCGCGCTATGCCTTGGCGGTGGCCAGGGCCTTCAGCCGCGCATTCAGGCGGCTCTTGTAGCGGGAAACGGTGTTGTCGTGCAGAATGCCCTTCTGGACGCTCTTGTCGAGGGTGGAGACGGTCTCGCGATACTGCGCCTGTGCGGCCTTCACGTCGCCCTTGGCGATGGCCTCGCGCAGGGCGCGCAGGCTGGAGCGCACGCGGGTGCGGTTGGCGCGGTTGACCGCGGTGCGGGTCTCGGTCTGACGAACGCGCTTCAGCGCGGATACATGGTTTGCCATTGCTCTTCCTTAATCTCAAGCCCTGATTGTCAGGGAAAAATGATGCGGTCAAGAATGCAAGTCGAGCCGCATCCCTCGCAATTTCCTAGTCTACGGGAAACAGGGCGTGGGGTCAATTGAACGTTGCCCGACGCAGCCGTCCTGTCCTGGTATGCCATGCTCCCGGCTCTCAGCCAGCCATGGCCGTGGTCCGCTGCCAAAAATCCGCCCGCATTGATTTCCCCTCAGTGACCGCCTCCCGTGTTAAAGTAGCCGGGCATCAATCTTCCCTCTCCCCAAATCACGCTGTCGGAGTAAACGATGTCACGTCTCCGCTTTCAGGTTCTTTGCGTCTTCGCGCTTGCCTTGACGGCGCTCTCTTGCTCTGCCGCCGATCGCGTCGTCTTCCTGCGCATCGCCCCCACGCAATCCACGCTGTTCATCTCGAATGCTGACGGGACCGGAGAGCGTCCTCTCATCCAGCCGGGCAATCTTGACTACAACCCGGCCTGGTCTCCCACAGGCGACTGGATCGCATTCACGTCAGAGCGTGCCGGATCCGCCGACATTTTTCGTGTTCACCCCGACGGCTCGGGCCTCGAACGGCTCACGGACAGCGCAGCATTCGACGATCAGGCGGCATTTTCCCCTGACGGCAGGCAGGTCGTCTTTGTCTCGACGCGCGCTACTGGTTTCGCAAATCTCTGGATTCTTGACGCCGCTACCCACAAAGCCCGGCCTCTCACCGCTGGCAAGGACGGCGACTTTCGACCCGCATGGTCTCCTGATGGCCAATGGATTGCCTTTTCATCCGATCGCGGCAGCGACCTGCCCACCGCCAAGGGCCGTTGGGAGCGGCTTCATCTCGTCGACATCTATCTCATCCACCCAGACGGCTCCGGCCTCAAGCGCATCTCCCAGCACGGCAACTTCTGCGGCAGTCCCAAATGGACGCCGGACAGCAAAAGCGTGGTGACGCACTGCATGTCAGCCGAACAGACCTGGGAGTATCGAACTGCCATGCTGCGTGGTTTTCCAGCGGATGGCGAGAGTCAGATTTTCCAGATCGACATCGCAAGCGGGTCCGCGAAGCCTGTCACTTCCGGGCTGGGCGTCAAACTGGCTCCGGCCGTTCTTTCTTCCGGCAAGATCGCCTACGTCAACGGGAACCAGACCGGAGTCAGCATCGTTTACCCCGGTGGCGAGGCCGGTCCAACCGGCCAGGGCCTGTCGCCGAATCCCCCCGCATGGTCGCCCGACGCATCGCATGTTGTGTACAGCCGCACCAGTTACCACCCCTCTCCTGAGCCGGTGGAGCTCTGGAGCCGGAATCCGAAGTTTGACCTCTACGCCACCACGGAACTGCCCGCCTACGATCCCAGCGGTGAGCATCTGGCGGTGACCAAAGCCGTGTTCGGCGGCATCACGAGCCTGATGATCGTGGATGAAGGCAAACCGGCACATCCCATCCTGGACCGCAAGGATCTGGTACTCGGCTCGCAGTGGTCACCTGACGGCAAGCGGATTGTGGTCGGCGTGGGCGAATTCAGTTCGTTTCTCAACTTCGACGTCGGGACGAAAACACCCATCGATCGCTTCAATGGCGGGGCGCAGGTGGCCATCCTCAACGCCGATGGCACCGGCTTCCACGTCGTCACCTCGGGTCCGAATAACAACGCGTTTGCCACGTTCGCGCCCGACGGAAAACGCATCATCTACCGCACCGCCGGACCCGACGGCCAGGGCCTGCGCATCATGAATCTCGAAGATCACTCAATCAAGACGCTCACAAGCGAGTACGACAACTTTCCTCTCTGGTCGCCGCGCGGCGATCTGATCGCCTTCGTGCGCAATATCAATGGCGATTTCGAGGTCATGACGATGCGTCCCGACGGCAGTGACGTGAAGCAGTTGACCCATACGCACGGCAACGAAGCCCACCTTGCCTGGTCGCCCGACGGAGAGCGCCTCCTGTTCACCAGCTCGCGCATGAGGTTCAAGGACGAGGCCCTCTACACCGGCTCTCCACAGCCCTACGGGGATATCTTCGTGATGAACTACGATGGCTCGCACGTCGAGCAGCTCACGGACGATCAGTGGGAAGAAGGCGGACCGGCCTGGCAGCCTCACAAGCCGTAGTCCGCCGCCTCAACCCTGACTCCGCGCCAGAGCAGGGTTTCTTCGCCGGCCGGGGCCGTACCCGGCAAGTCACGCTTTTCCAGAATCTTTACGCGGGTGGGATTGACGCCGGGGCCGGTCGGCGCTACTCTTTGCGCAGATACAGGACTTGGTCGCCTTCGCCAATCCGACCCTGCCGCAGACCAACCACGGTTCAGTGCGCTCCTGTACGCTTCGCGCGAGAGGGTTTCGCGCAAGCCCGCCGACTCATCCCTCACAATCCAATCCGCAACCGACGCCTGCCGTGCAGGCTGCCATGGAGGCCCTCTGAAAGCTGCACTGGAGATCACGCCCAACCTTGAGCCCCTGTTCGGGACCCGCGATGAAAATGTCAGGCTAATGGAGGACTCTCTCGGCGTCCGGATCGACCTTCGTTCCGACGCCGTTCACGTGGAGGGGCCGGAAGAGGCGATCGCCCGGGTCCGGCGTATCTTTCAGGATTTCGAGGCGTTACGGCGCCAGGGCATCCATCCGCACAACGGCGAACTGAACGGCATGTTGCGGCTGGTCGTGGCAGACCCGGCCACCACCCTCCGGTCGCTGGTGGACGCTGGCAAGCAGCGTTCGGCGGGCGTCAAGCGCACTGTGCAGCCGCGTTCCATCAACCAGCGCAAGTATGTCGAAGCCATCGAGCAGAACGACATGGTCTTCGGTGTGGGGCCGGCGGGCACCGGCAAAACCTATCTGGCCGTTGCCATGGCCGTCTCCGCCATCAACGCCAAAAAAGTCAGCCGCATCGTGCTGGTCCGCCCGGCGGTCGAGGCAGGCGAGCGCCTCGGCTTCCTGCCCGGCACTCTGCAGGAGAAAGTGGACCCCTATCTGCGCCCGCTCTACGATGCGCTCTACGACCTGCTCGAACCGGAGAAGGTCGAGAAGATGCTGGAGAAAAATGTGATTGAAGTCGCCCCGCTGGCCTTCATGCGCGGGCGCACGCTCAATGACGCCTTCATCATCATGGACGAGGCCCAGAACACCACCGTCGAGCAGATGAAGATGTTCCTCACCCGCATGGGCAACAACTCCAAGGCGGTAATTACAGGCGACATCACGCAGATCGACCTGCCCAACCCGCGCAAGTCCGGGCTGCTGGACGCGATCAATATTCTCGACGGGGTGGAGGGCATCCACTTCTGCCACTTCGAGGACTCCGATGTCGTCCGCCACGCTCTCGTGCAGCGCATCGTGCGTGCCTACGAGTCCGCCAGGCCGCAGCAGCAGGAGTTGCCACTCAGCCTGGATGAGGGCATCCAACCCCCTCCGCAGGAGCGCGAAGCGCGTGCCGGGGTACAGCCGCAATTGCCGGCCAAGCCGCAGTAAATCAGCGTTTCGCGTAGAATTGAGCTGAACCGGGGCCGCGCACACTGCGGCCCTGCGCACGATGATCCTTCTGGACCCAGACCTGGAGCCACACCCCGCGCCCCCAGTACGTGCGGCGAAGCGAACAGGTGCGTCCGGCCTTCCCGTCTCTCCCCGCAGACAGCGCCTGCCCTCCGCGCGCACATTGGCGCGCTATCTTGCGCTCGCGCAGGCTGCCGTCAGGCTGCGCGGCCAGGTCACTGTGCTGCTGACCACCAATGCGGCAATCCGCCGGCTCAACCGGCAATTCCGGGGCAAAAACAAAGCGACCGACGTGCTTTCGTTTCCCGCCGAGGGCGTCGGCGCGGAGCAGATTGCCGGCGATCTGGCCATCAGCGTGCCCACGGCGCTGCGCCAGGCCATCGAGCGCGGCCATTCGCTCTCGACAGAAGTCAAAGTGCTGATGCTGCACGGCTTGCTCCACCTCGCCGGCTATGACCACGAGACCGACACCGGGCAGATGGCGCGCCGCGAGCGGCTGCTGCGCGCACGGCTTGGCCTGCCGCATGGGCTCATTGAGCGCACACACACGCCGAGTCCGCGACGCTCCCGAGGCGTTCGTCCATGACTCCACTGACCATTACGCTGGTGGTCCTTGCGGCCCTGGTGGAGACGCTGGCCTCCTACATCCACCGCGTCTACGCCGAGTTCGGCAAGATCCTTTCCTACGAGGTGCAGGACAACCTGGACACCTGGGAGGAGCACGTCGCGCCGCACCTTGGCCTGAGCCGCGAGCACGCAGCCATCTCCGCGGCCGTGCTGCAGCAGTTGGCGCTGGGCGTCATTGCGCTGGAGTTCGGAGCGGTGCTCTTCGACCGCGCGCCGCATCTCGGGCAGCCCAGCTATGGCGAGATTGCGCAGGCATTTCTTGCCGTCGTGCTGGTGGTGATCGTCTGCAACCAGATCCTGCCCTCGCTGCTCTTTGACCACACGCGGGGGCGCTGGGCGGCGCGGCTGGTGTGGCCCATCCGCCTGCTGCTGTGGCTCGTTACGCCCATCACCGTCTTTGTTCGCTTCTTCCACTCCGTCGCCTCCCTGGCGGAGACGCGGGTCAGCCCGGAGGAAGAAGCGGCCGTCGATGTGGAGGCGCTGCTCGAGGCCGGGCAGGAAGAGGGCATTCTTGAAGAGACTGACCGCGAGCTGGTGCGGTCGGCAGTCGAATTCGGCGACAAGCTGGTGCGCGAGGTGATGACGCCGCGGCCGCGCGTCTTTGCCGTGACCGAGTCAACCACACTGGAGGAGTTTCTGGAACTGCTCCGCGAGCATAACTTCTCGCGTGTGCCGGTCTTTTCCGGGTCGCTCGACAACGTCACGGGCATCGCCTTTGCGCACGACCTGCTGCAGATTGCCGACGCGGAGATACGCGCGCGCACCGTCGCCAGCATCCAGCGCCCAGCCGTGTTCGTGCCGGAGACCAAGCGGGGCTACGAGCTGCTGCGCGAGATGCAGCGCGAAAAGCAGCACATGCGCATCGTGATTGACGAGTACGGCGGCGTCTCCGGCCTGGTCACCATCGAAGACCTGCTGGAGCAGATCGTCGGCTCCATTCGCGACGAGCACGAGGTGGATACGCACATCGAGGAGCCGCAGCGCGAGCCGGGCGGCGTGTGGCTTGTGCCGGGCAGCTTTCCCGTGGACCAGCTCGCGGGCCTCTTCGGCGCTCCGGTCGCGCTGGACGAGACCTACGAGGCCACGACGCTCGGCGGTCTGGTCAGTGAAATCGAAGGCCGCATCCCGCTGCCGGGCGAGGTGGTGCTGCTTGAGGCGGCAGGTCTGCGCATTGAGGTGGTCGCCTCCACTGACCGGCGCGTGGAGCGCCTGCGTGTATTTCCGCTGAATGCAGTCAAACCGGCGGCCGACTGAGCCGCCTTGTCAGGGCCCCTGCGGATTGCGCGTCTTCCATGCGCGCCATTCCTCCGCCGTAATCTCCCAAACGTCCGCTCTGAGCCGGCCGCTCACGTAGTCCCGCTCTTCGGTCCCGATGAGGCGCATGCCCTGCTTCTCTGAGATGCGGCGCGAAGTAAGGTTGGCGGCCGCCTTTGCCACGCGCAGCGCGGGAAACCCCAGCGTCTCAAACCAGAAGTCGTTGGCCCATGCGCAGGCCTCGGTCATATATCCGTTGCCCTGCCAGGGCAGGCCCATCCAGAATCCGCGATTGTCCTGTTCGCCCTTCACCAGGCTGATGAGCCCAATCACGCGCGCGGGCTCGCTGGCCAGGCGAATCGTCCAGTGCCACGCTTCGCCGCGCTCCATCTGCTTGAGCGCCACGTCGCGGCAATACTGCAATGCGCCATCCGGCGGATACGGCCAGGGCACGCGATTCAGCATGTAGCGCACGATCTCCCAGCGCGGAAACAGCTCCTGAATCTGCTCCGCATCGGCAATTTCCAGCGGGCGCAGAAGCAGGCGTTTCGTTCTGCCTTCGCAGATCATGCGCCATCATACCAACCCGAAGACTGCGAATCCGCGATAATAGAGAGTCAGGAGTAACCTTTGAAATCCGGATTCGTCGCCATTCTGGGCCGGCCCAACGCCGGCAAAAGCACGCTGCTCAACGCCCTCACCGGCGAAAAGGTGGCCATTGTCACCGCCAAGCCGCAGACCACGCGCAACCGCATCGCAGGCGTGGTGGAGGTGCCCGCGCGCAAAGGCGTGCATCCGGCGGCGCAGGTCGTCTTTGTGGATACGCCCGGCGTGCACAAGCCCAGTTCGCACCTCGACCGTCGCATGTTGCAGGAAGTCCACGAAGCGCTGGAGACGCGCGATCTGGTGCTGGTGCTCATCGATGCCAGCCGCCGTATGCAGCTGGAGCCTGCCGCCGAACCCCAAGCCCAGAGCCGCAAAGCCCCCGGCTGGGCCAGCGAAGACGAATTTCTCTTCGGCCTGATCCGCGGACTCGACTGCCCTGTGTTCCTCGTGCTGACCAAGATCGATCTTGTCCCCAAGGACCAGCTTCTTCCGCTCATCGAGACGCTTACACACAAGTACAATTTCGCTGAGGTCATTCCCGTCAGCGCCCGCAAGCGCGACGGCCTCGACGTGCTGCTGCGCAAGATCGTGCAGGTGCTGCCCACCGGCGAGCGCTACTACCCCAAGGAACAGTACACTGACCAGCCCGAGCGCTTCATGGTGGCCGAGCTCATTCGCGAGCGCATTCTGGTCGAGACGGGCGAAGAAGTGCCCTACGCCTCGGCCGTGGTCATCGAGCGGTTTGAAGAAGCGGAACCGCCCGCACCTCCGCGCAAGAAAGGCCAGGCTCCGGCTCGACTGCCGTTGACCCGCATTGCCGCGGCCATCTACTGCGAGCGCGAGGGGCAGAAGGCGATTCTCATCGGCAAGGGCGGCGCCAAGCTCAAGGAGATCGGCACCGGGGCGCGCAAGCAGATCGAGTCCCTGCTCGGCACGCGCGTCTATCTGGAGCTGCACGTCATCGTCGAGCCCGGCTGGCGCGAGTCGCACAGCTTCGTCGAGTCGCTCGACTGGCGCAGGCAGTTGGAGAAGCTGGCCGAGGATCAGATCACGGAGAACCCAGCAGAAGAAGACGAATCGGGCGATCTGCACGGGAACAAGTAAGCCATGCGCTCCACTGGGCGACAAAAACCCGTCGCCGCGATGATTCGAATCACGTTAAATATCGATCGCCACGACTTCGTGATCGAGGACTGAGGGCACGGTGAGGGTGAGCGCTGCCCCGGAACGTGTGATGTCGATTGTCTTATCGGCTACAAGCAGGCGCGCCTGATTCGGGTGAATATCGCCCGGCAGGCGAAGCGTGAGAGCCTGCGCGCCGATGGGAAAGAAGTCGCGATAAGGTCCCTTCATGGTCATCGGATTCGTGAGATTGACGAGGTGGATCGTCAGCGAGTCAGGATTCCGCCACGCGACCACATCAAGCAGGCCCGGCCCCTCCACCTCGACGAGCTGTTCCTCACGGTTGGCCCAAAGCACCGTGTTACGCAGCACCTTCAGGTGATCGACGGCGAGAAACTCCCAGAAGCTGCGGTCAATGTCGAAGGGGAAATAGGCGACGCGTCCCGCGGGCTGGCGAAGATAGAGACAGGAGATATCCGTCTTCGCAACGCGCGGGTAGACCTTCTCCATGGGCAGGTCGGGGTAGCTGGGAATCAGGGTGAAGGGCGTCTCGGCAAAGGTTTCGCGTGGTGTCACCTCCAGGCGCGCAACGCCATTGATGATGCGTGGAGCGTCCTCAAGACCGGCGAAGAGCGGGTGATGCGGCAGCGCCTCATGCTCCAGGCGGATATACGAGTTGAGCATCGGGCCTTCTGTCTTGCCGGTCCAGTCCACGCCGAACAGATCGGCCAGGCCGAAGTCCTTTCTGCGTCTGCCCCACTCATTGTAAAGACTCGTCTCGTGCGTGGCGATAAGATTGCCGCCGCTCTTGACGAATGCGCGAAGCTGTTCGCACTGCGCGTCGCTCAGCGCGGCTAGGTTGGGCAGGATTAGAGTCGTGTAGGGCGCCAGATGAGCGGGATCAAGCAACTGATCGTGCACCATCTCAAACGGGATGCGCGACTCGACCAGCGCCTGGTACCAGCCGAGCGCATGGTCCTCCACCCTGGCGTCGGCATGTGCGCCGCCATAGTACCAGGCTGTCTGCTGCGAGTAGACCAGGCCGACGCGTGCGAGCGACTGACGGCGCGAAAGGTAGCTCTGATTCTTTTCCGTCCACAGATAGATGTCCTCGACGCCCTTCAGCCAGCGCTCGTCATGCAGCGTTGCGCTGAACTTGCTGCACCACGGCCGCATCCCGTTGGCGATGGCATCGAGCACCCAGATGCGAATCTCGGCATTGCTCGTGACGCTGTCCTTCCAGCGGTACTGCTCTTCAACACCCACGCCGAATAGGCCGATCACCGGCTTGTCGTCCATGGTTGCGCGGTACTCTTTGGCGGTCTTGCCAATCAGCCAGGGCGCGGCGAGGCCGCGGCGCGCCTGGCGGTCGGCGACCAGAACTGGCGCCCGGCGGCTGGTCTCAACGGCATTCAATGAAATCAGTGCGCCGCTGCCGTTGTTGGGAATCATCGAGGCTTCCGGATTGATCCTGCGTATCTCGCTGTTCCAGAGATCGAGCAGGCTGAGGAGACGCTGCTGGCGCCAGACATGGTAGGCGCGACGGGCCGGGTCCTGCGGGTCCGCCGAGCGGGGAAGATCAAAGCCGGTGGCGCTCTTGAAGTTTTCGCTGCAATGCCGGCAGTAGCATTCTCCCGACCCATCCCAGCGATTGAGAAAGATCCCGTCAGCGCGATAACGCGACATGATCTCTTTGTGCACTGCCGTCATGAACTCGAAATTGTACGGGCCATACGCGCAGGTCACCCACATCTCGGGCGACGCCCAGTGGCGCCGTGGGTTGCCGTTGGCATCGACGGCGATCCAGTCCGGATGCGCCTGCTGCGTGTCGTCGTAAGTGGCGTGCGGGTCTGTGCGGACAAGCACCGACATGCCAAGCTCTCGGCAGCCGGAAATGAGTTCGCCCAGCACATCGCGGTTGCCGAGCCACGCACTGCGATGGTGAAAAGGGATCTCCGTCGGGTAGTACGCGACGCATCCTCCGCCGCTCAGGCATACGCCGTCAGCGCGCGATCGCTGGTAGTAGTCGAGCCAGAATGCGGGGTCAAAGTGGGCAGGGTCGTCTTCAACCAGCGTGAGTTGCTCCCAGCGCATCGGCCTGGACGCCCACGCAGGAACAGGCACGGAGCCGGCAGGTGAAGCGGGTTCACTCCATAGGCCGCCTGGTGCGGCGTGGCCCACCGCAGCCGCGGTACCGGCAATGGCGGTGGACTGCAGGAACTCCCGGCGCGTGAGAGCGGGCAGCTTCATGGCAGTGATGATACGTGAGGGATTGCGCGGCTGCCCATGACGCAGATGAGACCTGCGCCTACGCCCCGCGAACCTCGCCGCGGCCGTTGGTCTTCACGGTATACATGCGGTCGTCCGCGGCGCCGATGATGGAGTGAATCGTTGCGCCGTCGAGCGGCGCGGTGGCTAGTCCGACGCTGGCGCTCACGGTCAGTTCCAGTCCGCTTTTCATGTGAAAGCGCGTTTCTGTCAGCGCGCGGTGCAGGCTGACGGCCAGCGCATGAGCCTCGCTCGCTCCGGTCTCGGGCATCAGGATCACAAATTCGTCACCGCCATAGCGGAAGCACCAATCCTGCTTGCGGCTCAGCTCCTGCAGCCGCTGTCCCGTGCGGGCCAGCAGCTCGCTGCCCACCAGGTGCCCGTGCACGTCGTTCACCAGCTTGAAGCGGTCAAGGTCAAGAAACGCCAGGCTCACGGGCTGCCCGAGCTTGTCGTACCGTTCCAGCTCCCGGGCCAGTACCTCGTAGAGATGGCGCACATTGTAGAGGCCGGTGGTGTCGTCGGTAATGGTCAGCTGCTGAATGCGGGCCACGTCGCGCGCATTCTCAATGGCGATGGCAGCGTGGTCGGCCAGGATGTGCAGGAAGGAGATGGTGTAGTCGTTGAGCTGGCTGGCGGGCGGGTTCAGGATCTCAATCACGCCCTGAACTCCCGTGCGGCCTCGCAAGGGCATGGCGATGACCGAGCGCACCTTGCGCGCTTTGCCTGAGAGTTCATTGCGCAGCCGCGGATCGTCCTCCGCTTCAGGCACGATCAGCGTCTCGCCGTGCTGAATCACCCAGCCGGCCACACCCTCGCCCACTTTCACGCGCAGGTCCTGGAGCGCCACTTCCTCGCCGCCGGCGGCAATGGCGTAGTAGAGCTCCTGGCGGGCCTCGTCCAGCATCAGCAGCGTCCACATCTCCGCCTCGATGAACCGCTCCATGTGCTCGATGATCGTGCGCAGGATCGTATCCAGGTCAAAGCTCGAGGTGAGCGAGCGCGCCAGCTGATGGAAAACAAGCAGGTCGTCGAGCGGGATACGGTTTTCTGGCGCGGGCGTCATGCGGTAATCCGTGGCTTGCAGATGATGAGTATTCTGTCGTGCGCAGACTGGCCGAGCGATAAGATGTGCCTGGCTGCGAAGAGCCGCGTTCCGCAGGCTCCCACGGGACAACGGCAAGGTTAGTTTGAATCCAGCAGGTGATTCCAGGATGCGCCGCTTGCTGGCGAAGTCAGGCGCTTATCTCCGGAAAATGTACACGGTCTTTCTCTCCATTCTATCCGCCAATGTGAACCATCGAGCGCGAGGGCTTGAGGAAACCGGGCTCGCCGATGTGGTGGCGCGCCTCCTTGCCCTGCACCGTTTTTGCAATGTAGTCGCGCAGCTCCGCATCGCTTTCACCGGCTCTCATATGGCCGTAGAGATCATGTTCCACCTGGGAGAAGAGGCAGGTGCGGATCTTGCCGTCCGAGGTCAGGCGCACGCGGCTGCACGCTCCGCAGAACGCCTGGCTCACGGGCGCGATAATGCCGATTTCGCCCACTCCGTCCTCGAACGTGTAGCGGCGCGCCGTCTCGCTGGCCTCGCGCGGCGGCAGAGGCTTCAGCGGCATTGCGTGGCCAATGCGTTCCACAATCTCGGCCAGCGGAACCACAATCGCCGGTGTCCACAGGCGGCCTTCTTCCAGCGGCATGAACTCGATGAACCGCACCACCACGTTTTCCTCGCGGGCAAACCGGGCAAAGCCCTCGATTTCGCCGTCGTTAAAGCCGCGCAGCAGCACGCAGTTGATCTTGAGCGGCGTCAGGCCCGCGTCGCGGGCGGCGCGGATGCCCGCCAGCACCTGCTGAAAGCTGCCGGGAACGCGTGTGATCCGCTCGAAGGTGGGAGCGTCCACGGCGTCCATGCTGACGGTCACGCGGTTCAGTCCCGCGGCTTTCAACGGCGCGGCAAGCGTATCGAGCAGGTGGCCGTTGGTGGTCATCGCCAGGTCCAGCGGGTTGCCCGCGAGGGTGCGCATCTTTGCCAGTTCCTGGATCAGATCCACCAGCCCGCGGCGCAGCAGCGGTTCGCCACCCGTAAGCCGCACCTTCTCAATGCCCAGGCTCACAAACAGCCGGATAAGGCGCAGATACTCGTCAATGCCCAGCTCGGGATACTGCGCGCCCATCTCGCCCGTGCGGCAATAGACACACCGGTAGTTGCAGCGGTCCGTGATGGACACACGGAGGTCGTGGATGACGCGGCCATGGCTATCGGTCAGCCGGGGGACCGGCGTCACCGCAGACGAAACGCTTGGGGAGGCGGCTGCCATGGGCACCTTCAAGGCTATACCGTTCCAGCCGGTTTTGCAGAAAGAAGGAATGAACAATTCCGGATGAAGACCCGGATTCTTAACATCGCCCCGATTGACCCCGGGGCGGCTAGTCGATGCGCGGCGTGCCTTTGCGCAGAACCACGCCCGTGATGCCAAACACCACGATGATGCCCAGGGCGATGAAGAAGTAATACGCCATGGGATGCGCCCAGCCCGGCGAGTAGGTCAGATCCTGGCCCACCCAGAGCAGCAGAACGGTCGCGATCACGGCAAATTGCCCGGCAATCACCAGAAACGTGTGTCCCAGGTCGCGCCGCTTGTCCAGCGCCTCCACCTGGTCGGGAGTCAGGTTGCGCTCTTCGGGGGGAAGAAGGGAATTTGCCATCATTTTCTCCTGCGGACCCCGCTTGATTGGCCTCCGGGCCCTGGGCCGCTTGCATTTTCGATTCAATCATATTGCGGGCGGGTGGCGCTACCTGGCGCGCGCCTTTCCGGCTGCCGGCGCGGGTTGCGGGCCGGCAACCGAATAGACCAGCAGCCGGGCCTGGCTGGTTCCCCGACGTGGCGCCGCCACCAGCAGCTTGTTCCACTCCGGCACAAACAGCCCCGTCCTCGCGCCCGGCGCCGTCGGCACGTGGGCCACTGAAGCCAGCTTGTTCCCCGGCCCCACCCGCACCACGTCCACAAATCCTCCTCCGCCGATGACGTAGATGTTTCCTCGCGCCGCGTCATAGAACAGGTCGTCGGCATCGCCCACGGTTGCGATGCGCTCCATCACCGCGCCGGTCTCGATGTTCATCATCAGAAGCCGGGCGGGCATGCGGCAGGCCACAAACATCCGTCCATGCGCGGAATCGAGCGCCATGGGAAAATTGGCCAGCGTGCCGGGATGCCCCCAGGTCGCATTCACGGCACGCGCGTCCATGTCGATGGCCGCCACGCTCATGTGGAGCGGCAGATTCACATACAGCCGCTTTTCATCCGCGGAGAGCTGGAACGCCTCCGGGTGCACCGGTAGCCGCAGGTCGTCGCGACGGGTCAGGTCCAGCCCCAGCTCCGCAATCGCTCCGCTGCCATAGCCGGCCAGCACCAGCCTGCGTCCCGCGTCATAGCGAAGATTGTCCGCATCGTCGCCCAGGTCCACGCTCTTCAGCGGCTTCAGCGTCCGCCCGTCGTAGCTGCGCACCATCCCGTCGCCGCCGCTGGCAACGTAAACCGTCTTGTTCGCCGGCACGTAGACGATCCCTTGCGGATGTTTCAGCCCGTTGATTTGCCCCACGCGCGCGCCGCGGTCAAGAGCAATAGCTTCAACAGTGCCGTTGCCGAGATCGGCTACAAAGACTCGCTGGCCGGCGACATCGGCGGCCAGATGGTCGATGCGCCCCTGAACCCCCGGCAGAACAATCTCCCGGTCGAGACGCAGCAGGTGCGTCTCGTCCACCGGGGATGCGGAAGAGCAGATGGCAAAACTGAGAAACAAGACAACAATGCACCGAAGCATGCCAGTGCTTCCTTCCTCGCCAACGCGCGCCCAGGCAGCGGACTCTACTCCGTCAAGAACGCCAGCGACTGCAGCGTCGTGATCTCAAAGGGCTTGCGGCAGCGGACGTTGCTGCAGGCCAGCTTGTCGTCCCGCCGCACCATGTACGACTGCGCCTTGGCAAAGCGGGCGCGGTCGCGCTCGTCGGCGTTGCGGGGCAGTTGCGCCCGCTTGCGCCGCACCACCCAGGTCACCTTGTACTCGCCCGTCTGCCCGCACTTGGGGCAGGTCAGCGTATGCGTCCGCAACTCTGTCGTCTCGTTGAAAAACTCCCGCTCTTCCATCGCTTCCCGCACTCCACCCCGGCGGCAAACTCCCGCCGCCGCGGACCCGAAGCTTCCGCTCGGGCTCAATTTATTCCATACTCGTCCTTGCCATGACGAAACGCAAGCCAGCCAAATTCTCGGCATCCAAAGCGGTCAAGGCCAACGCAAGGGAGCGCGTCGGCCAGCCCAGGCCCAGCCGCGTGGTCCAGTCCGAACCCCGTACCGGCCGCCAGGCCAAACACAAGCCAAAACTAGAAGAAATCCTTCGCCAGGCCGAATAGCCCGTCTTACCGGCACGGCGCTCTGCGGCGGAACGAAGAACCGCAGAGCGCCTGCGTGTAAGACAAAAAGATTCCGGCACGCGGCGTCGTCTTACAACGTCTTACAGCAAAGCGCGGCCTGCCCTACTATGTAAGACGGAGATGCAAGCCAATCGGCCGCCTGTTTTACGTGCGCGGCCGTTCCCGGCTCCGCCGCGCAGCTCCATCCTCTCCTGCAAGACAGAAGATCAGCCCCGCCCGCGCCCCGCGTCTGGTGTAGGACGCAGCCGCCACAGAATCCGGCGGAACAGGCCCATCACCCGCCGCGTGTCGGCAGCGCTCAACCGCAGCCGCCGCAGCACGACACGCAGGTCGTGCCGGTTGGCAGCCTGCATCGCGCGCGGCGAGTAGCCCGCCGCCACCATCGTCTCCTCGATGACCCCCGCCAGCCTCTCCAGCTCGGCCGAGCGCACCCCCGGCTCAGCGCCTTCAGCCTCGGCCGCTCCCGAAGCTGCCCGGCCGGGTCGCGCGGAAAACGCGCGGCTGGCCAGCTCATACAGGCACACGGCCACGGCCTGCCCCAGGTTCATCGAGGGCTGCCGCGCGTCCGTCGGAATCTCCACCATCACGTGGCAGAGCGCAAGGTCTTCGCGCGTCAGCCCGTGCTTCTCCGGGCCAAAGACCAGCGCCACGCGGCCGCCATGCTTCAGCTCCCGCTGGACAAACGGCGCCAGCTCCGGCAGCAACACCACCGGCTGCTCCGGCCTGCGATAGGTCAGCGTTCCGGTGCCTGCCACCAGAGTGCAATCGGCCACGGCCTCGGCCAATGTTGAGCAAACCCTTGCCGATTGCAGCACGCTTTCTGCATCCACCGCCGACCGCGCCTCGCGCCAGTGCGGCTCGTAGGGCGCAACCACCGCCAGCCGCGCAGAGCCAAAGTTGGCCATGGCGCGCGCCACCGCTCCAATGTTCAGCGGATTGCGCGGCGAGACAAGAACCACGCCTAGCTGCTCGCGTTGATCTTCAGTGAGCAAGAGATGATTGTAGATTGCAGACACGACCTCGTTGGTACACTCTCTGGTACACATGATGCACTGGACCAACCCGGCAGCGACGGCCTTGCAGGAGATCCGCACCGCGCCGCTGGTGCGTTTCTCGGTGCTGGCGCTCAGCTCCATCTTCTTTCTGGTCGATCCCTTCGCGGCCATCCCGTCGTTTCTGGCCATCACCAGCAGCGCCGACGCGGCCCGCAGCAAGCGCATGGCGCGCAAGGCCGCGTTCACCTGCTTCATCGTGCTGACCAGCTTCGCGCTGGCCGGCCAGTACATCTTCCAGATGTTCGGCATCAAGCTGCCCGCGTTTGAAATTGCCGGCGGACTCATTCTGCTGCTCATCGGCCTGGACATGCTGGAGGCCAAGCGCTCGCCCACGCAGGAGGCCACGGGCGACACTGAGGAGGCGGCCGCCAAGGAAGACGCAGGCATCGTCCCGCTCGGGATTCCCATGCTGGCCGGCCCCGGAGCCATCTCGTCCGTCATGGTGCTGGTCGGCACCGTGCCGGGGCTGTGGCACTGGGAGATGGGCGCCATTCTCGGCTCGATTGCCTTTACCTGCCTCATCAGCTATTGGGTGCTGGCTGGCGCGGGCCAGGTGCGCCGGGTGCTGGGCGAAACCGGCATCCGCATCCTCGTCAGGATTATGGGGTTATTGCTGGTGGCGCTGGCCATGCAGTTCTTCGTGAATGGCCTGACGGACCTGGGACTGATTTCCCGGCAGTAAGGCAACGTTTCCCACAGAAACAGCGGGCTTTCCACAGGCCGAGTGCTTGCAAACAGGCGGCAAGATTGCTATTCTCGGGAAGTTGCACAGAGGCGAAGACGGCTGGACCGTGCGCCGCTTGCAAGCAAAGGTAGCATGTGCTACTCTTTGAAAGTTGCAGATGAGCAGTGGAGCATCCCGGTGGCCGTGTGGCCTGCCCCATGTGGGAAGAGGGAAGCTGGTTCGCTGGGTCAGGTGAGGCAAGAGCCCCTGAACCCCTGTAGGGAATCCCGCAGAGAACAAGCCATTGCATGACCCGGGAGTTCAACTCCCTGCGAGCCTTGTCGGCTCCGGCATTGAATGCTGGTCGCTCTTTGAGATTACGCGCAGCGCGATGATTCTGAACGGGCATTTCCCGGTCGGCCAATCGAGACTCGCAAGCGAGGAACATACCGCCAACATTGAGTTTGAGCGGCCTCCGGCGAAGCAAGAGATTAAGGTTGACAAGAGAACGCAAGTTCGATAAATTTGAAAAGTTCGCGCAAAAACGCCGAGACATGCGGTTAAACGCAAAATCGGCCAGCGCCTCAAGTTCGAGGACACCCTGGCGTAACAGCCCGGGCCTCGATCCAAACGGCACCGCTCAGGCGGAGGGCTGTAAGGATCTTTGACAATAAGGTTGAACATGCCAGTCGTGAGAAAAGATCAGGTTTGGCTTGATCATTCTCACTAAATAGGCATCGTGCGTTTCGAGCGCGCGATGCAGCTGAACCTGGCCGACCTCCGTCGGCTCAGGGGAAGCATCAGGTTTCAAACGAGAGTTTGATCCTGGCTCAGAATCAACGCTGGCGGCGTGCCTAACACATGCAAGTCGAACGAGAAAGGGTAGCAATACCTGAGTAAAGTGGCGCACGGGTGAGTAACACGTGACTAACCTACCCTGGA
>JAGWRX010000100.1 GCA_028876395.1 Acidobacteriota bacterium
AATGCGACGTTGGCCGAGGCGCTGGTGGCGACGGGGTTCCCCAGCCGCAAACGGCACCAGAGCCCGAATATCCACTTCTACCACGAGTTCACCCTGCGCTCGCATGGCGTGCGGCGTGCAGGCTCGGCTGCGCTGGACCTGGCCTATGTGGCTTCCGGACGTCTGGATGCATTCTGGGAGTTCAACCTGAATCCATGGGACACAGCGGCCGGAATTCTGCTGGTGGAAGAGGCTGGCGGGCGCGTGACGGATTTTTCAGGCAGGCAGTACCGGCTTGCAAGCGATGAGGTGCTGGCGTCAAACGGGCTGATCCACGGAGAATTGCTGCGTTTCTTCGATGACATGTTCGCGGGTCGGGATCTGAGCCCGATTCCCACGCCGGCCGAGTGGGCCGCGACGCGCGAGGCGGCGGGTCGCTGAATCGGAGTTCACCGGGCTGGATGAGAAACCGCGTTCCCGCATGGCAAAACATGCAATTCCGCGGTCAAGTCAATGGCTGGCCCCGTGTGCTACTATCAGCGTCGAAGGTTGACCCTCCTCGGAGACAGCAAAGATGGCATACGTGATTGCAGAACCCTGTATCGGCACCAAGGACACCGCCTGCGTGGACGCCTGTCCTGTCGATTGCATCCACCCCAAGAAGGACGAGTCCGGCTTCGGAGATTCCGATCAGCTCTTCATCGATCCGGTCGAGTGCATCGACTGTGGCGCATGTGTTCCGGCCTGCCCGGTTTCGGCAATTTTTGCGCAGGATGACCTGCCGGAGAAGTGGGCTCACTTTACCCAGAAGAACGCCGCGCACTACGGCCGGTAGTTCGATTCTTCGAGTTCCATTCCACGCGCGCATCCTGCTTTGCGGGGTGCGCGTTTGTGTCTCTGGCGGCACATCGGCGCCCAACGCGCCGTTCTCCATTGAGGAAGTTTCATGAGCGTGCTGACCTCAGAGGCAGTGGTCCTGCGCACCTGGCCCGTGCATGAGGCCGACCTGATTGTGAGCCTGTTTACGCGCGATTATGGGCGCCTGCGCGGGGTCGCAAAGGCGGCGCTGAAGAGCCGCAGACGTTTCGGCGGCGCACTGGAGCCGATGACGCTCGCTCGCGCCTGGTTTGCCGAGCGGCCGCGCCAGGAACTGATGCGGCTGGACCAGCTTGAGATCATCCGCTCGCCCCTCTCAACGCCAGTGGACGCCGTTCGCATGGCAATTCTGAGCCTTTACGCCGAAGTGCTGGATGAGGCGCTCCCGGAGCGCGATCCGCAGGACAGTGTTTTTCGGCTCCTTGCCAGTGTTCTGGAGCAAACGACGACGGAGCAGCCGTGGATGCCGCTTACCTACTTTCTTCTCTGGATGACTCGCCTGATGGGGCTGCTGCCGGAGATTGGCCGGTGCACCGTTTGTGGCGAGGCATTGCACGCGGACGAAATCTCATTCAGCCTGTACGCCGATGGATTATTCTGCGCTGTCCATCGGCCGGACAACGCAGCCGAGCTTTGCGCGGACTCCTTGCACCTGGCGCAGAGGATGCTGCGGGTTCCGGTCTCGGCATTGGCCGGGGAGCCATGGCCGCGCCGGCGTGCCTCCGACCTTCGGCGGTTTGCGCTGCAGGCTCTGGAGCGGCATCTGGAGCGGCGACTGCGATCTGCCGAGACGCTGGCGCGGCTCTGATCGAATTACAGCGTCAGGGCTGATAAACTGGGCGAAGTTCCTTCTAAGAGAGTGAGTGTCTGTGTCTTCCTCCGCACTGGGATTCAAGTTGAAACCTGGGGTTCTCACCTTTCAGGATCTGCTCTTCCGCCTTCAGGGATTTTGGGCGGAGCGCGGCTGCGTACTGCAGCAGCCCTACGATGTCGAAGTGGGCGCGGGCACCATGGCGCCGGAGACGTTTTTGCGCGTGCTGGGGCCGAAGCCTTACAGAGTGGGCTACGCACAGCCCTCGCGGCGGCCAGCCGACGGGCGCTATGGCGAGAACCCGAACCGGCTGTTCAAGCACACGCAGTTTCAGCTCATCCTCAAGCCGCCACCAGAAAATGTGCAGGAGCTTTACCTGCAATCGCTGGAGGCTATCGGCATTGACCTCAAGAAGCATGACCTGAAATTTGAAGAGGACAACTGGGAGTGGCCAGCCGGAGGCGCATGGGGCGTGGGCTGGCAGGTCATGCTGGACGGGCTGGAGATTACGCAGTTCACCTACTTTCAGCAGTGCGGCGGGCAGGATCTGGACCCCATCTGCGCCGAGCTGACGTATGGCCTAGAGCGCATCGCGGCCTTCCTGCAGGATGTCGACTCGATTTACGACATCGTGTGGGCGCGCAATCCCGAGACCGGAGCGCCGGTGACCTACGGTGAAGTGCGGCTCGCGGAGGAGCTGCAGTTTTCC
>JAGWRX010000101.1 GCA_028876395.1 Acidobacteriota bacterium
CTGGTATTCACCGCGATACGATCATGCGTCTTGGTGTTCGCATTGGACAGGGATGCACCGCAATCATGGATGAGAAGATGCGCGATCTTCCCTGCCACGTCTCCCGAATCAGCCGTAAGTGTTGCCATTATGCAGGAGTTGAACGATGCCGAAATTGCCTAAAAAGCGCAAACCTGGGCGTCCAAAACTGGCCGATCATGAGACCAAAGGGAAGATCGTACCAGTACGTTTCACCGGCGCTGAATATGAACGAGTTGCCAAGGCTGCACGTAAGGCAAGCCAAACCGTTTCACAATGGGTTCGTAGCACGTTAGGTGCCGCAGCGGGAGAATAAACCTGTGGATTTCAAATTAGGACACTACCGGTGTTTTGAATCTATATCGGGCTGCGCGGCGGCCATGTTACAGTTGAAATCCCACGGAGGTCGCGGGAAATGGCGGCTGGAATTCATCTTCCGGACAGCGGCGAGACGATTGACCTGCAGCAGCAGGTGGCGCGGTTACAGGCGCTGCTTGAGGCTTCGCGACAGGTCCACTCGACCATTCGCGAGGAGGACGTGCTGCAGCAGGTGCTGCGGATTGTGGTCCGTGAACTCGAGATGGCGGGGGCGGCGTTCCTTGGCACCGGCCTGTCGTATGGCGATGCCCCGGATATTGGCGACAACATGACGGCGGAGACGGCCGCGCTGCCCGCTTATCCGCTGATGGATCGTGAAGGGCGGCGCATGACGGAGTTGCTGGTTGCGCCTCCCGAAGGGCGCGAGCTGACCATCTACGAAGCCGACTTTCTGGAGGGGCTGGCGCTGCAGGCCGCCGTGGCCCTTGAAAACGCCCGTAACCACGAGCGCAACCTGCAATGGGCGCGCGTACAGCAGGATCTGGATGCGGCGCGCAACATTCAGCAGTCTCTGCTGCCCCAGGCGCTCCCTCGGATTCCCGGCTACTCGCTGGCCTTTCGCTCCGTCACCTGTTACGAGGTCGGCGGCGACTATCTGGACATTGTGGAGCAGCCCGACGGCAGCCTGCTGATGGCCGTGGCCGACGTGGCGGGCAAGGGGCTCGCCTCGGCCATCATGGCCACCAGCTTCCGCTCCGCCTTTCGCGCCATGGCAATCACCGGGATACCGCTGGAGGAACTGGCCACGCGCATGAACGAGCACCACTGGACCGAGGGGGAAGAGGCCCGCCGCCGCTACGTGACGGCCATCTTCATGCGGCTCCACCCGGAAGCGGGCGAGATTGAGGTGGTCAACGCCGGACATAATCCCGGGTTCCTTGTTCAGCCCGGGGGCGAGTGCTGCCAGTTTGACTCCTCGGGAACGCCGCTGGGGCTGCTGCCGGGCATGAGCTACACCAGCCAGAAATGCCAGGTGACCCCGGGAACGCGGGTGCTTTTCTACACCGACGGCCTCACGGAGGTCTTCCGCGGGGATGAGGAATTTGGCCCGGAAAGGCTTCTGGATGAGTTTTCCAAGTGCCCGGCACAGAAAGCGGATGATATTCTCGATGCGATATGGGCAACCCTTGAAAATTTCACTGAAGGCGGCCCCCAGGCGGACGACATGACCGCGCTGGCAGTGTGCAGGGAAAAGAGCCTGACGGAGACAACGAATGAGTAATGTGAAATCCACCAGCGTCGAAGTGAGGCTGCCTTCTCGGCTCGGATACGAGAAAGTGGCCATGAGCACCGCCGCGGCGGTGGCAAAGCTGATGGGTTTCAAAGAAGACCGCATCGAAGACCTGAAGACCGCGGTCGCCGAGGCGTGCATCAACGCAATCGAACACGGTAACCGGCTGAACGAAGGCCTCTCGGTGGGAGTCGTGCTTTCAGCGGGCAACGATTCGCTGGAGGTGAAGGTCATCGATGACGGCAAGGGGCTGAAAACAGTGCCCCCCAGACCCGACATCGACCGCAAGATTCATGGCGAGGAAGACCCTCGCGGTATGGGCATGTTTCTGATTCAGGCGCTTGTGGACGAAGCCGAGTGGGTCAAAGGGTCCAACGGTAAAAGCAGCTACGTCAGGCTCGTAATCCGCCTCGACGGAGTGCCGGAATAACACAAAGAAAATGGAGACACGAAATCGTGCAGAGCGAAACGAAGGCGCGCGTCGACCAGATCAATTCTCCGGCCGGACATCCGGTCACCGTCCTGCGCTTTGAGGGGGACATAGCAAGCACCTCAAAAGACGCGGTTTTGGGCACCTATCAGACGCTGTCGAAGGAAGCGGCAAAGCTGGTACTGCTGGACTTTTCGAAGGTGGACTACATCAATTCAAGCGGCATCGCTCTGGTAATCCAGATGCTGATTGAGGCCTCCAACTCCGGCCAGAAGGTGTATGCCTTCGGGCTGTCGCCTCACTTTACCAAGGTATTTACGATGGTGGGCATCACCAAGTACGCGGGGCTGTTCCCTCGCGAAGTGGATGCCATGGCGGCGCTGTAGAAGCTGTGCGACCGTCGCATAGCGCCGTTGACACGGTCGCGCCCATCTGCCAGGCCAGAACTGGAGATTCTGTCTCCCGGCTCCATGCGCCCCGCGCGCGTAAAATGGCCGGTATGAATCTAGAGACTATCCAGGCGGCGCTGCGCGAAGCCGGCCATGACGGCTGGCTGTTCTATGACCATCACCACCGCGACCCCATCGCCGGACGCATCCTGGGGCTCGACGAAAAGGCGCACATCACACGGCGCTGGTACTACTTTGTGCCCGCCGTGGGCGAGCCCCGCAAGCTGGTCCACCGCATCGAGCAGGGGCGTCTGGATTCGCTGCCCGGCGCCAAGGGGGTCTACTCCAGCTGGCAGGAGCTGGCAGCAGGGTTGCAGGCGATGCTCTCCGGCTCACGCCGGATTGCCATGCAGTACTCGCCCAACAATGCCATCATGTACGTCTCCATGGTGGATGCCGGAACCGTGGAGTTCCTCCGAGGACTGGGCAAAAAGATCGTCAGTTCGGCCGACCTGGTGAGCCAGTTTGAGGCGGTTCTGAGCGAAGCACAGATGGCCAGCCACGCCGCCGCGCAGCGGGCGATCGATGGGATTCTGGCCGAGGGCTGGCTGCAGATGGGACGGCGGCTGCGGCCACCGCATGGCGGCACGGGCCAACTGACCGAGTACGATCACGTGATCTGGCTCAGCGAGGCCATGCGCCGCGCGGGCCTGGTGTGGGAAAACGGCCCCAACGTAAGCGTGAATGCGAACAGCTCCGACTCGCACTATGAGCCCACCGCCGAGCGCTGCTCCCCCATCCGCGAGGGCGACTTCGTGCTGATCGACATCTGGGGGCGGCTGGACAAGCCCGACAGCGTCTTCTACGACATTACCTGGACCGGCGTGGTGGGACGCGAGCCGGCGGAACGCGAGCAACTGGTCTTTAACACCGTGCGCAACGCGCGCGACGCCGCCATTGAAGCAGTGGAGACGGCCTTTGCTTCAGGCAAGCCCATCTGCGGCTATCAGGCCGACGACGCAGCCCGCGCCGTGATTCGCGCCGCCGGTTTTGGTGAGTACTTCACCCATCGCACCGGCCACAACATCGCCCGCGAACTGCACGGATCAGGCGCCCACCTCGACAATCTGGAAACCCACGATGAGCGCCGTCTGCTGCCCAATACCTGCTTCTCGGTCGAGCCCGGCATCTACCTTCCCGACTTCGGCGTGCGCAGCGAAGTAGACATGCTCACCGCGCCCGGCAAAGCCTGGGTGACAGGCAGGAAACAAACTGAGCTGGTCCGGATTTAGAGTCTGGATTGTGGAACTGGCCGGCTTCTGCCGCCGTACTCTTCTACACGATGGCATTTCTGCGATTTCCCTCCCCCATGCACCCCGTCCGGCTTGCTTCAGCACTGGCCCTTGCCATGTCGTTGACGCCGATGGCGCAACCGGAGTCTACGCAGGGCCTGTCCCTCACTGATCCGTTGTACAAGACAGTAGCCGGGCTTGATACCGCGCTCTTTGACGCGTATAACAATTGCCAAATCAACAAGCTGGGCTCGATGATCGATGAGAACCTCGAGTTTTATCACGATCAGACCGGCCTGGCCGTCGGTCGCCAGGCTTTCCTGGACGCGATCAAGGCCAATATCTGCGGCAAGGTTCACCGCGCGCTGGTCCCCGGTACGCTTGAGGTCTACCCGCTCAAGGGCTACGGCGCTGTGGAGATCGGCGTCCACCGCTTCACCCACCCCAACGATCCCACGTCCCTCGGGGAGGCGAAGTTCATTACGCTTTGGCAATTGAAAGACGGCGCATGGAAGGTGACGCGCGCGATCAGCATTGACCACCATTCTGTTACTGAATAGTCTGCGCCACAGTGGGCTCCGGCCGTCCCCCTGCGATATAGTCGAAGAGGAATGATTCCAACGGCAAACAAGAATATCGCGGTGACACAGAACGGATCGCAAGGGTTTGTCTATCTGCCCCTGATAGCCGGCTGGCTGGTGCCGGGCGCGGGACACTTTCTGCTCCGCAAGTGGGGCCGCGGGGCCTTGCTTGCCGCGTCGATCCTCGGCATGTTCGCCCTTGGGATCGCCATGCAGGGCAAGCTCTACTCCAGCGCCCATGACATCCTGGAAATTTTGGGACTGGCCGGGGATCTGGGCAATGGTCTGCTGTACATCGTCAGCCGCATGCTTGGCCTGGGCGCCGATTCCGTACAGGTCACCACCGCGGACTACGGCAGCCGCTTCATCGTCGTGGCCGGCCTGCTGAACGTAATCGCCGCCGTGGACGCGCACAACCTGCGCACCGGGAGGAAGGCGTAATGTTCAGCCCGACTCACTTTACGGCGCTGGTGCTGTTTGCGCTTTTCGCGTCCGTGGTCTTCGGCATCACGCAGCGCGACACTCCCCGCAGCATGGTGCGCTACGGTGCCTACTGCTTCCTGCTGTTTGTCGGCTCGGCAATCCTGCTCAGCTGGTTGATGTATCTGATAGCGCGCTAGGCGTTCTTCCTGCCCCCGCCTGCTTGTGCCTCACTATTCCACCGTCACCGACTTGGCCAGGTTTCTTGGCTGGTCCACGTCGCAGCCGCGACGCACGGCAATGTAGTAGGCGAGCAGTTGCAGCGGAACGATCTCGATGAGTGGCGAGAGCAGCTCGATTGCCGGCGGAATGTGGATCACCTGTTCCACCAGGCTGCCGATCGTCGTGTCTCCCTCCGTGGCCACGGCAATCACCCGGCCCGAGCGCGCCGTCACCTCCTGGATATTCGAGAGGGTCTTCTCATAGCGCAGCTTTGAGGCGGGGTCAGCCTCGTCGCGCGTGGCCAGCACAACCACGGGCAGAGTCTCATCGATCAGCGCGTTGGGCCCATGCTTCATCTCCCCTGCCGGATAGCCCTCGGCGTGAATGTACGAAATCTCCTTCAGCTTGAGCGCTCCCTCAAGGGCGATGGGAAAGTGGATGCCGCGGCCCAGGTAGAGAAAGTCCCGCGCGTTGGAGAAATCTTTGGCCAGTTGCTCGCACTGGGCCGAGCACGAGCGCAGCACCTCCTCGATCTTGCCGGGGATGCGGCTCAGTTCTTCAATCAGCGCCACCGACTGGGCTGCGTCGAGCCTGCCGCGCAGTTGCCCCAGCTTGAGCGCCAGCAGGAACAGCGCGATCAGTTGCGAGGTAAACGCCTTGGTGGAGGCGACACCGATCTCCGGGCCGGCGTGGGTGTAGATGGCGCCGTGCGCCTCGCGGGCCACCATCGCGCCCACCACGTTGCAGATGGCCACGGTCTTCGAGCCCAGGTTCTTCATCTCGCGCTGCGCGGCCAGGGTGTCGGCCGTCTCGCCGGACTGCGTGATCAGTAGCCCCAGCGAATGCGAGTTGCCAATCGGATCGCGATAGCGGTATTCGCTGGCGTAATCCACGTCCACGGGCAGGCGAGCCAGCCGTTCGATCATGTATTTGCCCGTCAGCGCGGCGTGCCAACTGGTGCCGCAGGCGGCGATGTTGATGTTCGAGGCAGAGGCCAGTTCTTCGTCGCCGATCTCCATTTCGCCCAGGAAGACCTTGCCCGAATCGAGCGAAACCCGCCCCAGCGTGGTGTCGCGAATCGCCCGCGGCTGCTCCCAGATTTCCTTGAGCATGAAGTGCTTGTAGCCGCCCTTCTCCGCCTGAATCGGGTCCCATTGAATATGGGTGATGGCGCGCTCAATGGGGTTGCCCTCGAAGTCGGTCAGTTGCACGCCCGCCGCGGTCAGAATAGCCATATCACCGTCGGCGAGAAAGTAGATGTTGCGCGTGTGGTGCAGGATGCCGGGCACGTCCGATGCCACAAACGACTCGCCCTCGCCCACGCCGATGACCACCGGAGGCCCCGAGCGGGCGGCAACAATCTTGTTCGGCTCAGCCGCCGACAGGATGCCCAGCGCGAACGCCCCTGTAAGCCGCTTGACCGCCCGCCTTACGGCAACTTCCAGCGGAATGGGTGCGCCAGCCGCCTCCGCATCCAGCTGTACCTGCTCGATCAGGTGGGCAATGATCTCCGTGTCGGTTTCAGTCACGAACGTGTGGCCCTGAGCAATCAACTCACGCTTCAGGTCCAGATAGTTCTCCACAATGCCGTTGTGAACCACGACAATGCGGCCGGAGCAGTCGCGATGGGGGTGGGCGTTCTCTTCCGTCGGGCGGCCATGCGTGGCCCAGCGGGTGTGACCAATTCCAAACGTGCCATCGAGCGGGTACTCGGCGAGCGCTTCTTCCAGGTTCTGCAGCTTGCCCGGAGCGCGACGCACTTCGAGCGTGCTGCTGGAAGGGCTGCCAACGGCAATGCCCGCGGAGTCATACCCGCGGTATTCGAGGCGCCTAAGCCCCTCGATGATGACTGGAACTACCTTCTTGGGGCCAACATAACCGACAATTCCACACATGCAACGATTCTAAGCGAGGGTATGCGGATCTGCGCCATCCACAGTACGTGGGAAGCCAATCTTTGCGCGGTTCTGGAAAACGGACAGCGAGTTTCCTCAATCGGGAATGAAGGACCATGTGCGTCGTCCAGCAGGACAAGGCTGCCTATTCCTCAATGCGGTATGAGAACTCTTCGATCACCGGATTGGTCAGCACCTCGCGGGCAATGCGCTCCACCTCGGTGCGCGCCGCATCCGCAGGCAGGCCATCCTTCAGAGAAAGCTCGAAATACTTGCCCTGGCGCACGGCGGATACACCTGCAAATCCAATCTTGCGCAGGGCATTCTGAATGGTCTGGCCCTGGGGATCCAGGACGGATGGCTTCAGCGTGACATAGACATGTGCCTTCATCATCGCTGATTATAGTAGTTCCGGCACATGGCCGGTGACTGCTTGGGCGATTTTCAGTTTTTGCACACTGGAAGCATTGCGCCGCCAGTTGCATTCCCCGTGAAGCGGCTATCGTAAGATTGAGGCGAGTGTGCATAACGCAAAGCGCGACCTCAGGAGAATCCGGCCGGACGTTTGGCGTCGGACTTAACCCCCAGGAGACGGAATAAAGATGGTGAATTATCTGGAGTTGCCCGTTGGCGATCGCGCCCCGGAGGTCTTTCGGGCAGTGATCGAAATCCCCAAGGACGCAACCAACAAATTCGAGTATGACAAGCAGTTGCACGTCTTCAAGCTGGATCGCAACCTGCACTCCCCGGTTCACTATCCCGGCGACTACGGATTCATTCCTTCCACTCTGAGCGACGACGGCGACCCGCTGGACGTGCTGGTGCTGGTTCCCGGCCCCAGCTTTCCCGGCTGCGTGCAGGAAGTGCGCCCCATCGGCCTGCTGGAAATGCTTGACCAGGGCGTACTGGACGAGAAGGTGCTCGCCGTAGGCAAGAACAACCCGCGCTACAACAATGTGTGGAACTACACCGACATTTATCCCCACATGCTCAAGGAGATTACGCACTTCTTTTC
Source organism: Acidobacteriota bacterium (assembly GCA_028876395.1). Lineage (GTDB taxonomy): Bacteria > Acidobacteriota > Terriglobia > Terriglobales > Acidobacteriaceae > Telmatobacter. The sequence continues at coordinate 7,872 of JAGWRX010000101.1, forward strand.
CATCTATAAGGATCTGGAAGGCAAGCGGGTTGAGATCAAGGGCTGGCACGACGCAGCCTATGCGCGAGACCACGTTATACGCGCCATGAAGCTGTTTGAAGAAGGAAAGGCCGCGCAGGCTGAGGCGGCCAGGAAATCAGCGAAATAACTTTGCCAAAGACACGCAGGCCGCTCCCGGAAGGGATGCGGCCTGCTTTTTTTTGCACCAATTTTGATTAGTCTGCTGCTGAAGCAGCGGCAAGTCTGCGACGCGTGTCCTTCGCAACCGTAAGCCGGTAGAGCACCGGCCCCAGCAAAGCGACAACTACGGAAAAAAGCAGCGCCGAGGTGGACCCCATCACCTTTTCATTGCGCGAGGCATAGAGGGCATAGCCAATCAGCACCGCCGGCCCCACTCCAAGCGAACAGGCAAAGGCCAGATTGCCGGCCTTGAAGGGCCTTTCCAAATCCGGCTCGCGCAGGCGCAGCATGACCAGCGCCACAAACTCCAGCATCAGGCTCGAACCGTAAAGAATCAGGTCGATGGAGATGAGGCGTTCAAAGGGCAGCTTCAGCGCCAGCGCCCAGGCCAGCCCGCACAGCAGCACGCTCACCCACGGCACGCCGCGGACGTTGCGCCGGGCAACCACGCGCGGCAGCATGCCATCCTCCGCCATCGCCATCGGCAGGCGCGTGTAGCTCATCACCAGCGCATTAAACATGCCAATGCCCGTAATGGCGCCGCCCGCAACCACCGCCAACCCCAGCAACGGGCCGCCAATCGACGCGGCCGCAGTCATCCAGTCCCCCGTCGAGAAGCTGTCCACGGGCAGACCCGTCAGCGCCATGGCCACCAGCGGCAGAATGTATGTGAATGCAACCAACACCGCCGCCGCAACCATGGCGCGAGGATAGTTGCGCTGCGGATGCTCCACTTCCTGCGCCACCGTCGACGCGTTGTCCCAGCCCATGTAGTTCCACATGGCCACAAGAACAGCCGTTGAGAGCGCGGACTCCGACCCGGCCTGACTCCACCGCACGGCAGGATGCAGCACAATTCCACGCCACACCCCCAGCGCCACAAAAACTGCAAACGGCGCCAGCAGCAGCACAAACAGCCCCATCGAGCCATTGCCCACTGCCGGGGCGCCGCGGAGGTTCCATATGCTGCACACCACCACCACGGCAAGCGACCAGCCAAAGCCATTCCAGCCAGCCGTAAGCGACGGGTTGAACTTGCCCAGGTAAAGAACGAAGATGGCCGGGTAGATGGCCATGTCAAAAATGCTGGCCGAGAGCGAGAGCCACCCTTCCTGGTAGCCCCAGAACGGCCCCAGAGCGCGCCGCACCCAGACGTAAAAGCCCCCCTCTGCGGGAATCGCACTGGTCAGCTCGCCGATCATCAGCGCCGTGGGAAGCGACCAGACAATCGGCAACACCAGCAGAATCACAATCGCCCGGGCAAAGCCCGCGCCGCCCAGAATGTCCTCAATCCCATACGGGCCGCCCGACACCATGAAGTAGGTGGCGGCAATCAGTGGCAGAAAGCGCATCTTCTGCCGGGCCGGCTTGAGAGTGAAAAGCATTAATGTGAATCTAACAATTTGAGCCTGCGCCACGAAGACAAATTTGCGCCCGAGAGCGGATTCTCTCAGAGCGCTCCATGGCCGCGCCGGGCGCGGGCGGCAGCGTGTTTTTGAGCTGCCAGCAAGGCGGCTTTGCCGGGCTCGATTCATGCGCCCCGCGCCGCCCGGCAGCACGCCGAAATCCACCGTTCGCGCAGCCGTGGCAGGCTGCTTCGCAGCCCTTCGCGCTCCCCGTTGCCCCGCTCGATGACAAGTGCTCCAGTCCTTCTTTCCATCCGGCGCGCGCCACAACCGCATCTTCCGGTATAATCCGCCTTAGACCCGGAGAGATGGCCGAGTGGCTGAAGGCGGCGGTTTGCTAAACCGTTGTAGGGTCAAAAGCTCTACCGGGGGTTCGAATCCCCCTCTCTCCGCCATATTTTAGAATCAACAACTTAGACATCGTTCTAAGGCATCGCAACGAAAAATCCCAAAGCCGAGTTTTGGATTTTGGGAGATTTCAGCATGGCGAAGTCAAAGGCATCGTTCTTGGCGGGGCCAATGCAGTGGGTGGCAACATTCCAATAGGACTGCTCTCTATTCTCCTGACTCGATTGCCGTAGGCTTTGACGCCTTCTGGTTTCCCAATCAGGTACGGATGAACAGCCTATCGGAACGTCCCTCGGGCCTTTCTTCAGGCCGGTCCTCCGGGATCAAATAAGGTCGAAGCGATCCAGATTCATCACCTTACTCCATGCAGCCACGAAATCCTGCACGAAGACCTGCTGCGCATCGCTGCTGGCATAGACCTCAGCCACGGCCCGGAGTTGGGCGTTGGAACCGAAGACGAGGTCAACCACAGTGCCTGTCCACTTGATCTCACCCGCCTTTCGATCCCGTCCCTCCAAGATATTTTCTGACGTCGCAGACTTCTGCCACTTCGTACCCATATCCAGCAGGTTTACGAAGAAATCATTGGTCAGGGTCTCGGGTCGCTTGGTGAAGACACCGTGTTGGCTCCGCCCGAAGTTCGCTCCCAGAGCACGCATGCCGCCGATAAGAACTGTCATCTCCGGAGCGGTCAGGGTCAGCAGTTGCGCCTTGTCCAGCAGCAGGTTGGCGGCAGAGCCCTCGAGTCCCTTGCATACGTAGTTGCGGAACCCATCCGCCACCGGCTCCAGCACGGCGAACGACGCGGCATCGGTTTGCTCCTGTGACGCATCCGTACGGCCCGGCGCGAAGGGGACCTTCACATCGTGACCTGCCTTCTTTGCGGCAGCCTCCACGGCCGCGCAGCCCGCAAGGACGATAAGGTCGGCCAGCGAGATCTTCTTGCCGCCGGACTGCGCGCCGTTGAACTTCTTCTGGACGGCTTCCAGCTTCGCCAGCACCTTTGCCAACTCCGCGGGCTGGTTCACCTCCCAGTCCTTCTGCGGCGCGAGGCGGATGCGCGCGCCATTGGCGCCGCCGCGCTTGTCACTGCCGCGGAAGGTCACTGCCGAAGCCCACGCGGTCGTCACAAGCTGTGAGATCGACAGGCCTGAGGCAAGAACCTCGGCCTTCAGTGCTTCGATGTCCTGGTCATTGACAAGCGCATGGTCGACGGCAGGGATCGGGTCCTGCCAGATCAGCTCTTCCTTCGGCACCAGCGGACCAAGATAGCGGGCAATCGGCCCCATGTCGCGGTGCGTCAGCTTGAACCAGGCCCGAGCGAACGCATCGGCGAACTTATCCGGATTCGCCATGAAATCCCGCGAGATCTTTTCGTAGATCGGGTCGAACCGCAGCGAAAGATCGGTGGTCAGCATGGAAGGCGCGTGCCGCTTTGCCGGGTCGTGGGCATCCGGCATGGCGCCTGCGCCCGCGTCGCCCTTGGGCTTCCACTGGTGGGCTCCGGCCGGGCTCTTGGTCAGCTCCCACTCGTAGCCAAACAGGTTCTCAAAGAAGTTGTTGCTCCACTTGGTTGGAGTTGTGGTCCAGACTACCTCCAGACCGCTGCCGATGGCGTCTCCGCCCTTGCCGGTGCCGAAGCTGCTCTTCCAGCCCAGTCCCTGCTCCTCGAGGCCGGCAGCCTCAGGCTCAGCACCAACATGGCTGGCGGGGCCGGCGCCATGGGTCTTGC
>JAGWRX010000102.1 GCA_028876395.1 Acidobacteriota bacterium
CAGCAATGGGTTGTTGCGGACAGCTCTGTTCCCAACAACCCCGACTTTGCGCGTGACCCCCTGCCTGTCGGCTTTGACTGGACGCTGCCCTCCTACACTGGCCTGAACTCCTGGCCCGGGCCCTCCGGTCTTGCCATTGAATTCACAGGAGACCAACCGGAGAGCTGCGCGATTGCGGATCAGAACGTATCGCTGGCGCCTGGCAACTACTCACTGGAATACACCTATCGCACCAGCGGGATCGCTGCGGACACAGGCATCAAGTGGCAGATACTCGACGCGAAGTCAGGCGCAGTTCTTGCAGAATCTCCGAGCCTGTCGAGCGACACCGTACAGCATGCGACGCTGGGTTTTTCCGTTCCGCAGGGAGCTTCACTGCTCCGCCTGCATCTTGGGTACCAGCGCGCCCTGGGCACCACGCGCGTCACCGGTACGTTGGCGATTCAATCGACGCGCATCCAGCCCAATCAGGCCGGATAGGTTCCATTCCATCCGTATCGAGGACCGCTGTCTTTCTGCTGCTTTCGTGGAAGGCCAAGCTTGCCACGCCAGGCTTGCGCATCAAGAACATCGACAGGCACAAAGGGCAGATCACTTTGTTTTGTTGTCGGCTGGCACGCTCGATGGCTGCGGCGCACTTCTATCCGACATGCGTGCCATGTAGAGCGCACCCAGCAGCGCGAACATCCAGCCCGACACTGCCGGCCGCGGAAACGGGTAGTCCACGCAGGCATGCGCCATCACCACCACCAGCCCGATCCCCCACGGATGGCGAAAGGCCGTTGGAATCGCTCCCGCAAACGGAATCAGTACAAGGAGCAGGAAAGGAATGCCGCCATCGGCAGCAAATTCCGCCCAGTCATTGTGCGTATGGTTCGCGTAGAATGGGAAGTCCTTGATCGCGAATCGCTGGTACACTTCCGGGAACGTGCCGAGGCCGAAGCCGGTCAACGGCCGGTGCTTCGCCATATTCACAGCCGCAATCAGGAATTCGCGACGCCCCTGGAATGGATCCGCCTCCTCGAATCGCTGCCACACGCGCTGCCATCCCACCGCAAGCGTGAAGATGGTCGCGAGGATGGGGATGGCCACCAGGATCAGCGTGGTTGCGCGCGAGCGTGTACCGGTCTTCGGGTCGCGCAGCTTCACCAGCCCAATGAGCAGCATGACAACAATCTCCGCTGTGCACAGAAACGCGCCCACGCGGGATGCCGACCCAATCACGGATGCGTAGAGCACTCCGCCCAGCAGCGGGTACCACCAGGATTTCCAGCCCTCGCGCAGCGTTCTCCACAACGCAATGGGCAGCACCAGCTCAATGTATTGGGAAAAGTTGTTCCGGTTCTGGAAGGTTGCGTAGACGTCGCCGTAGCCGCTTGGAAAGATCCACAGCACGCGCCCTTCTGAAGTGAAGAGCTGCAGCAGGCACAGGATTGCCATCGCCGTGCCGAAGCCGAGCACAATCGTCAGAAAAGTACGCCGCGCATTCTTTGCGCCGCAGACCACCTGGCTCAGGAAGAAGACACCGGCCAGCGCGCCCCAGCGCAGCAGCTCTTTGCGCGTTTCAAACGTCGATGCCGTCGTATGCGTTGCGATCTGAACAACGCCCCAAAGCGGAATCAGATACACGAGCCCTGGCACGATGCCGTTTGCGGTGGGTTCTTTCTCTCCGCGAAAGTGCACAAGCAGGTAGCCCGCGACCAGCGCATAGATGCCGATCTGAAACGATTGCAGCGCCCAGGCCTGCTCGACGAAAACAGTCCCGGTGGTGAAGGAGAGCAGCAGAAACAGCAGCGCGCCCACAATCAGGTGGGTTCGCCGGAAGCTTGTCTCTTCCGGGCTGTCCAACCGGGTTTTCGCGCGAATGTCGATGACAGGCAACGGACCCATTGTATGCCGCGTGGCTATGACGTCTGCAAGTCCAAGCCTCGACAGCGTTCAGCCTGGCGGCATATTGGGACAAGCAGGTCGCGCCGTGCTGATCTTGGTTGGAGAACCCCAGGAGCTACTCAAGACAGGTTTGATGCAGGGCTTTTGGAAGCCCCCGAATGTTTCTCCTGCGCAGCCGCTCAAGAAACTCATGCGCGATTCATTCCACGGATCATCGGTCGAAAGTTCCGATCATTCCTTCATGAAAGAAGCGCCGCGGCTCATTTCTGGATGCGGAATTCACTCATTGGGAATGGCTATCGCCGGAGCGCGCTTAGCCTGTCGATTACGCCCTTCAATTCATCGAGCTTCTGTCCTGCTGCGCCCAGCTTGCCTTCCGCTGTCAACCTCTGGTAGTCGGCAAAGTCCTTGGCCGCCTCGGCAATAAGTCCGTTGAGATCCGTCGCAGTTGTATTCGCTGGTCCTGGCCCGGATGCGGCCGCGGCCAGCGGCGCCCCGCTGGAGGTCAGCGATGATGTTCCTCCACCAAAAAGAGCATTCAGCGCCGCCTCGAATGTTGGCCCATAGGCGAGCTTGTCCTGGAGCGCCAGCACAACCAGCCGCAACTCCGGCATGGGGCTGCGCTCTGCCTGCAGATAAATAGGTTCCGCATAGAGTAGCGCTCGGCCCGAGGGAATGACCAACAGGCTTCCGCGCCGCACATGCGAGCCTTGCTGATTCCAGAGCGTCAATTGTCCTGACAGCTGAGCATTCTGGTCGATGCGCGCCTCGATCTGCAGCGGCCCGTCCACAAGTCTGGTCTTGGGAAAGTTGTAAACCACCGATTTGCCGTAGTTTGAGCCGTCGCTGCGCCCGGCAATCCAGCCAATCAAATTGTTGCGATTCGCAGGCGTGAAGGGAAGAATTTCAGCGAACTCCTCGCTGGTTTCTCCAGGCAGTTTCATCAGCACGAAATTCGGCTCCATGGCTTGGGTGGTTTGCCCCCCACCCTCTGCCATTCCGACTTCCGTGGCGACCGTCCACAGATCCTCGCGGTTATAGAACACGTCGGGATCGGTCATGTGATACAGGCCGTAGACATCAGCCTGCAACTTGAGCAAGGACTCGGGGTAGCGCACGTGTTTGCGCAGGTCTACCGGCATCGCCGCGGCATCCTTGAACAGACTGGGAAAGATGCGGCGGTATACCGCCAGGATCGGGTCCTCGGGGTCGAAAACGTAAAACGCCGTGGTGCCGTCGTAGGCGTCAACCACCACCTTGACGCTGTTGCGCATATAGTTGATGGCGCGGTTGTTGAGACCGTAATGCGTGGAATATGGATAGTTGTCCGACGTCGTGAACCCATCCATCATCCACGAAAGGCGGCTATCATCGCCGAGCACGATGTAGGGATCCTGCTCAAACGTGAGAAAGGGTGCCAGGACCGCTACGCGGTCGCGCACGTTGCGCCGCATCAGTAGGCGGCTCTCCGAGTTCACGTCATCGCTGAAGGGCAACTTTGCCAGATCGCCGCGGTCGAACGCCAGCAGAACGCGGCGCAGGAAGCCGCCCAGAACGATGCCGCAATTGCCCTGGTAGGATGTCAGGTTGTTGGTGTCCCCTTGAGGATAGTTAAATTCCTGCTGCCGCGTCTTCACATACACATCGGTGTCGGTGAGTTCGCCGAAATAGATTTCGGGACGAGCGACGTTGAGGCCGGGCACTGTGCTCTGCACGGGCATGTTGCTCAACATCAGGGTGGGCAATCCCTCCGGAGTGAATCCATTCACGGGGTTCATCGTGATGCCGTAACCATGGGTGTAAATCAGTTTCTCGTTGATCCAGTTGCGGCTGCTTTCAGGGAGCTTCTCGATGTTCAGTTCGCGCGTGGCG
>JAGWRX010000103.1 GCA_028876395.1 Acidobacteriota bacterium
AACCTTTCGCCGGGTCACCGGGCGCGCCGCACCCAATGCCATACACCCGCGCACAGTTGCCGCCCAGCACGCCTTCGCGCTGCTCCGCCGGCAGTTGCGCCGCGTAACCCATCACGATGCCCATCACCGCCGCGTACTCCCCGGAAAGCGTACACACCGGCCAGTCCGATCCGATCATCAGCCGCTCCGCGCCAAAGGCCTCAAACACCACGTCAAGGTAGGGTCGAAAATCGTCCGCCTGCCATTGCTTCCACTTCGCCTCCGTCACCATCCCGGAGAGCTTGCACGTCACATTGGGAAGCTTCGCCAGTTCGCGCAGTTGCGTCGCCCACGGCTCCAGCAGCCCCTCGGCAATCGCCGGCTTGGCAATGTGGTCCAGCACAAACCGCTGATCGGGAAACTCACGCACCAGCTTCATCGCCGCATGCAGTTGTCGTGGATAAACCAGCAGATCGTAAATCAGGCCGTTCTCCGCAAGCCGCGCAATGCCGCGCCGGAACTCAGGCCGCAGCATGAACGCATCGTCGGGCTCGTCCTGCACCACATGCCGCACGCCCACCAGGCGCGCGCTCCCCTCCAGCCGATCCAGTTCCTTCGGCAGCTCCGGCGAACACAGGTCCACCCAGCCAACAACACCCTGGATGAATGCGTGCTCCTCGGCAAGCGACAGCAGCCACCGGGTTTCTTCCAGGCTCTGCCGCGCCTGCACCGCGATGCAGCCTTCAAAGCCGCTCGCCGCCAGCAGCGGCTCCAGGTCCTGTGGCATAAAGTCGCGCTTCAACGCGGCCATCGCGTCCGTCATCCACACGTGCTCGGCCGGATTGTATTGCCAGAAATGCTGGTGAGCATCGAGTCGCATCATTCTGCAATCGATTCTCGCAGGGCTGTGCCGGTCTCGACATCTGCGCCGGCGAAAAAATCGCTCCGCCTCCCGCCACACCCCGGCCTGCCAGGTTGCCGCAATGGTCCGGCTCTCTTTCCACTTTTCGAGCTGTCAAGCGCAGGTATAGTTCTGATATGCGATCGAACATTGTCTGGCCCGCGCTGGCCCTTTCCCTGTGTCTTCATCCGTCGGCCTCCCCGGCCCAGTCCGCCAGGCCAACCATCTCGCTTGATGAGTACATGAACGCGACGGCCATTACCGCGGCCCGCCTTTCGCCCGACGGTTCGGCAGCCGTCATCGCAACGGAAGCTCCCAATTGGAAGGCCAACGTCTTCCAGCATGACCTCTGGCTCTGGACCGCAAGCGCTGGCCTGCGCCCGCTCACGCACAGCGGCAGTGAGCAGAGTCCCCAGTGGAGCCCCGACGGCAAATGGGTTGCCTTCGTCTCCGATCGCGCCCTGCCTGGCCAGCCCGCCACCGACGACGGCGCCCCAGCCAGCGATGCAGACAAGGCCGACCGCCTCTGGCTCATCTCCGTATCCGGCGGCGAGGCTCTTCCGCTCTACACTGAGAAGCTGAGCGTGCATGCATTCGCCTGGTCCGCTGATGGCGCGGCCCTCTACTTTTCAGCCACCCGGCCGCTCACTCCGGAGCAGAAAGAGACGCAAAAGAATCAATGGAAGGACGTCATCCGCTACCGCGAGCAGAATCGCGGCGATCTTCTCCTCAAGCTGCCCGTCGAGCCTGCCCTCGCCCGCGCCACCCGCGTGCCTCTTCCCCTCCATCCTGAAACCGGCAAGGCTGTAGCCAGTCCTGAACTGCTGCCTCCCGGCGCGCAGACCCTTGCCTCCAGTTCGCTCTCCATCACCCAGATCGCGCCCTCGCCAGACCGCCAGCAGCTCGCGTTCGTCACCGGCCCCGTCCATGAGCGCGTGGAGAATCCCTCCGACTTTGAGATCTTTTTCGTCCCTGCCAACGGAGGCGAGGCCCGTCAAGTCACGCACAATCATGGCATCGAATCCCATCTCGTCTGGTCGCATGACGCCCGCTGGCTCCACTTCCAGGTTGGCCCCGCTGCAGGCTTCATCGAGGGGCCCTACAAGGACGTCCAGGGCCGCCTCTACCGCATGGACCCCGCCACCGGCAAAATCCAGCGGCTCGGTGCTGACTTCAAAGGCTCCTTTGACAAGTTCACGCTCCTGCCCGACGGCCGCGAGCTTGCCACCGGCCTAACCGGCATGGAGACCCAGGTCTACCTCGTCGAGGACGACCATGCGAAGAAGCTCCCCGGCCTCGCCGGCAGCTACACCGGCCTCGCCTCCGCCCGCGCCTCCAGCGCCATTCTGTTTTTGCACTCCACCATCAATGACCCCACGCAGGTCTATCTCGCCTCTGACCCGCTCCACCCAGATCGCCTGACCGCCCTCACCGCCTTCAATCCCATCTTTGCCCAGCGCGCCCAGCCCGAGTGGCAGCCCTACACCTGGAAGTCCGACGACGGCCGCGCCATCGAAGGCGTCCTTATCTTCCCGCCCGGAAAGAAAAGCGCCCGCCACCTTCGTATGCTCACGCTCATCCACGGCGGCCCCGACGACGCCGACGGTAACCGCTTCGGCGCCGACTGGTACGACTGGGCCACCTTCGCCGCCGACAACGGCTGGCTCGTCTTCCGCCCCAACTACCGCGGCTCCTCCGGCTATGGCGATGACTTCATGCTTGAAATCGCGCCTCATCTCGTCTCCAAGCCCGGCCGCGACATCCTCACCGGCGTCGACGCCCTCGTCAAGGACGGCTACGCCGACCCAAACCATCTCGCCATCGGCGGCTACAGCTACGGCGGCTACATGACCAACTGGCTCATCACCCAGACCACCCGCTTCAAGTCCGCCGTCACCGGCGCTGGCGCCGTGGAGCACGCCGCCAACTGGGGCAATGACGACCTCACCTTCGACGACGCATGGTTCCTCGGCGGCCGCCCATGGGAGGACCCCGGCCTCTACCAGAGTGAAGCAGCCCTCTTCCAGTTCAATAAGGTCAAGACGCCCACCCACCTCGTCCAGGGCGGCGCCGACGTCCGCGTTAGCTATCTCGAAGGCGTCACCATGGAGCGGGCGCTCCAGTCCCTCGGCATCCCCCACACCTTCCTCGTCTTCCCCGGCGAGGGACACGGACTCCCCGTGAATCCCTGGCATGGATATATCAAGGTGCGCGAGGAACTCAAGTGGCTCGACAAATATGATGGAAAGTAGCCAACAGCAATCCGCGGCCGGTTGCGAACCTGCACCTGGCTGCGTCTCATCATTCTGGAAGCCTCAGCCCGCTTTGGCGCATCTTGTTCTATGTAGGATTCAATGATTCAGACAGAAGAAGCCCGCCGGCACGCCTTCGAGCAGACTCTGCTCAGCGCGCGTCGCACCATGCTCCTGAGCGAAACGCTCAAGCTGGCCATCGACAGCTTTCGCGCCAGCAAGCTCCGCTTCGCGCTCACCGCGCTCGGCATGGTCATCGGCACCGCCTCGGTCATCCTCGTCGTCACCATCGGCCTGACTGGCAAGCGATTCATTCTGGAGGAAATCCAGAAGATAGGCACCAACTCGGTCGAGCTGGAATACTCAGGCGGCGGCGCCACCGGCACTGAAAATGTCCTCTACAACGACTACCTCACCCGCGAAGATGAAAAGGCAGTCGTAGCTCAGGTCCCCGGCGTCATCTATTCTTCGCCCGTGCTCGAGATGCACGACCGCATCAGCTTCGGCGGCGGCGTCGTCAAAGACACCCTCGTCCTCGGCGTCAGCCCCCAATATCGCTACATCCGCAACCTGCTCATTCCGGTCGGCCGCTTCCTCGACGAAACCGACGACTCGGCCCACATCAAGTGCGCAGTCGTCACGGAGGCGTTCGCCCATGAGCGCTACGGCAGCCCCGATGCCGCCCTCGGTAAGGAATTTGAGATTAGCGGCATTCCCTTCACCATCATCGGCGTTTTCCGCCAGAGCGTGGACGATATGGGCCAGTCGGAGATAGCCGAACAGACCATCCTGATTCCCTATTCAGTCGCCCGTTACTTCACCGGAACCGAGAATGTGAAGCAGATTTACTTTTCCATGCGCACCATGGAAGAGGTCCCTGACGCCAGCCGCGAGATCGTCCGCATCGTCAGCGCCCGCCACAGGACAAACTCCGTCTACAAGGCACAGAATCTGAAAGAGTTGTTGAACACGGCTGCCACCATCTCCGATGCCCTCACCGCCATCCTCGTCCTGGTCGCCGCCGTTACCCTAGCCGTCGGAGGCGTGGGCATTATGAACATCATGCTGGCCACCGTGCGCTCCCGTATCCGCGAAATCGGCATCCGCAAGGCCATGGGCGCCACCTACCGCGAAATCAAGCTCCAGTTCCTTGCCGAGGCGGTGATTATCTCCTTGGCTGGCGGAGTGGCGGGCACCCTTGTTGGAATGGCCGTGCCGCTGTCCATCCGGCTCTTCACCAACTACCCCCTGCCCATCTCGGGTCTCTCGGTCTTGGTCGCTCTGGCCGCCGCCACCATCGTCGGGGTCATCTTCGGTACTGTCCCGGCCACCCGCGCCGCTCAGATGGACCCGGTGGAGTCTCTCAAATATGAGTAATCCGCAGCAGCCGCCCGCAAACAAGTCCGATAGCGGTGACGATGACGGCCCCAATCAGGGCCCGAATCTTGTTCTGCTGTACAGCATCATCGCCATCGCCATGGCCGCCGCCATCGGCTTCGCCCTGCTGATCGTGCTCCCCTTCTATCACCGGCGCTAGAGAATGCGGCCTTCCCGCTCCGCGCGCTCCACAATCAGCACAGGAATCCCATCCACCACCGGGTAGGCGCGACCGCAGCCCGCGCAGACCATCCTGCCCGCTTCCGGACGCAAGGCCTCCAGGCAGGCCGGGCAGGCCAGTCGCCTGGTCCACTCTTCAAATGCAGGAAATTTGGCTGGCTCGGCAGGCATGAGGGCGTGCGCTATTGCACCGTGGTGCCCGGCTTGGCCGCCGGAGCCGAAGCACGATCCGGACGGCTGGCAAACTCAGCCTCGATGCGCTCGTTCGTGCCCGCCTTGGCAAACTCGTGCGCCACGCGGATACCGTTGAAAATCGCATTGTCGTTGGACGACCCGTGCCCGATAATGCACACCCCGCGCACGCCCAGCAGCGGCGCGCCGCCGTATTCGGTGTAATCCAGCCGGCGGCGAAAATCGTTGAAGGCCCGCCGCGAAAGCAGCGCGCCCACCTGCGCCGTCACCGTCCGCGTCAGCGACTCGCGCAGCACATCGCGCACAAAGCGCCCGATGCCTTCGCTCGTCTTCAGCGCCACATTCCCCACAAAGCCATCACACACAATCACGTCCGCGTGGCCGTTGAAGATGTCGCGCCCCTCCACGTTGCCGATAAACTTGATCGGCAGCGCCTTCAGCAGCGGAAACGCCTCGCGCGTCAGATCGTTGCCCTTGGTCTCTTCCTCGCCAATCGAGAGCAATCCCACGCGCGGCTCGCGAATCTTGAGCACGCTCCGCGCATACATCTCGCCCATCACCGCAAACTGCTCCAGGTTGTGCGCCTTGCAGTCCACGTTCGCGCCCACATCCAGCAGCACGCACGGATTCCCTTTGGACGTAGGCATCGGCGTCGCCAGCGCAGGACGGTCTACGCCGGGCAGAGCGCCCAGCACCATCTTCGCCGTCGCCATGGCCGCGCCCGTGTTGCCCGCCGTCACAAAACCGGCGCACTTGCGCTCACGCACCAGCTTCAGACCCACGCGCATCGAGCTGTCGCGCTTGGTCCGCACCGCGTGCGCCGCCTTCTCGTCCATCCCGATGCGCTCAGACGCATGGTGGATGACAATCGGCAGATCCTCGTTTTCCAGGTGCTCGTCCAGCAGATCGCGCAGCTCCGGCTCAGGCCCGATCAGATGAACCCGCACAGGCAAAGTCCGGCAGGCAAGAATCGCCCCCCGGATCTCCGGCTCTGGCGCCTTATCGGAGCCAACAGCGTCAAGCGCAATATCGATGAGCATATCGCATTACCAGGGATGGACCAGTCACGAAGCCACAGCACTCGAGTCGACGCGACCACCAGGGAGCGGCTACCCCGCCAACGAGGGCACAGTACTCCTGGTCATGCCGCGGCGCCCTGTCTACTTGGCTGATTCCTTGGTTTCAACAACCGCGCGGCCCTTGTACTCGCCGCACTTGGCGCAAGCACGATGGGGCAGCTTCTTCTCGTGGCAGTTGGGGCACTCTGAGAGGCCCACGGCCGTCAGAAAGTCGTGAGAGCGGCGTAGTGCGGTCCGGCGCGTTGAGTGGCGCCTTTTCGGATTCGGCATGATGCAATTCCTTTCGTGTCCCCGCCCGCTTCAGTGCCGTCCGGCTTCAGGCCACACTCGGCCCGCACTGCCATGCGGCGCGTGCTGGACACCCTGAATCTCTCGGGGTCGTTTCTTCAGGACTTTATCCGGCCACGGAGCCCTGCCAGCGCTTCCCAGCGGGGGTCCGACGGACCCTCTTCGCAGGAGCACGCCTGCAGGTTGCGGTTCTGGCCGCAGCGCGGGCAAAGTCCTTTGCAGTCAGGCTTGCACAGCGTCCTGACCGGCAGGGACAAAAGCACCTGCTCGCGCAGCACATCCTCAAGCAAAAGACTGTCCTTTTGATAATAACCGATTTCCGTCTCCTGCGCCGAGATGGCCCGCTCCGCCCCGCCCGCATCCGCGCCTACCGGCCGGAAAATCAGGTCAAACTCCGCCGCCAGAGGAATCTCCACCGGCTCCACACAGCGCGCGCACGGAACCTCAAACCTGCCCTTGAACTCCCCCCGCAGCCGGATATCGGCCACAATGTCCTTGGGACCCCGGTGCTCGTGAATCACCTCGGCCCGCCCTGAAGTGGCCAGCTCGCCCTTCTGCTCGGCCTCTTCGCCGAAATCCACCGCCCCCGGAGCCAGTTCCAGGTCAAACTCAATCGGCTCCCGCTCCAGTTCGCTTACCTTGAATTCCATGCTATGAGCCTACGGCTACCCCACCCCGCCGTCAATCCACACCCGCCCGGGCGCTTGCCTCACATCGCAACCAATCAATGCAAAATAGGTGCCCCACATCTCGCTTTTGAGTGTGGGATTCCACGACCTCAAACCTCTACGGTCACCCACCTTCGTCCTTCGCGCCAGCGAACGGAAGGGTGGGAGGCCGGGTTGCCGGGTTGCCCCATCCTCGTCGTTCGCGCCAGCGAACGACAGGGTGGGATACCTCGACTCCCACCCAGCCGCCCCACCCAAAATCCTCCGCCCGCTTTGGCGGTGGCCTAGGTCCAACCCACCGCGAAAATAGGTGCCCCAGGTCTCGCTTTTGAGACCTGGGAATCCACGCTTCTTCACCGGCAAAAAACTTCCCAACCTTGCATATAATTTCCCCTCAATCCCGCACAATGGAATTGCAGCAGGTGGAACCACACCTCCGCTCCCGCTCCGTACCGGATTCCATCCAGTCATCACCTTTGGCCAGGAGCTAGAGGCTGGAAGCCGAAAGCTAAAGGGCGGCACCCCCCTACCCCCCCTTTTTTATTTGCAGTTTTCCACAGATGGCTTGCAGAGAATTACGCAGCCAAACCCGGACCGGATCGGTCCCCCGGCCGCAGATGGCTCGCGCCGACACGTCGATTGATCTCTCGAATGACTCCCTGTCAGGGCCTGCACACACTACACGGCAGCAGCCAGTGTCTTCAGAACGCCGCCCCGCTCGGAATCTTCCCAGACAAACGCCATGCCCACGCCATCCGGTCCCCAGCGGACGACCTTTGTCTTCGAAGCGACTGCGACTTCCGGATCGCCGCCGAAACCGTCTGCCCGTTGCAGCGTAATCTCCATCGTGGTCTCAAGCGGGATGCGTTCTTGCGTGAGCAGGAACAGGCCAGTGTTGCTGATATTCCCAATCGGGTAGACCTTGCGCGCATCGCTGCTCTGATCCACGGCCACCAGCCCGGCCATGCGATACCGCTTTTCTCTCCGGCGATCATGCACATCATGCATGAACCAGCCCAGGAACCGGCGCTTCAGCAGATCCTTCCTGATTTCCCCGGCTGTCGCCCAGCCACCGTCCTCCGCATGGCTGCCCGCGGATCCGTTCTGCGCGGAGTAATTGCCCATCTGAAACATCGGGGCAGGATTCTCTTCCCGCCGCTCTGCGCCAGGCAAGCCCATGCTCTCCGCGTCTGATCGCGAGATCGTTACAGCGGAGTGATGCCGTTCGCCGTTCTCCCCTGGCGGGAGAAACGCCAATTTATGCCCCGTCTTAATCTGCGACGCAAAAATCGTGTGCTTCGGCAAGACCAGCGCGCTTGCAGGCTGAGCCCTTTTGAAGGGCGTGACCTCGTGGCACGGAAACTGCTCGAGATCACGAACAACACAGTGGTTCTCATCCAGAAAAACCAGATCGCGCTTGGGCAGTCCCGGCATCCAGGGAATGCCCCGGTATGGATTCAGCCAGAGGCCCAGGTTGTCCTGGTTGATGATGGCTTCAAGCAGCATTTTCAGCGGGATGGTAACGGAGTCGACAGAAGCAACATCGAGAGGAAGAAGGCCTTCCTGCGCTGGGTTGAATACACGGAACTTCTCGAAATCCATGTCAGTCATCCAAGTGAAGATTGCAGATCCAATCTGCCAACTTAGGACGCTATGATGCTTCTCGACTTGTGGCCAATATATCGAAGAACCAAATGCGCAACGGCGCGAACTTCGCGCCCATGCAGGCGATGACACTCATTAGTTAACAGGCTGCCGCATCGCCGGCCGGCCGGGCGGACCGCGCCGCCGCCTCTTCCAGTACAACCCGTCTGATATCCTGAAAGACGGTTGGCCTCTCGTTTCCCCACACCAAGCAAACACCCTGGAGGATAAGGACTAGCATGATCGATTTGGCGGGCAAGACGGCCGTGGTATTCGGGTTGGCCAACAAGCGTTCCATCGCCTGGGGCATTGCCCAGAAGCTGCACGCGGCCGGCGCCACCCTGGCCATCTGTTACCAGAACGAGCGCATGAAGCTCGAGGCCGAGGGCCTGATCGCCGAACTGCCCGGCGCCAGCGGCTTCCAGTGCGACGTCTCCGTCGACCAGGAGATCGACACGCTCTTTGCCGCTCTCAAGGAGAAGTACGGCAAGCTCGACATCCTTGTGCACGCCGTGGCCTTTGCGCCTGCCGCCGACCTGCGAGGCGAGTTCATCAACACCACCCGCGAGGGCTTCCGCACCGCGATGGACGTGAGCGTCTACTCGCTGATTGCCGTGACGCGCGGGGCCGCGCCGCTGATGACCGACGGCGGCAGCGTGATGACGCTCAGCTACTACGCCGCAGAGAAGGTCGTACCCAACTACAACGTGATGGCCGTGGCCAAGGCCGGGCTCGAATCCAGTGTGCGCTACCTCGCCTGGAACCTCGGCACGAAAAACATTCGCGTGAACGCCATCTCCGCCGGACCCATCAAGACGCTGGCAGCGCGCGGCGTGGGCGACCTGAGCGAGATGATGAAGTCCCACGCCGACCGCGCCCCGCTGCACCGCAACGTGGATCAGCTTGAAGTGGGCGGCGCGGCTCTGTTCCTGGCCAGCGACCTTTCCAGCGCCATCACCGGCGAAGTCATGTACGTCGATTGCGGCTACAACGTGATGGGGTTCTGAGGGAGCCGGACTCCGGCTTCCCTCACCCGCAGCACCCGCATCCCTCGCCGCGCCAGGCGCGTCTGCCTTCCACAACCAGAATCGGCACAGCCGCCAGCGCCGCCAGCGTATCCACCCACGACACGCGCCACACCGCATAGATCACAAGCCCCGCCAGCGTCACCGCCGCCAGATACGCGCAGGTGGCCGACTGCGTTGCATCCGCGGCCAGTGCGCGATTGTTCAGCAGGCGCGCCTGTCTGCGCTTCAGTGCAGCCAGCGCCGGCATGGCCACTAGCGCCAGCGCTGTGATGGCGATGCCCAGCGGGCTGGTCTCCAGCGGCGCGCCGTACGAAAGCGCGGCAATCGCAACCACCACCGCCGCCAGCGCAAACAGCAGAATCGCAGCCGCCCGCTCCGCGTGCGCTTTTTTCAACGGGAAGCGCGGCAGGAACTGCAACAGCACAACTGCAGCCGAAAGAAACTCCACCAGACTGTCTGACCCGAAGGCGAGCAGCGCCACGCTGTGCGCCCGGGCAGCGGCAAAGAGAGACGCACCGCACTCCAGCGCCATCCACACGAGCGTGATCCACTGCAGCCACGCTACCTGACGCGGAAGCTCGGGATGCGGCAGCGCGGCGCTCGCGGAGCAGGAGCCGCAGCAGCTTGAATCGTCGGCATGCAATGGAGCACTCATCGCTGGTCCTATTGTGCCACCGGGCTCACCGCGAAAACCACAAAACTACATGGCGAGAATCTGCTGCCAGACCGCAGGGTCCACGGGCAGGCCGAGTTTGCGATTCTCCGCGCGCACCTGCAATGTCTTTTCGCCGGGGTAGCGGACCTTGCTTCCCTCTTTCGCAGGACGGCAGTGATGCACCGACGCGACAATCTCGTCTGCGAGGCGCTCGGCCTCAGCCGCTGCACCAAATGCCGCCGGATTCATCGTCAGAAACACCTGCGAAATGCCCGCCTCGCGGAGTGGGTCCGCTGGAAGCTGATGCGTGGCGTTGCCCAGCGACAGCATGGCGCCCATCATGTCCAGCACAACAGAAAGTCCCGAGCCCTTCCAGTAGCCGGTGGGCAGCGGGCGCTGCGATTGCTCAATCGCTGCGGGGTCGCGGGTGAGATTGCCCTCGGCGTCAAAGCCCCCTTCAACGGGCAGCAACTCGCCGCGCTGTCGGTAGCTTTCGAGCGCGCCATAGGAAAACTGCGACATCGCCATGTCGAGCACAACGGGCCCGCTGGCGCGCGGCACGGCAATCACCAGCGGGTTGTTGCCGATGCACGGCTGCACGCCGCCCCACGGCGGCAGGTTGGGCATCGTGTTCGTCCAGCAGATGCCGATGAGCCCCGCCGCGGCGGCCTGCCAGCCATAGGTGCCGCCGCGCATCCAGTGGTTCGTGTTGCCCAGGCTCACGCATCCCACGCCATGCTCGCGGCCCAAGGCCATGGCGCGCTCCATCGCGGCCAGCGCATTCAGATTGCCGGGGCCGCGACGCCCGTCCCAGCGCTCGACGGCGCCGAAGCGCGTGATCGCAACAGGCTCCGCGGCCACGTCGATGCTGCCGTTGCGCACCATCGCGACGAAGCGCGGAAAGCGCGCGACGCCATGCGTGTAGACGCCGTCGCAGGTTGTCTCGGCAAAGAGGCGCGCACACGTCTGCGCGCGCCCGGCAGAAAAGCCGAGCCTTTGCAGAACCTGCGCAAGCGTTTCGTGGAGTTGGTCGAAGGGGATTCGCAGCATGGCCTGTGTCGAGAGTTTGAAGTGCAAATGTGAGAATGAAGACGCTTTGCGCAGCAGGCGCTATTCCTTCAGCGTCACCGTAATCTTTCGCGCGTCGCCGCCCTCCGCGGTAATGACGATTTCGCCTGTGGCGCGCTTGCGGATACTCTTGAATTTCTCGCCCCACTCGACGAGCACCAGCGCGTCGGGCGTCAGCAGTTCGTCGAGGCCCAGCGTCTCCAGTTGCCGCTCGCCCTCCAGGCGGTAGACATCCAGATGAAAGAGCTTCACCGGCTTGCCGGCCTGCGTGCCGTCGTACTCGTGCAGCAGAGTAAACGTCGGGCTGGTGACTTCGTCGGCGTCGGCAGCGTCCAGCTCCTGGGCAATGCCCTTCACCAGCGTGGTCTTGCCGGTGCCCAGGTCCCCGCGCAGCAGCAGCAGTTGCGGCGGCTTGAGCAGGCGGGCCAGCTTGCGTCCCACGTCGATCGTGTCCGCGCCGCTCTGCGTGATGAACTCGTGGATCCTGCCTTCGGCCGGGGGTGCGGCGTTGCTCATGGCGCTGCCTCGCGGTGGGCCGCGGCCGGCGAAGACTCCGCCGGCAGGCCCTGCAACCAAACATACCCGTTCCGCCCGCGCGATTCAAAGCGAAAAGCCCGCGCAAGATGCTGAAGACTCTCCGTCGCCAGCAGCGTGTGTTCATCGCCGGCGCGCACAGCCAGGTCCGCGGCAAGCCCGTGCAGATATACTGCCGCCTCCACCGCGCGCGCGGGTTCGCCTGGATGCTGTGCCAGCAGCCCCGCCACGAGGCCGGTCAGCACGTCGCCGCTGCCTCCCTTGGCCATGCCGGGATTGCCTGTGGTATTCACGGCCACACGCCCATCGGGATGCGCAATGAGCGTCCGCGCACCTTTCAGCACCACCGTGACTCCGTTGCGCTGGGCGAAGCTGCGCGCAACCTGAAGCCGGTCAGCCTGCACCGCAGCCACCGTGAGCCCCGCCAGCCGCGCCATCTCGCCGGGATGCGGCGTGAGCACCAGCGTGCGTCCCTTGGCCAGTTTCGCCAGCAGCACGGGTTTTGCAGCCAGAATATTGAGCGCGTCCGCGTCGATCACCGCCGGAATCTTTGTGGCGGCCAACAGCCCTGTGGCGAACTTGATGGTCGCCGGGCTTTGCCCGAGGCCCGGCCCGATTGCCAGCACGGTCTTTCCGGCAATGAGCGCTGTCACCTGCTCCAGCGCAAGGTTCTCTGCCGCAATGTGCCCCTCTGCGGTCGCCGCGAGCGGCCAGGTCATCAGCTCCGGCGCAACGGCCGCCACCAGCGGCAGAGCGGGAGCGGGCACCGCTGCCGTCACCAGCCCTGCGCCAGCGCGCAACGCCGCCAACGCGGCCATCGCCGGCGCGCCGGACTTGCCGCCCGCCGGACCAAACGTGCCGCCCACAACGAGCACATGACCAAAGCTGCCCTTGTTGGCCACCGCGGCGCGCGGAGTCTGCACCAGCGCCAGAGACGCGCCGGCCCACTCCACGCCGAGCGTTGAAACGATGGCCTCCTCCGGCGAGCCGATGGGCACAACAACCACCGGCTGATCCCAGCGCCGCGTAAGCTCCCCAAAGACATGCGCGGGCTTGGGCGCGGTAAAGGTGATGACAGCATCGGCGGGAAACACCGGAACGCTTACATTGGCGGCGGTCTCGTCCGCCGGCCAGCCCGAGGGCAGATCGACGGCCAGCACAGGAGCGGTGCTCGCCTTCATCCACTCCAGCGCGGCCAGCACCAGCCCCTTCAGCGGCGGCTTGAAACCGGTGCCCAGGACCGCGTCCACAATCAGATCCGATTCCAGCGCATCCTTGTGCCGGTTGAGTTCCTCCGCCGTGTGGATGACGTGAATGAGCCCATGCGCCGGACTTGTGAGTTCGCGCCAGGCTTCGGCGGCGTCGCCCTTTAAGGTGTCGGGCGCGCCCAGCAGCAGCGTCGTCACCTCAAGCCCAGCGGAAGCCAGCCGCCGCGCAGCCATCATGCCGTCGCCGCCGTTGTTGCCGCGCCCGCAGAGCACCGTCACACGCCGCGCATGCGGGAACTGCGCGCGCGCAAAAGCCGTCACGGCAGCAGATGCCGTGCGCATCAGCTTGAGCGACGGCACGCCGAACCGCTCGCTGGTGGCGCGGTCGCAGGCCTGCATCTCGGCAGCGGAAAGAATCTGCATGGCACCTATGGTAGCGGGTTTCGATGGCTGCCATCAGATTCATGCGAACGCGCGCAGGTTTCGCGTCTTGCGCGACAATAGGAATGCGCGAAACCGAGGAAGGACGAATCCATGAACCATAGCAACCAGAGCGGCGCTACAGGCGCGGCATCAACCTTTGATCTTGAGGTCCTTGCCGCCAGATTTCCATCGTCCGCCGAGACCATGCTGCTGGACATGCGGCTCACCGACGAGCCGGCAGCGAGCTCGCGCCTGTTTCGCATCTACCGGCCCGTTCCGGCGCACTATCACAAGACCTGCGACGAATACCTGCTGGTGATTTCAGGGCGCGGCAGGTTTGTGGTCGACGGCAGAAATCCAATCGAACTTGGGCCCGGACAGCTGCTCTTCTTCCGGCGCAACACCATCCACAGCATCCCAGAGGTGATCGAGGGGCCGCTGGTCGTGTTCTCAGTGGATACGCCGCGGCGCGACCCAGCCGACGTGACCTTTGTGGATCCCGGCACTGGGACTGCGGCGACTTTCATTCGAACGATTCAGTACTAACTCACCGGCATCGGGAGTAAATCCGCTACTCGTTCCATTGCGGCTGTCACATCCCCAGCGCCGTCTGGACCAGCAGCCAGCCGTTGAGCACCGCAATCAGCACGGCCACAAGCCAGGCCAGCGCCTGCAGGCCACGACTGTTCACGAACTCGCCCATGCGCCTGCGGCTGCCTGTGAAGTGAACCAGCGGAATGACGGCAAAGCTGAGCTGCATCGAGAGAATCACCTGGCTCAGAATCAGCAGCTTTTCCGTTCCCCGCTCTCCCGTAACGGCCACCACGATGATGGTGGGAATGATGGCCAGGCTGCGCGTGATGAGGCGGCGCAACCACGGCGAGAGCCTGAGATGGATGAAGCCCTCCATCACGATCTGGCCGGCCAGCGTGCCGGTGATGGAAGAGTTCTGTCCTGAGGCGAGAAGCGCAACAGCAAACAGCGTGCTGGCTCCGGCCGCGCCCACCAGCGGGCTCAGCAGCTTGTAGGCGTCCTGAATGGCCGCCACGTCAAAGTGTCCGCTGCGATGGAAGACCGCCGCCGCCACAATCAGAATGGCCGCATTCACAAACAGGGCCATCGTCAGCGCCAGCGCGGAGTCCACGCCGGCCATGTGAATTGCCTCGCGCTTGCCCTCGGCCGTGCGCTTGTACTGCCGGCTCTGCACGATGGACGAGTGCAGGTAAAGATTGTGGGGCATCACCGTTGCGCCCAGCATGCCGATGGCGATGTACAACATGCCGTGATTGGTGAGGATGCCGGCCGATGGAACGACAAGGCTGTGCAGCGCCAGCCCATACTCCGGGCGCGACAGCACGATCTGTATGCCGAAGAGCACAATGATCGTCCCGATGAGGGCAATGACCAGCGCCTCAATATAGCGGAAACCCCAGCGCTGCAAGAGCAGGATCAACAGCACATCCAGCCCGGTAATCAGCACGCCGTAAAAAAGCGGGATATGAAAGAGCAGTTCCAGCGCGATGGCCGAGCCGATGACCTCGGCCAGGTCGCAGGCGGCAATGGCGATCTCGGCAAAGATCCAAAGCGCAAAACTCACCCTGGGACCGTAGTTCTCATGGCAGAGCTGTGCCAGGTCGCGCTCGGTGGCCACGCCCAGCTTGAGTGACAGGTTCTGCAGCAGAATGGCCATCAGGTTCGAGGCCATGATGACGAAGAGCAGGGTGTAGCCGAAGCGCGAGCCTCCGGCAATGTCTGTGGCCCAGTTGCCGGGGTCCATATAGCCGACGGAAATCAGAAATCCCGGCCCAATGAAGCCCAGCAGGCGCCGCCAGTAGTACGGCGAGCGCGAAATGCTCACACTGGCGTTCACCTCAGGTAACGAGGGCTCGGCGGGGGCGATGAAGGACGTGAATTCAGTGGCCATGGGCTGCAAAGGACGAACCGGGAGTTCGTTGTCCCAGTATGCCACAGGTGGTTAATCGTAGTTAATGAATTTTATTACATTTAATTATCATTAAATTTCCGGGCGGAGCCAGATGGCTTCGGCGGCCGGTCTTCCCAGAATCGAAACGCCTGTAGGTAATTCAATTGAAACGGTTTGGTCGTAGTTCTGGCTGACGACGCGCAGGTTGCGGCTGGGACCGATGCCCATGCGATGCAGAAACAGCAGCAGCTTTGGGTCGCGCTCGTGCAGGCTGGCAACCGTGTACCGGCGGCCTTCGGCGGCCTCAGAGAGGGGCAGCTCGCCGCGCTGCTTGCGTTGTGCCGGTGTTTCAGGCAGCACGAAGTTGCCGTGCGGACAGGCGCCGCCCTCGCCGAGTTTTTCCTTGAGGCGCGCCTCGAAGGCCGGGGAAACAGCGTGCTCCAGCCGCTCGGCCTCCTCGTGAATCTCGTACCACTCCATGCCGAAGACTTCGCTGAGCATGCGCTCGATGAGGTGATGGCGCAGGGCGGTGCGGTAGGCAGTCTCGCGGCCGGTATCGGTGAGGCGCACGATGCCGTCCGCGCCCACCTCGACGTAGCCGTCGCGCTTGAGACGCTTGAGCGCCATGGTCACCGCGGGGGCGGAGACCTCAAGCCAGTGCGCGAGGGTGGCCGGGAAAACCTGGTGGCCCTCCGCCTCGGCCTCAAGAATGGCCTTGAGGTAGTTCTCCTTCGATACGTGGATGGCGTCTTTCATGGCTGTGCTGGAATCAGTCTAATCCGTCGAGCAGAGCGTGCCCCTCAAACGGATGTTCGCTGGAGGCTGTATGCAGGAAAGGCGCGCTGATGCAGAGCGTGCTTCACAGTCCCTCGAAATCATCTGCAAACTTTTTGTGGAAAACAAAAATAAATAAGGGGGGTAGGGGGTGTCCTTTAGCTTTCAGCTTCTAGCCTCTAGCTCCTGGCCAAAGGTGATGACTGGACGGAATCCGGTACGGAGCGAGAGCGGAGGTGTGGTTTCTACTGCTGCAATTCCATTGTGCAGGATTGCCGGGAAATTATATGCAAATTTGGGCGGGGAAAATTTTTGAGTGTGGCGGGATGAGGGTAGTGGTTTCCCACCCATGTCGACCGCCTGCGGCGGACGCCATGGATGGGGCACCCGGCGGGTTTGTGGTCACCCACCCTGTTGTTCGCTGGCGCGAACGACAAGGGTGGGGCAACCACGCGTAGGCGCGCGGGGTGGCGCTGTGGCCAAACAGTTGTATGTCCGTACCACGATTGAGCGATGCCAATCGGTCGGCGGGTCGGCCTACAATCATGAGGCTGGAGTATGTATGGAAAGCAATAGAGGACAAAATCCCAACCGCGCCGCATCCGACCAGACTTCGCGGGAGCTGCGCAGGATGCTCATTGAGTATGAGGCGCTGCGCGCTCGCCAGGAGCGTGCGGAGAAGCTCGCGCAGCAACAGAGTCCGGCCCCCGAGGCGGATCCGCAGGTTGTGTGGGATCCTGTTGAGCACCTGAGCAGCGTGGAAGGGCTCACCGTGATTACCCGGCTGGGCGTGGTGCTGGCGGACCGGAGCAGGTAGCGCCCGCGCGGCCCGCCGCTTGCTTACTTGACGCGCACCCTGGGCTCGACGGAGAGGCCTGGACGCAGCAGGTGCCTGGAGTCTTCGTCCTTCAAATCAGAGAAATCAATGCGCACGGGAACGCGCTGGACCACCTTGACGTAGTTGCCCGTTGCGTTTTCCGGCGGGAAGAGCGAGAGGACGGAGCCGGTGGCGCCGCCAATCTGCGTAACCGTGCCCTTGTAGTCCTTGCCGGTTGCGTCCACGTGAATTGTGACGGGCTGGCCGGCGGCCATGTGGCGCAACTGCGTCTCCTTGAAGTTCGCGGTGACCCAGAGCCCCTCGAGCGAAACCAGCGTCAGCAGGTTCTGGCCCACGGAGACGTTCTGGTGGATCTCAACGCTTTTGCGGGTGATGATGCCGTCCGTGGGGGCAACGATTTTTGTATAGCTCAGGTTGAGTTTTGCCTGGTCGAGCTGCGCCCTGGCCTGCTGCACCTGGGCCATTGCCTGCTTGGCGCGTGCGCTTTGCGCGGCCACCTGCTGCGGGCCGGTCTGGGCGTATTTCAACATGGCCTGGGACGACTTTTCGCGTTCGAGGGCCACGCGCACGCCGTCGGCGGCGGCCTGCTGGCTGGCGCGGGCGTCGGCCAGGGCAGCCTTGGCGGCATCGGCAGCGGCCACGGCGGCGTCAAACTGCTGCTTGCTGATGACGTCCTTCTCGACGAGCGGCTTGTAGCGCGCAAGGTCGGCCTGCGCCTTGGTGTCGTTGGCCTGGGCCTGGGCAACGCGGGCGCGGGTGGCGTCAAGCTGCTGCTCGGCCTGCGAGATGGAGGCCTGCGCGCCGGTCACGTCCGCGGTGGCGGAATGCAGGTTGGCTCCGGTGTTGACGGTGGTGAGGGGCACGTTGACCTGCACGGCCGCCGCATTGGCCTCAGCGCTGGCCAGCGCGGCCTGTGCATTCTCCACCGCGACCTGGTAGTCCCGGGGGTCCAGCTCGGCGATTTCGTCGCCGGCCTTCACCACCTGGTTCTCGTCGACGAAGACCTTGCTCACCTGGCCTGCGATGCGCGGGCTGATCTGGATCAGGTGGCCGTTGATCTGCGCGTCGTCTGTGTCCTCGGTGAAGGTGGACCGCCACCAGAGCCCCGCGGCAATCACGATGAGGACTGCGACAATCACCACCACGATGCCTCTGCGGCGGGACCGCGGCTGCATGATTTCGGTGCTCTCGTCCGTCTCGGATAGGGCTGGTGCTGGAGTTGTATCCGCCACGTCTACTTTCCTCCCAAATAGTTCTTGTAATTCTGCGCCGCGCCCAGCGCGCGCGCCAGACTGAGTTTGGCCACATTGTGCCGGTACAGGCTGGCTACATATTGATCGTTGGCCTGGGCTACGGACTGTTCGGCCTGGCTGACGGCCAGGTTATCGCTGACGCCGCTGGCGTAGCGCTGCTGCGCCTCGCTCAGCGCCTCATTGGCCAGCTCGACGCTGGAGCGCGCGACCTCGACCTGCTTCTGGGCCGAGGCGATGTCGAGCAGTGCGTCGCGCACATCGGCGTCCACCTGCGCGTTCATGTCGCTCAACTGCGCGCGCTGGGTGTCCAGTTGCGACTGGGCCACCTGGGCCTCGCCGCGCAAGCCGTACTCCTTGAAGAGCGGCACGCTGAGTGTGCCGGAGGCGTCGCCGGTGCCATGCGAATGGCGCACGTTCACGCCGATGTCGCCGTAGTCGCCGTTGAACTTGACCGTGGGCAGGCGGTCAGCTGTGGCTGCCTTGCGCTGCTCCTCGACGGCCTTGGTCTGCTCGACCATTGCGGCCAGGTCCTTGCGGTTGGCGTGGGCCTGCTGGATGGCTGCGTTCACGTCAATCTGGTCAAAGACCGCGTAGGGCGCCTTGTCGGTGAGATTGAAGCTCTGCGCCAGAGGCAGCCCGATGGTGCGGGCCAGGGCGAGCTTGTCCTTTTCTAGGCCGTTGCGGGCCACGATCAACTGCTGCTCCAGCGACTGGTAGTCCACGCGGGCGCGCAGCTCGTCGAGCTTGGGTGCCGTGCCGGCCTCGTGGCTGGCTATCGCCTGGTCGAGAGAAATCTTCGCCGTGGCCACCTGCGCTTCCACGCTGGACACGCGCGTTTCATCGGCCAGAACCAGCAGGTAGGCGTTGCCGACGGTGAGGACCACGAGGTCGCGCGCATCCTGCTCGGAAAGCTGGGCTGCCGCAAAATTGTGGCGCGCGGCCAGATACTCGCGCAGGGACTTCACGTCCACCAGCGACCAGCTGAGAGAAGCGCGCAGGTCTGTATATCCAAACGGCCCGATGATGGTGGGAAATCCGGGAATGCGCAGTCCCTGCGCCGCGAGATCGGTCTGCATCACGGCTTCCTGCGCTTTGAAGTCCACCTCAGGCAGCAGGGCCTGCAACTGGCTGAGCCGCTGGCCGCGCGCGGAAGAGGTCTGCGTGCCGCTCAGGATGGCGCCCAGGTTGCTCCTGAGCCCGCGCTGGATCGCGTCGTCGAGCGAGAGATTGATGATCTGGGGCGCAACCTCGCCGCTGGAGACGCTGCCCTGAAAGCTGGCCGCGGTCGGCGCAGACGACTGCACATTGGGCGACTGGGCCGCCATGCGCAGAGGCACGGCCGCCACACCCAGAGTCAACAGGGCGCAGGCACAGAAATAGAACGGATTGCTCCTTGAATCGCTTGAGAACATCAATGATCGTCTTCGAGTGGCGGCAGAGGTTTTCTACCCAAAAGTTGTTTGCACTCCAATGGATGCCCCAGATGAGCCGCCAGCTTCTTTAATGTAGTGTACCGAAGAAACGGCAAAAGACGATGCGGGCCGGGCGCGGCTAACGGGCCGTAGTGGCATGAATCAGTTGGGAAGCCAGCGAGCAGAGCGCCTGGCGGAAGACTTCGCGCACCGCGTCGGCAGTCCATCCGGCGGCGCTGGGGCCGCCGTTCGCGACCAGCATCGCGGCCGTTTCAGCGGAGGTGAGTCCCGCCACCGCACGCAGCACAAAGACGACGCGCTGCTCCGCGGGCAGGCTTTCGAGCCAGGCGCGCACACGATCCTTGCCGGACCCCGCCATCATTTTCTCCAGCTCTTCGCCATAGGAGCTTGCGGCGTCCAGGTCGTCATCCTCGATGCAGGTGCTGGCCTGCTCCGATGCCTGCGGGGCGGCAAGGCTGCCGGGGCTTCGCCGTTCCAGGATCCCGATGGCCTCGGCGCATAGCGCCCGTCTGCCGCCGCGACGCGCCTGGGCGGCGTCATCGCAGGTGGAGACCTCGGCCTTCGTCACGGCTGTTTCCACCAGGCGGATGCTTTCTTCGCCCTCGCCGACCAGCATGGAAGCAATGTGGTACAGACCGGCGGCGATGAGGTCGAACACGCTGTCGAGCCCTTCAAAGGCCTTTTCCACCATTGCGTGGTCCTTGGGCTTGCCGTCCAGCATGTCGTGCATCCGCTCGGAGAAGACGCGAGCCTCGGCGGGAATCGGCTGCGGAGGGATCAGACTGTCCTTGGCGGCGTTGGGTTCCTCGGGCATGCGGAGAACTCCTCTCAAGGGGATAAAGCAAGCTGACCCAGCTTCTATCCTCAACCCGGCGGGCTGGGCGGGTCAATGCGTTCCAGCTTCGGGCCCGCCATTTCCGAGCCGAGGGCAAACGGGCGAGTCCGCTTGATCGCGCAGGCCCGCCCCGTGCTCGCTGCCCGGGCTTACCCGTCAGCCTTCCACAAACGCAGCCAGTTTGCCGAGCGAGCCGTTCCAGCCCATGGCGTGCTGGGCCGCTGTCTCCGGCTTGAGGAAGGTTTCCTGCAACAATTCCACCAGCGTCCCGCCCTCCACGCTGGTCAGGCGAATCGTCACTACGGTGTCGTCGCCCGGCGCCCAGTCCGCACGCCAGGAGTAGCGGATCAGCTCGGGCGGAACAACCTCAAGGTACTTGCCTCTGCTTGCGCCGCTGACCTCCTTTGGCATTTCGCCGGGCGCAGGGGGCGGCGTGCCGCGATAGACGATCCGGTAGCTGCCGCCAACGCGCACATCGGCCTCCAGCTCCGGCACTTGCCAACCCACTGGTCCCATCCACTGCTTCATCTGTTCGGGTTGCGTCCACGCATCGAAGATGCGCTCGCGCGAGGCGCGGACGACACGGCTGACGTGAACCTTCAATGGATCGCTTGCGGCGCCGGTCGCGGCTGCCGCCGAGGGGAAGACTGCCTGGCTCATGATTTTTCTCCTTCAAGGTACTTCTCAAGGTTGTCGAGCTGTTGGTTCCAGAAGCGGGAGTAGAACGCTATCCATTCTTCCGCCGGCTTGAGCGATTGGGCCTGCAGCCGCACGATGCGGAAGCTGCCGCGCCGCTCCCGCGCGATGAGTTCCGCGCTCTCCAGCACCTTGATGTGCTTGGAGACCGCGGCGAGCGACATCTTGTGCGGGGTGGCGATTTCACCCACCGTCCGTTCACCCGTCGCCAGTTCGCGCAGGATCTGGCGGCGGGTGGGATCGGCCAGCGCATGGAACACGGAATCGAGACGAGCTGCCGATGACTTAACCATATGGTTGAATGATGCACCGAATGAATCTGGCTGTCAACCAAATAGTTGAATGTTTTCCTGGAAAATTTACCCGGCGCGGCGATGTTCCGTTTCCAGTGGGGGCCGCGGAGCCCGTGCGGCTCCCCGACGAAACGCGATAGACTGGCCAACACAGCACTGGACGGACGGAATGCCCAGAACGACACAGAAACAGAAGCTGTTCAATGGCCGCGACCACTCCTGGATGCAGTTCAACCGGCGTGTGCTCGAGGAGGCCGAGGACGCTTCCAATCCGCTGCTGGAGCGGGTGAAGTTTCTGGCCATCACGGGCTCCAACCTCGACGAGTACGTGGAGATCCGGCAGGCGGGGCTGATGCAGCGCATCGAGGACGGCTACCGCGAGCAGGGGTACGACGGCCTGCGGCCCGAGGAGTCGCTGGCCATTCTCACCGCTGAAATTCACAGCTTTGTGGAGGCCCAGTACCGCTGCTGGAATGACGGACTGATTCCCGATCTGCGCAAACAGGGCATCCGGCTGCTGGAGTGGGAGGAGATGAACGAAGAGGCGCGCGCCTTCGCCCAGGGCTACTTTCAGCGCGAAGTTGACCCGCTGCTGACGCCGATCGCCATTGACCCATCGCATCCCTTCCCGCGCGTTCTGAACAAGGCTCTGTGCCTGGCGCTGCTGCTCAGGCGCAAGCGGCGCGCCTCCGGCCCGCTGGTGCTGGGCGTGGTGACGGTGCCGCGCGCACTGCCGCGCTTTGTGCGCCTGCCGGCGAAAGAGGGCATGCACGACTACATGCTGCTGCAGGACCTGATCTCGCGGCAGCTGGCTGGCATGTACCGCGGGTATGAGGTGATGGCGCGCGCGGCCTTCCGCGTAACCCGCAACTCCAACCTCTACATCGAGGAGGAAGAGGCGCGCTCTCTGCTGGAGACCATCCGCGTGGAGCTGCATAACCGGCGCAAGGGCGACGCCGTGCGGCTGGAGATTGAAACCGGCGCGGACCCGGAGATAGTCGAACGGCTGCGCGTGAACTTTGAGTTGGACGAGGACCAGGTCTTTCACGGCAGCGGCCTCGTCAACCTTTCGCGGCTCATCTTCTTTTATGGCGACATCGAGCGGCCGGACCTCAAGTTTCCTTCCTTCACGCCCAGGCCGCTGCACCTGAGCCGCAAGGCCGAGGACATCTTCGACGAGCTGCGCCTGCACGACATCCTGCTTCATCATCCCTACGACTCCTACGACCCGGTGGTGGACTTCATCCAGCACGGCGCCGAAGATCCGGCCGTGGTGAGCATGAAGCAGACGCTCTATCGCACCAGCCACGACTCGCCGGTCTTCTCCGCGCTGACCGAGGCCGCGGCCAGCAAGGAGGCCACGCTGGTGGTGGAGCTGATGGCGCGCTTCGACGAGGCCTCGAACATCCGCTGGGCGCGAAGCATGGAGGACGCGGGCGTACAGGTCTTTCACGGGCTGGTGGGGCTGAAGACGCACTGCAAGCTGGCGCTGCTGGTGCGGCGCGACAAGGACGGCGTGACGCGGCGCTACTGCCACCTGGGCACGGGCAACTACAACCCCGTGACGGCGCGCTTTTATACCGACCTGAGTCTGCTGACCTGCGACCCGCAGATTACCGAGCGGGTACACCTGGTCTTCAACTACCTCACGGCGCACGCTGAAATCGATGATTACCGCCCGCTTCTGGTGGCTCCGCTGACCATGGCGGAGAGCTTTCTGGGGCTGATTCGCCGCGAGGCGGAGCATGCCCGCGCCGGCCGGCCCGCGCACATTGTGGCCAAGATGAATGCGCTGCTGGAGCCCAGCGTCATCGAGGCGCTTTATCAGGCTTCCCAGGCCGGCGTTGAGATTGACCTGATCGTGCGGGGGCTCTGCATCCTGCGGCCTGGCGTGAAAGGCCTTTCGCAGAGAATCCGCGTTCGCTCCATCGTGGGCCGGTTCCTGGAGCACTCGCGCATCTTCCACTTTGCCAACGGCGGCAACGACGAAATCTATCTGGGCTCAGCCGACTGGATGCCGCGCAATCTCTTCGAGCGCTGCGAGGTGGTCTTCCCCGTACGCGACCTGGCCGCCAAGGCGCGCATCAACGACGAGATTCTGCCCGCGCTGATGGCCGACACGGTGAAGGCCCGGCTGCAGCAGCCCGACGGCACCTATCTGCGCGCCTCGCAAGTCTATAAGGACGCACCGGCTTTCTCCTGCCAGGACTTTCTGATTCAACTGGCCGAGGGCAAGACCGACCTCAACGCCATCCCGGTTCCCCGCGCCGCCCAACCGCCCGCGAGGGTTCACGCCAGAAAGGCCGACGCGGCCGACTGAGCCGCCTGCCGGCCGAAAACTTTCCGCGCGCGGGTTTGCAGAGAATTACCTCTCCTCCTGCTAGAGTCAAAACCATCGGAACAGGATCAGTGGCACAAGGCACCGGGCCCGGCAAGGGTCTCGCGGCCTTGTGCGCCCGCGCACAACCTACTGCACAGAGGAGACGAACGTGACCCAGAGCGCACCCCAGACGTTTGCAGGCATTGAGCCCGAGCAATACGCAAAGCTGATGGAAAAAGCCCGAGACGCGGGCATTGAACTCACGGGCAACAGCGGCACTGCGTCGAAGCACGGCGTTGAAGTTGCGTGGAACTATTCGCCGGAAAGCCGCGAGCTGTCGATTCAGTGTGTCAAGGCTCCGTTCTTTATGAGCGCTGCTGACATTGACGCCAGAATCCGCTCGCTGGTTGAGAAGGCGAAGGCCTGATGGCCCATCTGCCTGTCTCGTCCTACAATCGAAGCAGTGGCGTCTTCTCTGCTCAAGCCGGTTCCCCTGCGGGCCTGGGCTCGCCTCTGCCCTCTGGACGCGCCTGCTTCTCTGCGCCTGTGGCACCTGGCCAGCCTTGACGCACCCACCGTTGCGGTGGCGTGGGCGCTGGCGTTTGCGTGGGCGGCCGGTGTCCGGCTGCCGGCGTGGGTGCCGGTGCTGCTGGCGCTGGGAACCTGGACTGTGTACATCAGCGACCGGCTGCTGGATGCCCGCAGCAGCCTGCGCTCCGGCGCGCTTCATCGGCTGCGCGAGCGCCATTTCTTCCATTGGCGCCATCGCCGGGTTCTGCTTCCCGTGGCGGTCATTGCGGGCGCGGCAGCTGCGGCGATCATCTTTATCCTGATGCCTGTGGTCATACGCGAGCGCAACTCCGTGCTGGGCGTGGCGGCGCTGGCTTATTTCTCCGGCGTGCACTCGCGCCGACGCGCGCCATCGTGGCTCGGGCCGGCGCTCTCAAAGGAATTCCTCGTGGGCGTACTTTTCACCGCGGGGTGCGCCCTGCCAACGTTGACGCGCATGCGGCTTGCTTCCGCGCCCGGCGCCGCGATCTGGCTGATGCTGGCGCCCGTCGCTTTTTTTGCCGCGCTGGCCTGGCTCAACTGCCATGCCATTGAGCGATGGGAATCCGGCCGCCACGCGGCGCGCATCTTCACCGCCGCGGGCCTGCTGGCCTGCATCGGGCTGCTGCTGGCCACTGTGTTCGCATCCATCGAGCCGCGCGCCGCCGCGCTGCTTGCCGCTGGAGCAGCGAGCGCCCTGCTGCTGGCGCTGCTGGATCGCGCGCGCGACCGCCTGACGCCGCTGGCGCTGCGGGCCGCTGCCGACCTGGTTCTGCTTACGCCGTTCGTGCTGGTTCTGCGATGAGGAAAGCGCCCAACTTCGACGGCCTCGCCGGCGTGTATCGCTGGATGGAGATGGCCAGCTTCGGCCCGCTTCTCTCGCGCTGCCGCTTCGCATTTCTCGATGAACTGCGCGCCAGCCGCAATGCGCTGATTCTCGGCGATGGGGACGGGCGCTTCACCGCACGGCTGCTGAAGGAGAATCCCGTGGTCCTCGTCGACGCGCTGGATGCGAGCCCGGCGATGCTGCGGGCGCTGGTGGACAACGCCGGAATCCGCTCCTCGCGCATCCGCGTCCACGTGGCCGACGCGCGGCTGTGGGAGCCGCTGGTTCCGACGCTCGACCTGATCGTGACGCACTTCTTTCTCGATTGCCTGACGACCAGGGAAGTCGCGTCGCTGGCGAAGCGGCTGCGTGTCTCGGCGCGTCCCGACGCCAAGTGGGTGGTCTCGGAGTTCGCTATTCCCAAGGGCTGGTTCGGATGGCTGGTGGCGCGCCCGCTGATTACCGCGCTCTATCTTCTCTTCTGGGTGCTCACCGGCCTCTCGGTCTTTCGCCTGCCGAATCATCGCAAGGCGCTGGACGAAGCAGGATTCACGCTGTCGCAGCAGCGCAGGCGGCTGGGCGGCCTGCTGGTGAGCGAGCTGTGGACGGTGCGGCCGGCCGCTGACACGCAACTTTGACGAACAGCTTGCCGTATTGCGTCCTGCCATACGATCGTTGCGCGCTATCGAAAAATATTCGGATCCCCTCCCATCCAATCCACCAGCTCCCTCGTTCTGCTCCCAGTAGGCAACCAGGCCGGTATCGGCTTTGGCCTGCCGTCAATGCAACGTACGTCCCCCGCGGCAACGCAGTTCGCAACAGCTCACAGGAGGTGAGGTCAGATGACAATCATGGAGCAGTTCCGTTCGTTCGACTCGATCCAGCAGGCACGTCTGGGAAGGCGCAGGTTTCTCAGCCAGGCTGGGCTGCTGAGCCTTGGCGCAGCAGCAACCACTCTTGCCTTCGGCGGCAGTCAGCGGGCATACGCCGGGCAGGATTCCACGGCCGAGCAGTCGCAGGAGACGGCTCAGTCCACCGACACAGTCAAGGAAATCTTTACGGCCGCCTTGATCGCCGAGGATTTGGCCACCACCTTCTACTACAACGGCCTGGTGGGCACAGTGATTCAGGATGTAAACCTCGCAGGCCCCGGCGGAAGCGCGACCAGCGTCACCTCGCAGGGCAATGCCGGCAACGTGAACTATCTTCAGGCGGCACTGAGCGAAGAGATCAGCCACGCCAACCTCTTTCGTTCTCTTCTCGGCATCGGGAGCGCAAGCCAGGATCCTGTGCAGACGTTCTACTTCCCCGCAGGAAGCTTCGATTCGCTCAAAGCATTCACCGGACTGCTGGACGCCCTGGAGAATGCATTCATTGGTGCGTACCTGAATGCCATTCAGGAGTTCGCGGCCAAGTCCGCCAACCGGCAGGGCAGCAATGGCGGAGCGCTCAACAGTGACGATGCCATGTACACTGCCGAGCAGTTGGATTATTTCGCAAAGGTTGCCGCATCCATCATGGGCATTGAGGCCGAGCACCGTGTTCTGGGACGCGTCATCAGCAATACCAATCCGGCCAATAACCTTGCCTACGAGCAGACCGACGGCCTGAATGCGGTCTACAACGGACCCCACTCCGCCGTTGCCGCTCTCACTCCGTTTCTCAGCTCCAGCACCGGCCCTGGATTCTCTTTATCCACGGCGCTGGCCAAACAGGGATCTGTCTCTCTGCCCATCACGGGAAATCCGCCCGCGTTCTAAATGGCGAAGAGGAAAAATCAGCCCCGGCAACCTTGTTCCGCGAAGGTTTCCGGGGCTTCCCCGCAGTCCCGGCACACCGCGTCCGGTTTCCAACGCTTCCTGGGAGAGGTTTCCTGAAGAGCGCCGCACACAGCCGGAGTGTTAGAATCAGCGCTCAGGGAGCAGGCAGAGGCTCCTCCTCGCCGGCCAGGCCGCCCGATGAATCTATACCTCATGCGCCATGCCAATGCCGGCATCCGGCGCGAAAACGCAGCTCTCGACGCCAAGCGCGCCCTCGTCAAAGAGGGGAAGGACCAGTGCATCCTGATGGCGCGCATGCTGAGCGCTCTGAAGGTGCAGGCGGATGTCATCGTGAGCAGCCCGCTGAAGCGTGCGTTGCAGACCGCGCAATTTGTGGGCACGGAACTGGGCTACGAGGCTAAGGTCGAAGTGAGTCCCGCGCTGGCGCCCGATGCCGACTACGCCGCTTTCCTGCAGCTGGTGGAGAAGTACTCCGACCGGGAAGACGTGTTGATGGTGGGGCACAATCCCAATCTCTTCAAGTTCCTCGGACAGCTCATCACGGGCAACGGCGGGGCCGGCGTGCGCATGCGCAAAGGCTCGGTGGCGCGCATCGCCATGGACAAGCATCCGCCGCTGCTGCAGTGGCTGATCGACCCGCGCATGGCGCGGTCCTTCTACGCCAGCGTGGCAAAGAGTTCGCGCCCGAAGACCTCGCGGAAGTAACCCGCCTCCTTGCGCAGCGACCACAGTTCCAGCTCCGCGCCGGTGCGGCCCGGCTGCACCTCAAGATACACCCGCCTGGGATAGACTTTTGCAGCCACGCGCAGCACGTCGCTGGCGCGGTCCTGGTTGAGCGCCACCGCCAGCCGCAGCAGCAGCACGGCGCGGTGCACATGCTTGTGCTCCTCGGTGGGAATGTTGCGCAGGGCGCGGTCGCCGGGCTGCGGGCGGCTCTTGCCCATGTAGCGCGCAATGGCTGAAACCACCGTGCGCTGCACGGGCGTGTAGCCGTAAATCTCAGAGCTGGAAACGATGTACTGCGTGTGCCGGTGGTGGCCCTGGTGGTTGAGGAACTTGCCGGTATCGCGCAGGATGGCTGCAGCGGCCAGCCAGTTTTCATACTCAGGCGGAAGCTGGTGGAGCGATTTCAACTCGCGGAAGAGCTGCACGGCGTGCGCGCGCACCGGCTCGGCCTGGCGCAGATCGACGCCGTACCGCCGGGCGGTGGCCAGCACGCTCTCCCAGCGCTCATGCTCGAATTCCTCGTGCCCGGCGGCGCGGGCGTCCTGCTCGGCCAGCATCTGCGCGAGGATGCCGTCGCGCAGGCCGAGCGGCGAGTAGCGAAAGCCGGACAGGTCGAAGGTCTCCATCAACTCGGCGAAGACCTGCGCCCCGGCCACAATAATCTCGGCGCGGCGCGGACCGATGCCCGGCACGGCCTCGCGCTCAGGCAGCGTCATTCTGGCTACCTTGGCGGCCAGCTTGCGCACTCCGGCCGCGGGCGCAAGCCCGGCCATGCCTGCCGCAAGCGCGCGCCCGGCCTTCGACGAAGACTTCCGGGCTGTCTTTCCACGGGCAGCAGACCTGGCCGCCTTGCCCACCGTGCCGCACGCCTCAGCCAGCGCTGCCGCCGTGCCGGAGGTGGCGATGACCATCGATACGCTTTGCGGCTGTATCCTGCGATGCGCCCGGCGCAGCTCGCGGGTAATCAGCTTGCGCATCTGCGCGAGGCTCTCGGCGGGCGGCGGGTCGGCGGAGAGAAACTCCTCGGTGAGCCGGACGGCGCCCAGCGGCAGGCTGACGGTCTCCTTGATGCGGCGATGCTCAGAGAGCGTGATTTCGCAGCTTCCGCCGCCCAAGTCGACCAGCAGCACGCGGCCGCCTGCGCCCGGCTCGGCATTCATCAGGCCGCGATGAATGAGGCGGCCCTCTTCGAGGCCGGAGATGATTTCAATGTTCCAGCCTGTCTCTGCCTTTACCCATGCCTGAAAAGCCGGAGCATTGCGGGCGTCGCGCATGGCCGAGGTGGCCACCACGCGAATGCGGTCCGCGCCGTGCAACTGCACCGCGCGCTGGAAGCGCTTGAGAGCGCGCAGGGTGGCCGCCATGGCGTCCGGCGAGACAAGGCCCGAATCAAAAACACTGGAGCCCAGCCGCGTGACCTCGCGATCCTCGTGCAGCGTCTTTAATTGGTGCGCCACGACGCGGGCAATCTTCAGCCGGCAGGAGTTGGAACCGATATCGATGGCGGCAAAGGTAGGCATAGAGGCGACACGGACTCCCCGCTGGAACGGAATCAGGCTCTTGGGCCAAGATACACGACGGCGGTGGAGTGGCGCGCGCGAGGACGCCCATCCGTTGGGGGTGGGCTGAGTGCCGGAGCTTACGGCACGGTGACGTTGATGGTGGTGGTCACTTGCTGACCAAGCGGCGTGGTCGAGCCTGATTCGTTACTCGCCGAAATTGTGTAGGGATATGTCCCTGGCGTCATGCCATTACTGCTGCCGCCACAGGCGGTCATCCCCGCCAGAAAGGCCACGCACAGCACCACCAGCGCAAGCCAATTCCAGCCCCTGCGCCGAAAACCGAGGCCGAGCAGCAACACACCGGCCAGCGCCGCCCCCGCCACGGGAGCCGCTGCGGGAATCGGGCCACCTGGCGGATAGAAGGCGATGACGCCCTGAACGGTTCCGCCCGCGTTCACCTGATACGGCGCACGCGGCGGCGTCATGGGACAAATGGGCGCTTTCGACGCCATGCTTGCAGCCCCCGCGAATGCGCACGCGACGGTCAATGTGCCGGTCATGGGAATGCCCGTGACGGTGAACTGGCTGACCGGATTACTGCCTGGGCTCATGGTGACGTTGGTGGCCGTGATGGCAAAGGGCGTGGTCGCCGCCCACATGGGCACGCCGGTCACGAGGACCAGCCCGAGCCCGCAGAGGATACTCCAACCGGATTTCATGGCACCCCCTCGGCAAGCGGGGAATGGCCTGCTATTCCATTAGATGCCCGCCGCCCCCGCGCGCCTACCTGCGAAAGCTTCAAGCACGGATTTTTTTAGCAGAGGCAGCTTCCGGCTCTATGCGCCGGGGCGGGAACTTGAGCACCGCCGGCCTGCGCGCCGGTCTCTGGGCTGGCACCGGCCTGAGCAATTGCGCCATCGTGCGGCGGCAGAGCGCCAGCGCCCTCTCCAGGGACTCGGCGGCCAGCTCTTCCAGCAACGCGACGAGGCCGCCTCTTTCGTCGTGATCGCCCAGCTCGTGGGCGGCCTTCTTTGCCAGCATTTTCAGGTCGTGCCACTCTCCGGCGGCCACCTGCATGCGGCCCATCGCGGCGGCCTGCCGTGCGGCGCGGGCATCGGTCGCCGCGGAGAGATCCGCCAGGTAGCGCACGCCCTTGATGCGCATGCGGAACTCGTGGAGATTGTCTTCGTTGAGTTCGGGAAACTCCGCGGCAAGCGCGGCGAGTTGCTCGCGAATTGTGGCGAAAGAAGCGGTTGCGGCATGCAGTTGCAGCGGAGCAAGGCCCATCTCCAGCGCGAGGCTGGTGCGCCGGAGACGCCGGCGGCGTTCCGCCATTTCGACAACCAGCTCCTTTTGCGCGGCGCGGCGCTGCTGCCGGAAGCGGCGTTCGAGCTGATCAATCTGGCGCAGGCAGAGGCGGCTGGAATGGAGTTTTCCCCCATCCGGCCCGGCGAGGGTGTCGCGGAGCCGGCCGAGCCTTCCCAGGTCCACGTCAACAGCGCGCACCGGCCCGAGCGCCCGGCGCAGCTTTTCCGCCTGCCGGTTCCAGCGCTTCGCGGCGCGCGCGCACCTGTCGCCCTGCCCGCACCCGGCGAGCCAGTGGGGAATGTCCGCCTGCAGGCGCAGCGTGGCCACGCGCAGGGCATGAACGCGGCCCCGCGTGGGCTTGCGCGGGCACTCCTCAACAAGCTCGCGCCACGCCTCGATCTGCCGCCGCCATTCCGGTTCGGCGGAGTCTCCGTAGGCCATGCCATGCGGAAGAGAAGCGGATTTCATCGGGCTTTCACCTTCCTGCTCCCTATTCTGCACCCATTTGCCGATTCCGCGCCGCGGGGGCTGCGCGCGGCGTCTTGCACAATGCAACGCGACGTTTCCCATGCTGGTATTCTTTTCCTGTCTGCGCGGTTCCATCGTGCGCGGGCGGCGAGTGGTCGGCTCCCCGGCGGACCGTCACCGCATTCCATACGAATGAACCAAGCATCCTGCCGGGGTTCACCGCATTCATCCCGCCCAGGGAAACGCCGATGCCATCCCTGCGCAACGATTCTGATTTCATCCATCGCATCCTATCCGGCATCGGGAATTCGGCACGATGATGACCACTGAAGCCAGATCCGCATCCCGCCCGGGCCAGACGCCTTCTACGCTGGCCGTGTGGCTGCTGCTGGCGGCGATTTTTACCGCCGTGCAGCTTGCCTCGCTCTTCTCCCCTCCGCTGCTGGACGACGTGGACGCCAGCCACGCGCAGGCCGCACAGCACATGGTGGAAAGCGGCGACTGGGTCACGCTGAAGATTGACGGCATCCGCTATCTTGAAAAGCCGCCGCTGCCCTACTGGTTTGAGGCTGCGCTGTTTCGCGTCTTTGGGGACAACGTGTTTGCCACGCACCTGCCCAACGCGCTGGCTCTGCTGGGCTGCGCGTGGCTGTCATGGCTGTGGGCGCGCCGCGCATGGGACGAACGCGCGGGCTTCTACGCCGCGCTCGGCGTGCTCACGTCTGTCGGGCCGTTTCTGTTTACCCGCTTTTCCATTCCTGAGGCGCTGCTGAGCTTTCTGTTTCTGCTGGCGCTCTACTGCTTCCTCACGGGCATGGAGTCGCGCCGGCCCGCGCGCCTCTACGTGATGTGGGCGGCGCTGGCGCTGGCCACCCTGACCAAGGGGCTGATTGCGCCGGTGTTCTTTCTGGGAGCAGCCATTCCCCTGCTGCTGTTGAGCGGCCAGTGGCGGCGCTGGAAGGAGTTCAAGCCCTTCACCGGGCTGCTGCTGTATCTGGCGATTGCCGCGCCGTGGCACATTCTGGCCGGCCTGGCCAACCCCGACCAGGGACACCCGGTCGGCAACCATCCCACGATGGGCAACGTCCACGGCTTCTGGTACTTCTACTTCATCAACGAGCACTTCCTGCGCTTCCTGGGCCAGCGCTTTCCGCACGACTACAACCGGTTGCCCTTTGCGGCGTACTGGCTGCTGCATCTGGTCTGGCTCTTTCCCTGGAGCCTCTTCCTGCCCGCCGTGCTGGTAGTCGCATGGAGGACCCGCCACACATGGCTCCAGCACCTGCGCCGCGAGGCCGGCCAGACGGTCGATTTCTACCTGGACTACGCCGCCCGCGAAGATGTGGCCAGCTTCGTCTCCCGCCTCAAGTTCCGCGTGCGGACCATCTGGCTGCTGGGCCTGTTTGTGGCCTTCACGCTGCTGTTCTTTTCCATCTCAACCAATCAGGAGTACTACACCTTCCCGGCGTGGCCGCCGCTGCTGATTCTGACCGCGGGCGTGCTGGCGGGTATTGAGGAAGGCTACGCCGAAGGCGGCAGGCCGATGCTCTCCACCGCATGGCTCACCGGCGCGCAGGCGGTCTTTGCCGTCGTAGGCGTGCTGGCCGCTCTGACTCTCGGCTGGGGTCTGTGGGAGTCGCGCCATCTGCCCTTCGTCGCCGACATTGGAACCCTGCTGGCGCACCGCGACGTGGGCGGCTATACGCTCTCCATGTCCCACTTCTTTGACCTGACCGGGCCGTCGTTTGCCGCGTTGCGTCTGCCCGCTGCGCTGGCGACTGTCACGCTGCTGATTGGCCCCGCCGTGGGCTGGCTGCTGCGGCTCAAGGGCAAACACATCGCCGCCACCGTGAGCATGGCGCTCACCACAGCAGTCTTTCTGGTGGCCGCGCACATCGCCTTCGCGCGCTTCGAGCCCATGCTCAGCTCAAAGCAACTGGCCGATACGATTGTGAAGGACGGCTCGCCATCGGACAGCTTTATCATCTACGGCGATCAGTCCGACGCCTCGTCGGTCGTCTTCTACACGCACAACTTTCTGCACAAGCCCGCGTATATCGTCGTCGAACCCTGCTCGCCGCATGGCGCGGGCTCGTCGCTTCTGTGGGGCTCCTGCTACCCGGACGCGCCGAAGATTTTCCTCAGTGAAGATCAGCTCTCGAAGACGTGGGGAACGGGTAATCGCAAATGGCTCTTCGCGCAGGACACCAACCAGCCCAAGGTGGAGCAACTGCTCGCAGGACGGCTGTATCCCGTGCAATCCATTGCCGACAAGGCACTGTGGACCGATAGGCCGCTGAAGTAAGAACTCCGGAGGCAGTGCGGGCCTACTTCACCGCGCTCATCTTGCCGCCGGGCAGCAGTTGGAAAACGCGCCCGCGCCAGAGAATGTGGCTGGACGTATAGCTTGCCGCCCAGAAGCAGAAGCCCATGAAATCGCGGATGGGATAGAGGACGAGCAGACCGAACCAGCTTGTGTCGCGCACTACCATGCGGCCAACCGCGATTGACAGCGCCAGTCGCGTGGCCACGGCCCAGCCCAGCGCGGCCAGCCCCCAGCAGGGATGCCCCAGCGCCCACGCCGCCGCGAGTCCAAGCAACCCAAACGGCAGGCTGAAGGTGAGCGACGTGCCGAAATGTCCCTTGGGCCGCGAGAAGCGCGTGGACTTCATCCAGCGCACCTGGTGCGCCATGGACGCCGCAAAGCTGGAGTTGATGACCATGTGGTCGATGGCGTGATGGCTCAGGACGACGGTCTGGCCCAGCTTGTACGTCTCGTTGCCCAGCACAAAGTCGTCGGCGCAGTAGTCCGCCGTGACCTTGAAGCCGCCCATCCTGCGGATCGCCTCGCGCCTGAAAGCCATGGTCGGCCCCAGCGTGAACTGCATGCCCTCCATCATCCGCGCCACCAGCACGCCCGCGGTCATTTCAACAGACATGCCCACGGCCTCAAGCCGCGCCCACAGGCCGCCCTCGGCCGCCACGCCGCGATAGGGGCAGGTCATCCCGCCCACGCGCTCGTCGGCAAAAGGCAGCGCCACGGCGCGCAGGTAGTCCGGCGTCACGCGCACGTCGCTGTCGCTGATGACAAGGATGTCGTAGCGGGCCGATGCCTCCATCAACTCCATTGACGCGGCCTTGGCGTTGATGTAAGACGGCTCGCCCGTAGTGAAGAAGTGTGCCGCAATCTGCGGATACCGCGCAGCGACGCGGCGCGCCGTCTCAAGGCCAGCGTCGTTGTCTGTCCGCGCGCAGAAGAGGATCTCGTACTCGGGATAATCCTGCTCGAAAAAACTGGCGAGATGCGCGTCGAGGTCGGGCTCGCTGCCATGCAATGGCTTGACCAGCGTGAGCGGAGGCGTAAAGCCCGGGCGCGCCTGAAGCTGCGCCAGCGCCGCGCGACGCTCGCGCAGGTAGCCGGGCACGGCCCACAGGACCATCCCGGCAAAGACCGTGGATGTGACGAGGCCGAAGCCGGCCAGTGAAAGCAGAACGTACAACATGCCGGTCTAAGAATACCTGTACGCGCGAGGAAGCGCGATGGCGATTGCAGCGGGACTACGGCTTGCGCGGCTGCAGCGGCTTGTTCACCACCACCGGCTTGCGCAGCGGCACAATGGCTCCCGCCGAGCCGGGCGCGGCCTGGTGGAAGCGCGAAAGCATCTCAGAGCGCACGTACTCCACAAAGCTCTGCATCTGCCGGTTCATCTCTTCCATGCGCTCGCGCATCTGCAGGATGATGGCGATGCCGGCGATGTTCACGCCCAGGTCGCGGGCCAGGTTGAGGATGAACTCCAGCCGCTCCAGATCCTCGTCGGTGTAGAGGCGCGTGTTGCCCTCGGTGCGCGACGGCTTCAGCAGGCCCTCGCGCTCATACAGGCGCAGCGTCTGCGGGTGAATCTCGTACATCTCGGCCACCGCCGAGATCATGTACGCGCCTTTGGACTTGCGTTTTGCGGCCATAGGTTTCTCGCCACCAGATTACCGTAATGCGCCTTACAGCTTGTCAAACAACGCCACGCGCGGGTCTTGCGGATTGAGCTTCGCCAGCTCGCGCATGATTTCGCGACTGCGCTCGTCCTGCAGCGCGGGCACCGTCACCTCGACGGTCACAATCTGGTCGCCGCGCTGGCCGGGACGCTGCGCGTTCTCCACGCCGCGCTCGCGCATGCGCAACTTTTGGCCGCTCTGCGTGCCCGGTGGAATCTTCAACTGCGCGCGGCCATCGATGGTGGGCACGTCCACCTTGGCACCCAGCGAGGCCTCGGGCACCGTCACCGGCACCGTCACGTGAATGTCGTCGCCGAGGCGCGTGAACACCGGATGCGAGCCGGTGCGCACAATCACGAACAGGTCGCCGGGCGCGCCGCCGTTCAAGCCCGCGTTGCCCTTGCCCTGGAGGCGGATACGCTGTCCGTCGCGCGTGCCGGCCTTGATGCGAAACTCCACTGTCTCCGTGCGGCTGACCAGCCCTTCGCCGTGGCATGTGCCGCAGGCGTTCGAGGTGCGGCCGGTGCCGTTGCAGCGCGGGCAGGGGATGTTGAACTTCATGCGCCCGCCCATCTGCGTCACCTGGCCGGTGCCGTTGCACTCCGGGCACGACATGGGCCCGCCGGTCTGCGCGTGGCCGTGGCAGGTTGGGCAGGTCTCCTGGCGATGCACCTGCATGCGCGCCTGACCGCCGCGAATCGCGGTCCAGAAATCGACGGTGGCCTGGTATTCGAGATCCGTGCCGGGCTGCGGACCGCGCGGGCGGTGCGGCTGCTGCGCGCCGGAGAAGATGCCGGAGAAGATGTCTTTGAAGCTGCCCCAGCCCGCCGAACCCGCGCCCGCCTGCGGCGCACCGCCCTGAAAGCCGGAGAAGTCGAAGCCGCCAAAGTCCACCGGCGGCTGCCCGCCCTGCTGCCGCGCATAAGCCTCGGCCTGCGCCGGATCAATCTGGTCGGAGTAGAAGCCGAGCTGGTCATAGACCTTGCGCTTCTTCTCGTCGCTTAAAACGTCGTTGGCCTCGGAGATCTCCTTGAACTTCTCCTCGGCGCGCTTGTCACCGGGATTCACGTCAGGGTGATATTTGCGCGCAGCCTTGCGGAAGGCCTTGCGAATCTCCTCCGGCGTGGCCGTCTTCTTCACGCCAAGCGTCGCGTAATAGTCCTTGTTCTGGGTCGTGGCCATGTTCAGTGCGAACTCGTTTCTTTCCTACTTGCTGGCGGGAACTCTCAACCCGCCCGTCTTTCGATTCGTTGGATGCATGGGTACTTCCCTGCGAATCCTCGGCCAGTCCCGCATCGCCGTTTCAAGTTCATAGCCCTTCTGCAAATTCATCCAAAACTGCGGTGACATGCGGAAGTACCGCGCCAGCCGCAAGCACAAATCGGCGTCGAGGCTGCGTTGTTCCTTTACGATAGCAACCACGCGCCGCTCCGGCACCTTGATTTCATCGGCGAGCATCCGCGGTGTCATCTGAAGCGGGATAAGGAAATCCTCGCGGAGGAATTCGCCGGGGTGGAACCCTGCGGCTTGCCGATTTGCACTGCGCGAATTTGAGGCGAAAAGAGGCGTATTCTTCGTCTTCTGCGCAATATGGACGGCATCTCTCAATCCTCGCTGGATACTCTCCGCGAGACTCCCTTTCGGTTTGTTTCGACTTCTCATTTAGTTCACCGCCTCTAAAACTTGATTCGCTCGTAAAATGCCTTTCCGTCGGCCAGCAGGGCGAACGGCTCTCTGCCCGGCGAATTCGTAGTATCTGCTGGCGGAACGGCAATTATGAAGCCAAAGGCAGCGAGCCTTGATAGCGAACCCTTCAGCCTTACAAAATCTGACCTTGTCTGCTGCATGGCAATACCTTCCTCAAACCCAGATCGCTGCCAATCTCGTCTGACATTGTCAAACCATTGCGTAGGCCATTGCTCCGCATCTGAGAGAAACTCCGATTGGCGTGAGTATATGAAAGCCAGCGCCTTAATATCTCTCTCCTTCAGTTCAACCGCCGCCCGCATCATGTCGTCGAGGCTCTCTGGCTCAAGGTCGCCTTCCTTAACACCGTTCGCGATGATGTGCGCGAGTCTCTTCAGTCGGCTATCCACATTAGTCCGCGTAATGTGTAACGTGGCGTTTGCGACAGCTGCGCTGAACTCCGGCGATTCGATGCGTTGATCTAACCGCCCTTTCAGCTCTTCATAAAGTCGATAGAGGCGCCGAATGTCATCGAGCAGGGCGTCCCCGAAGTAGATGAGATTACCTTCATCCTTGTTGACGGCGAGGTTCTTGAGTGCGCAGAGAAATCCAATTCCGTTCGAAGCTCCAGTAAACCCAACCGCTTCTAGAACCATTCCGCCAAGGTTCGCGACTTTATCTACGACGCCATCAACCGGGGACGACGAAGTGCTCTCGCTCTTGAGGCGTGCAAGTGCTGCTTCGGTTGGCGAATCGATCTCTCCCATCTTCGCCCTTTCCACCTCTGTCTTTCAGCAACTACAACTCGGGGTGGACAACGAACCGTCGCCCACCCCCGAGTTGTCCCGCCGCAAGGCGGTATTGCCTGGACGGCCAG
Source organism: Acidobacteriota bacterium (assembly GCA_028876395.1). Taxonomy (GTDB): domain Bacteria; phylum Acidobacteriota; class Terriglobia; order Terriglobales; family Acidobacteriaceae; genus Telmatobacter. The sequence continues at coordinate 37,556 of JAGWRX010000103.1, forward strand.
TCCTATTTCTTTTCGTCCACGTCCACGTATTCGGCGTCGATCACGCCTTCGTCCTTCTTGGCTTCGGTGGTCGGGCCGGCCTGTCCAGTTCCGGTGCCCTCATCCGAAGGTCCGCCCTGCGCAGCAGCGTTGGCCTTGTAGAGCACCTCGGCCAGCTTGTGGCTGGCGTGGGTCAGCTTCTCGTGCGCGGCCTTCAAGTCGGCGGAGGAGGGCGAGCCTTCCAGCGTCTTCTTTGCGTCGGCCAGCGCGGCTTCCACCTCGGTCTTGTCCGCGGCCTGCACCTTTTCGCCGGACTCCTTCAGCATCTTGTCGATGTTGTAGACCAGCGAGTCGAGCGAGTTGCGGGCCTCGACTTCCTCGCGCTTTTCCTTGTCCTCGGCGGCGTGCGACTCGGCGTCCTTGGCCATGCGCTCCACCTCTTCCTTGCTCAGGCCCGAGCTGGAGGTGATGGTGATGCGCGTGTCCTTGCCGGTGGCGTTGTCCTTGGCCGTTACGTTGAGGATGCCGTTGGCGTCGATGTCAAAGGTCACCTCAATCTGCGGCACGCCGCGCGGCGCCGGAGGAATCCCGGCCAGCTTGAACTTGCCCAGCGTGCGGTTCTGCGCCGCCATGGGCCGCTCGCCCTGCAGAACATGGACCTCTACCTCTGTCTGCGAATCGGCCGCAGTCGAAA
>JAGWRX010000104.1 GCA_028876395.1 Acidobacteriota bacterium
ATTACTGGGGTTGTCGCGTTCGTTCTAGCTTTCCGGTGGATTCTGCACTACGGCAATCCTCAATCGAGCCGCTAGCAGCCATTTCTCCGTTTTTGGTGCCGAGAAGCCGCCTCACTCGCGGTCTGCGGGCGTGTGGTCGGCTAACCGGAAATAACCCAAATGAACCTCGGCTGTCCGGCTAACCCGCTGTCAACACCTCCACGCCCGGGACTCGCCCCTAACCCATTCATTCCCTTCGCCCAAAAATGCGCCGCTGCTTTTGCAGATCATTTCCCCGCCCCGGCGCACAATGGTAAGTGCATCTGAAGATGAATCCCGGAACAGAGCCATCCATCATGTACAGCCATGCCCAGGCCAATGCGGTCAGCCCTGTCCCCGGGCCGTACAGGATTCCGTCGAGTCACCATCCCGGCCAGAAGCTGGAAGCTAGCGACTAAAAGGCACCCCCCTACCCCCCCTTTTTTATTTGCAGTTTTCCACAGATCGCTTGCACATAATTTCGCGGTCTTGTGCGACCCGCGCCGCCTATTCCCTATTCCTTATTCCCTATTCCTTATTCCCTATTCCCTATTCCCTATTCGCTATTCCCTGCTTCCTTCTCCCTGTTCCCTGCCTTTCAAAATCTCTTCGCTTCATCCGCTCACTCCATATGAGTAGAATTTCCCTATGTCCGGATATTTTTTGAAGAGCCTCCGCCGCAGTAGTGCAATGAAGGCTGAATGAACCTCAGCAGTGGAAGTCGATATCTGAAAAGCAGGATTGCCGGGCTGCGTTCCGCCCCGCTCTGCGCCATCTTTTGCGTCTTGGTTGTTGGCTCCACGCTCACGGCCACAGGCTTTGCGCAGGCGCCGCACGCTCCTGCCCGTCAGCGAAAGACCACGCCAGCCGCGGAAAAGCAGCAGCCTGACCGCAGCAGCATTCCGTATCCCGAACTGGTGGACATCACCGCGTCAACCGGCATTCAGTTCAATCACGTTTCAAGCTCTGACCAGAAGTTCATCGTCGAGTCGATGAGCGGTGGCGTAGCTCTCATCGATTACGACCGCGATGGCTGGCCCGATATCTATTTCACCAATGCGCAAAGCGTTGAGATGGCGCTCCATGGCGTCAAGGCGCGCAGCGCCCTCTACCATAACAACCACGACGGAACATTTACTGATGTGACTGACAAAGCCGGTGTCGGTTATCCCTGCTGGGCCATGGGAGCTTCAGTCGGAGACTATAACAACGACGGCTGGCCCGACCTGCTGGTAACCTGCTTCGGCGGAGTGGTTCTCTATCGCAACAACGGCGACGGAACCTTCTCAGACGCGACGAAGGCCGCAGGCCTCGCCGGCGATACCCAGTGGGCCACCGGAGCAGCCTTCGGCGACTACGACGGCGACGGCTGGGCCGACCTCTTTGTCGCGCATTACGTCGACTTTCGCCTCGATGATCTGCCTCAATTCGGTTCCAGCACAACCTGCAAATACATGGGCATCGATGTCCAGTGCGGCCCCCGCGGTCTCCAGGGGTCACCGGACACTCTCTACCATAACAACCGCGACGGAACCTTCACCGATGTTTCAAAGAAAGCGGGCGTCGACGACCCCGAGCACCGTTTTGGACTGACCGCCGTTTGGTCCGATTTTGACAATGACGGTAAGCTCGACCTGCTTGTTACAAATGATGGCCAGCCAAACTATCTCTATCAAGGCAATGGCCGCGGTACCTTTGAAGATGCAGGCTTCACCTCCGGCGTCGGATTGAGCGAGGACGGCGCGCGACAGGCCAACATGGGCATTGCTCTGGGCGACTATCTCCACACCGGCCGCATGTCGATTTTAATCTCGCATTTCGACAACGAATATGCCGCCTTCTATCGCAATGATGGAAACATGATCTTCTCAGACGTTTCGCTTCCATCAGGTGTTGCCCGCGCCACCAAGGGATACGTCGGTTGGGGCGATGCATTCGTTGATTTCACAAACGATGGCTGGCAGGATTTCTTCCTCGTCAACGGCCATGTGTATCCGCAGATGGATAACCCCCTGCTGCACGCTACCTATCGCCAGCCAAAGTTACTGCTCCTGAATCAGCGCGACGGAAAATTCAAGGACATCAGCACACAGGCCGGGCCGGCGATCCAGATTCCGCAGGTAAGCCGCGGCATGGCCATAGGCGATCTCTTCAACGATGGCAGGCTCGAGGCGGTCATCGAAAATCTGGCGGGAAGTCCGATGATCCTGCGCCCTGAAGGAGGCCTGCTGCACCACTGGATCAGCTTCCAGCTCGAAGGCGTCCAATGCAACCGCCTTGCCTTGAATGCCCGCGTCCAGGTGACAACCGGCAGCATGACACAGACAGGCGAGGTCATCAGCGGAGGAAGCTATCTTTCGCAGAATGATCTCCGCCTTCACTTCGGCCTGGGTGACCACTCGCGGATCGAGAAAGCTCGCGTCGTATGGCCGGACGGGAAAATAGAAATCCTGAATAACCTGGTTGCCGACCGCTTCTACGTTGTGCGGGAGGGTAATGGTGTGATTTCTTTGCAACCGTCGGCACCTCGCAATCCAAAGCTTCCCTGACAGGCATGCAAGTTAGATGCGCTGCTGATTGACTTATAACTCCAGAGCCTCAAGCGGCGTGCGGAATCTCCGCGCGCCTTCATACTGCAAATCGCTGGCAGCGTTCAGTTCGCTGCTACTTGTTCAGCGGCGCGTCCGCAGGAGTCTCTGCAGGCTTGCCCTTGTCCTGGGCCGCCTTCAGTTTGCTGAAGATCGTTTCGTCCGCGGCCTTCTGCAGGCTCCGGGTCTTGTCGAATTCTGCCTTCGCCAGAGCCTTTTCCCCTGCGGCCTGATAGAAACGCGCCAGCCGCCAATGGACGTTCACGTCGTTCGGATTCAGCTCGGCAGCCCTCTTGAATTCCCGCAGCGCGTCGGCCCGGCGTCCCGCATCGGAATAGAGAATCCCGAGGTCAAGATGCGCCTGTTCAAGCTTTGGGTCAAGCCGAATTGCCTTTTCCAGCAAGGGCGCCGCCAGCTCATTGTGGCCCAGCTTGATGTCGGCATCCGCAAGATACGCGAGGGCCTGCGCGTGGTCGGGATTATTCGCAATCTCTGCCTGAAACTCCTTGGCAGCTTCGTCGTACTGCATCAGATTCCACAGCAGGTATCCCAGGCCAAAATGCACGTTGGGCAGGCGCGGATCGGCCTTTACGGCGGCGCGGAACTGCAGCACCGCGTCGGCCTTGTCTTTCATCTCGTCATACGCCTCGCCCGCCAGCATATCGGCCTCGGCCGATTCCGCATTCAGGTTCAGAATCTCGTGATAGACATCCAGCACGCATTGATACTGCTTCGACCAGAGGCAGCTTTGCGCCAGGAGCTGGCGCAGGGGCAGATTCTGCGGATCGCTGGCCGTCACAATTTTCAGATAAGAAGCTGCCGCCGCATAGTCGCCCACGCCGTAGTCGGCCATGCCGATAAGGGTCTGCAGACGCAGCGCTCCCGGCGAGCCAGGCGGCTCACTCTTCAGCAATGGAGTGAAAGTTGCGATTGCGTCCTTCAATGCTCCGGACTTAAACAAGGAAAGGCCCAAGTTGAGCCGCAGTCCCGGCATGGACGGATTCAGTGCAAGAGCCTTGCGATAGAGCGGCACCGCCTCTTGATAGCGTTGCTGGCGCGCTGCAATGAAGCCTAAATGAGCGTAGGCTTCAGCGTTCGAGGGATGCGTCCGGAGATAGGCGCGCCAGGCTTCTTCCGCTTGGGAAAGCTGCCCCTGTTGCTCCAGGGTGAATGCCCGCTCTCGCTGCCCCTCTGCCGCTGCTGCCGATTGACCCTGTGCAATGCCGTTCGCCGCCAACAGGACCATTGCCAGAATCATTTTCACTTGCACCGTCGGCTTCACGCACAGCTCCCATTCCATTTTCGCTTGCCGCAGGTGCGGCGCGCAATACAGGTTGATTGCTCAACAAAAGGAAAGGGCGCGGCAGGATATGCTCTGCCGCGCCCGGTTGATGTGGAACGACTCTAGAAGATGAACTTGCCGCCCAGTTGCAGGGTACGCGGGCCGTAGTCACTGGTAATCTGCCCGAAGTTCCCGTCGTGGTTGTTGGTGTCAATGCCCTGCGGGTTCATGTGGTTGAACGTGTTGAAGGACTCAAAGCGAAGCTGAATGCTCGGCCCTTCGCCGCCTGTGAGAGGAATGGTCTTGAGCAGGGACAGGTTCCAGTTCTGGATGCCAGGTCCGACGACCGAATCCTTTGCAGCATTGCCAAAGCCCTGGTTCGGGCCGCCATTCCAGGGAGCAACCGGATCAGCAAACGAGCTTGTGCTGAACCATCCGGTCAACTTCTTGGGATAGGAGACCTTTGACACCAGGTTCGGGCGATTGGAGCCGGCGGTCAAACCGAGAACGTCGCTGCCGCTGTAGTGAATGAACTGTGGCAGGCCTTTCTCCATAAAGGTGATGCCGGAGACCGACCACCCGCCGAGAATCTCGCGAGCAGCCAGGTTCGAGTTCTTCGTGAAGAACGGCAGTGCATACACGTAGCTGATGTTCAGGATGTGACGGCGGTCGAACCCGGTGTCCGAGCCGTAGTCATACTTCGTGTTGAACGGGTTGGAGATGCCATTGAGATCGTTGGCCACAATCGACAGAAGATGGGACCAGGTGTAGGCCACCTGCGTGGTGAGCCCATGACGATTCTCAATTCGGAAGCCTGCCTGCAGCGAGTTGTAGTTGAAGTTGGTCTTGTTCTCTTCCTGGTTAATCGCAGCAAACCCAGGGAAGATTCGATACTCGTTGGGGTTGATTTTGCCCGTGGCAACCAGCTTGCGAGTCGTGTAACTGTCGTTCGCGTCCAGCAACGGCAGGGTGTTGATCTGCCGGTCATTGTTCTGGTCGTAACCTCTGGAGCCGACATACTGTACAACCGCAACGATCGAGGGGGCAAGCTCGCGTTGAATGCCCAGACTGAAGTTCGCCGTCCCCGGCGGCTTGTTGTTGTACTGAATGTTGGTCAGGCTGGACGGGAAGTGGTTCAACGTCGTTTGTCCCGTCAAGGCACTGGTGTCCGGGTTGGAGAAGTACACGTTGGTGGCAGAGGGAATGTAAGCAAAGGGCGGGTTCAAGGCAGCGTTGTACACATCGTTGCCCTGGACGCGCTCAAAGAACATGCCAAAACCGCCGCGCATCACCGTCTTTCCATTTCCAAAGAGGTCATACGCAAAACCGACTCGTGGTTCAAACGTGTTGTACTTGGTCTGGACGTTGCCGCGCGGGAAACCATTCACGCCTGCTTCCCGGATGCCGTTCAGATAGAACTGCTCGCTGCCTGTGCCCGAAAAGGTGGTCAGAGACCCTGGATCCAACGTGCCGTCCGACTTCACCGGGTTGCCCAGCGAGTAGTCGTACAGCGCTGGAACGAAGTTTGAGAACTTGTTATAGCGCTCAAACGCATGGGGCAGCCCATCGTAACGCAGCCCGAGGTTGAGAACAAGCTTCGGCGCGATGTGCCAGTTGTCATTCGCGTAGAAGCCATAGTTGTTGTTGACCCAGTGCTTGCCGGCCAGATACTCCAATTGCGAATAGCTGGAGGCCATGCCGAGCATGAAGTTGATGTACGAGTCGCCTGAAAACTGGCTGGAGTTGAACGCTACGACTCCGTTGGTGTTGTACTGCAGCTGCTGGTTCTTGTAGGTGTGCAACACGCCGGCGCCGAACTTGAACTGGTGACGTCCCTTTGTCCACGACACATCGTCACGATAGTCAAAGCCTTCGTATCCGTTCTTCCATGGATAGTAACTCGGGCTCCAGGTCACGTTGATCGGCGAACCCTGCAGCTGAACCTCGGGCAAGCGGTGCATCAGGTTGTTGTCAAGCGGGAAGAAGCTCGTCGCGTTCCATCCGCTGGGCTGCACAAACTGACCGCCGCTGGGACCCTGCGTCGGGGTCAGGGTGATCTTGTTGCCGCTGTAATAGAAGGCTGTTTCGTTCAGCAGGTTCGGCGTGTACGTCTGCGTCAGCTTGATGGCCGCCGAGTACGACGGGTTGGTCATGATCGTGCCGACCGTCGGATACGTGCTGTCGCCCCACAGCGGCGGAAAGTACTTCTGATCCAGCGTGTCATGCAGATAGTGGCCCATCAACTGATACTTGCTGCTGATGGCGTGGTCGATGCGCACAATGTCTTCCCGGACATTGGTCGGCTGCGGAATGGACACGATGTACTGTGTGCCGTTGTTGTAGTTCGGCTTCGGGAATGTGCCGGCGTTCACCTCAAGAACCGCGTTCTGGTCGATGAGGTTGGCCGGAATGACGTTGTTTGGAAAGGGCTGCCCAATCGTCAAACCGTCAGCCGCGTACAGCGCCAGCTTGGCTGGATCGCTGGTAGCAGGAACGAGCGGAGCCTTGCCCGAGGGAGGTGTGTATGCAAGGTTCTGGCCGGCCGTCGGGAAGTTGGGGGCCAGAATCGCATTCTGAATGGAAGGCGCGCTGCCCTGAATCAGCCTGCGCCACTCTTCATTCACGAAGAAGAAGGTCCTGTTGCGCGCATTGTTGTACACGCCCGGAATGAAAAGCGGGCCGCCGATGTTGCCGCCGGGTTCGTTCAACTGGAACTTCGGCCGGGACTTTCCACTGCGCTTGAGGAAGTAGTCGTTGGCGTTGTAGTCGGTGTTGCGGTTGAACTCGTAGAGTTCTCCGTGAAATTTGTTTGTGCCCGACTTGAGCACCATGAGAATGGTTCCGCCGGAGCCGATGCCGTAATCGGGGCTGTAGTTGCTGTCCAGCGTCTGGAACTCGGCGATCGCATCCTGCGAAGGCAGGTTCATAAAGCAGCCGCCGCAACCGCGGTCATTCTGCTCGCCGCCGTCAATCATGTAGATGTTGTGCGTCGTGCGGGTTCCATTAAAACTGATTCCGTTCGAGGAGGTCAGCGCGTTGACGCCGCCAAACGGCGGCAGAGTGTTGGACACACCCAGGCCCAATGCCGCGAGCGAGGTGATGTTTCGGCCGTTCGTCGCCAGCTGCGATACCTGCTCGCCGCTGATCAGGGTGCTCACTTCGCTGGTCTGCGTCTGCACCTGCAATGCGTCGGCTTCAACGGTAACCGTCTGCCCCTGGGCGCCGATCGTCAGCGTAACTTCCGCTTCCACGGTCTGCGCGACGTTCGTAACGATGCCGGTCTTGACGTACTTCTGAAAGCCCGGTGCCGTCGCGGTCAGCGTATAGGTGGCAGCGGCCACGTTGGCGAACCGATAGGCGCCCACAGCGTTCGAAACGCTCGTCCTTGTCTGGCCGGTGGCAGGATTGAGAAGAGTTAGTGCGGCGTTCGGCACCACTGCTCCGGTCGAATCCGTCACGGTTCCTGTGATCGTGGCATTCTCCTGCGCCCATGCCCCAGGCATGAGCACCAGGAACACGGCGAGGAATCCAAGGCACAGCATCAATGATGCCGTGACAGGATTCTTCCTGGCCGGCAACTTCGCACTGTGATGGTTCTGGAGTTTAAGTTGTGTCATGGTTTGCCTCCTGAGCAAACGGTTACCTGGAAGGGGTTCTGCTACTCTGCCTGTCTGTGTAGCGTCGGTTTCAAGGCCGGTGCTGATTGATTCCTTCAGGGGAAGAGCTTTCGGCCAGGATGTTTTCTGCAGTTCTGTACCTGCTGCTGGCCACAACGAGTCGTCAACAGATTTTTTCAGTCGCTCTCCGAATCCTCCCTGAGCTCCCTGACAAGCGCCCCACTTGGCGCCCGTCTTCTTGTAACAGTGGTCCTCTGGCCGAGCACTCCAAAACGCAGCATGTCAGCCCCTTGGGCCAACCATCGTGAATGCGTATTTTTAGGACTCGGCTGGAAATCGTTTTCTTATTTGACAGAACTTTTACGCCCTCTAACCTTGGGTTGTCAAGAAAAAAATCCAGATGACAAAAAAGTCACGGTTTGCATATAAATCATGAGTGCGGCTACTGAATAATCGCTTTATTTTTGAGAAAACAAGGAAGTTCCGCACATTGCGCCTCGGTATGCAGCCATCTCGTTCCGTTCATATGGAGACACGCGTCAGAATCAGAGTAACCGCTTTCTACTCTCGCGCCCAGCGTCGCAAGATGCCTGACCCTATCTCTGAATCGAAGCGCCGGAGAACGTCCTCTCCCGGCAGTTCCCGGCGGGCTGATCCAGCAAAGCCCGCGGCAAGGACGCTTGCCTTGCCACGGGCCAATGCCAGCTTCACATGCCGGGACCGCGCCTGCTCTTAGTAGCTCAGTTCCATCACGTTGATCGAGTAGGGCTCGAAGCGCTGTTCGAACTTTGGTCCCGCCGTCTCAATTTTGTGTTCCACCGGCACAAGCGCCTCGGGATTCGCGATGGTGTTGGTCGCGTTCGGCGTTTTACCGCTGAGCGTGTAGAGCATCGCCGCCCGCTTGACCTTCCCGGCGCCATCAAGCGTGATGCTGATGGGCCGCACCTCAGACGTTGCATTCACCACCTTGATAAACAGCTTGCGCGCCTTCTCATCGCGGGTGACCGATGTGTAGACCCTCGGGCCTGCATCTGCAAGCGTGCTGGCCACCACTTCCGTGCCCAGGTGCCTGTTGAACAACACCTGCGCCCAATAGCTGGGCGAGCCGTAGCTCGTCAGCGCGTCGTAGCCGATCAGGTCAGTCTCCCACTGCATGCCGCCGGGGTTCACGTTCACAAACAGCGGCGCGTAGCTCGCCATGATGATCAGATCGCTGTTGCGTTCCATGCCCGTCATCCAGGCAGCGTCGCCTAATGCGGACTGCAGGTTGGGCGTGGGAGAGCCCTCGCGCGTGGCCCACTCGCCCACAAAGATCTTCGGCCCGTTGCGGTCGGTCTTGTCGTAGTGGTTCGCGTCGGAAAGCGACTTCTCCGCCGACATGTAAAAGTGCTCGTCCAGCACGTCCGGCTTCATGCTCTTGATGGGAGCCGTCGCAATCAACTGCAGATCCGGATAGCGGGGCTTGATCTCCTTGTAGTACTGCGCATAGCGGCCGTCGTAGCTGCCGGACCTGTCGAACCAGTCCTCGTTGCCAATTTCCACATACGTCAGCTTGAACGGCGCCGGGTGTCCATCCCTCGCGCGTTCCGCGCCCCACTTCGTGTCCGTGCCACCCGTTACGTATTCGATTTCATCCAGTGCGTCCTGGATGTAGGGCTCAAGCGCCGGACCGGGATCCACATGCTCCTGCCGCATGGAGTAGCCGGCATAGACGGCCAGTACCGGCTCCATCTTCAGATCCTCGCACCACTCGAGAAACTCCAGCAGGCCCATGCCGTCCGACGAGTGGTAGCGCCACGGACTCGGGTGGGTCGGCCGGTCAACCCAGGGGCCAATGGTTTTCTTCCACTCGAAACGCTCGGAGATGTGGTCGCCCTCAAGATAGTTGCCGCCGGGAAAGCGCAGAAATGCCGGGTGCATCGCCGCCAGTTTCTCCATCAGGTCAATGCGGTTGCCGTGGATGCGGTTGTGATACGTCGGCGGGAAGAGCGAAACCAGATTGAACCAGACCGTTGCCGGATGCGGAATCGTCAGAATCAGGTGATTGTTGGCGCGCACCGGAACCTGCCCGGTTTTGAGCGTAAAGGTGTACTGCTTCCATTCGCCCGTCAGGGCGGTAACCGTTGTGCTCGCCGCGGTCGCGCCCGTCTGGTCATTCACCAAGCTCACTGTCACAGGAGTTCCTGCGCTATCGGTCTTCGCATAGAACGAACCGGAATACGTTGTCTGAGGTCGCACAGGGATACCCCAGTATCCGTCATTCTGCACGCCGGCAGGCGACGTCTCCGTAGCTGCCGTCACGCTGACCTTCAGGCTGCGTGGCAGGGCCGTGCTCGGCCCGGTCTGGGAATCGACGGAAATGTTGACCATGGAGTTGCCGCGCGCAACCATCGTCCAATGAGTCAAGGCGCGCCGGTCCTGCCCTATGGCGCGGTCGCGGACCAACTCGGCGTAGAGCCCGCCATCATAGGAGAAATTAATCTCCTCGGTCATGAGGCCATAGAGCATGGGACTCACCTTGGCTGTGGGGTGATCCACCTGAATCACGAGCGATGGTCCCTGGGCGGCCAGACGCAGGGACAACACGAGAATGGCAAGCAGAGCGGTCACAAAATATCGTTTACTCATGAGAAGCCAATATTACCGGGCTGAAGGCTTCCTGACAATGGTGATAACGTTTTCCCAGACAATCTCCTCTCGCCCGACAATCCAGCCTGGAAGCCAACTGCAATCTCAACCCGGCCCAGCCTTTGAGCTTCAGGTACTTCTCCCGGCCGCGCCAATTTGCCCCTGGGGTTCCCTCAACGAACAAACAACGTTACACCCCGTATTTTCAACAGGCTGGGCAAGTTGAACCTGCCGTGCGCCATGCCGTGCAGTGATTCGGTCCGCCCTCGGCCCACCCCTTGCGCTATCATTGCGTCTATATAGGTGAGTGGCCTGCGTCCCCTTGGGCCGCCCCGGTGGTGTGTGTGTCTCGATTCTTCCAGCGATTTGTATTCGTTCTCGCGGCGTCCATTTTTGTCGCCCTGGGTCTGGGCTTCACGCTCGGCCAGTTTGGGTTCTTTGGCGTCCATGCCGGCGGCGAGCAGGATGGCGCCTACCGCCAGATGCACGTCTACGCCGAGGTGCTCAAGCGCATCCAGAGCGATTACGTCACCGAGCCGAACATCGGCGCCGTGACCACAGGCGCGCTGCACGGCCTGCTGGAATCGCTCGATTCCGACTCCAGCTACCTCACCCCGAGCGAGTACAAGATCTACAAGGAGCGCCCCTCGACCGGCGTCGCGCAGATTGGCATCACAGTGTCCAAGCGCTTTGGTTACGCCACCGTGGTCAGTGTCCTGCCCGGATCGCCCGCGGAAAAGGAGCACCTGGCTGACGGCGACGTGATTGAGTCCATCGGCGACCAATCTACCCGCGAGTTGTCGCTGGCCGTCATCCGCCTGATGCTTGAGGGCAAGCCCGGCACAACCGTCACGATGTCGGTCATCCGCCCGCGTAAATCCGACCCCGACAAGATCACTCTCACGCGCACAGTCGCAGCGCCGCCCGCGCTAAGCGAGCAGCAGTATGACAACGCCAGCATTCTTTACCTCAAGCCGGGCGAACTCACAGCGGCCCGCGTGGACGAAATCGCCGCCAAGCTCAAAGCGGCGGCAAAGACGCAGAAAGTTCTGCTCGACCTGCGCGACTGCTCGGAAGGCAATGCCGCCGATGGGCTGCGCCTTGCCAACCTCTTCGTGAATCAGGGAACGCTGGCCACACTTGAAGGCCAGAAGTTCCCCACGCAGACCTTCACCGCCGATCCGGCCAGGTTCATCACCAGCGCTCCCATGGCAGTGCTCGTCAACCGCGGAACCTACGGCGCGGCTGAGCTGGCCGCCGACGCCATCAAGGGCGCCAAGCGCGGCGATGTGGTGGGCGAACGCACTTTCGGCGAGGGATCGGTGCAGAAGACCATCGAACTGCCCGACGGCGCGGCCCTGCTGCTGACCGTGGCAAAGTACGAAGGCCCCGACGGAAAGAAGATTCAGGATGAAGCCGTAACGCCTTCCGTCGCAGTCGGCAAAGCGGCCGAAGATGACTTCGACGTGGAGGCGCCGCCATCCAAAGGCGACGAGCCGCTCGATAAGGCGCTTGAGCTTCTGAAGGCAAAGAACAGCTGAGATACGCTGCATCTCCTGATGAGATGGCGGGGTATCAGCCTGCTCGTGCATGGTGTGGTTCTCGCGTGCCTCTCCTTGCAAGCTCTTGAGGCTTAACCATGCTAGCCTTAGGCTTAGGCATTCCTCTGCAGCGTGCTTGCGGAGTGCCCACGAGGCCTGAAGCTCTTGGCTGCCACCCCCGATCAGCCTTACCCACCGCGCGGCCTGGGCCGTTCCCACCGGCTTGAGCCTCAGCGGATTCCGCTCTCACGGCGGCGCAAGCTCGCCGGACGGATTGCGCTGTCGGCGCTTCTGCTGCTCGCCGTCCTCACCGGGTCACTTGCTGGACTCATGCTGGTCTACTCCGTCGATCTGCCCCAGATTAACGACCTTGAGCGCTACCGCCCGTCCACTACCACTGACCTCTTCGATCGCAAGGGCCGCGTCATTGGCTCCTTCGCGCTTGAGCGCCGCGTCGTGGTCAGCTACGACGGCTTCGCGCCGATACTGCGCCAGGCCGTCATCTCAATTGAAGACAAAAACTTCGAGTCCCACTGGGGCATCAACGTGCTGCGCATCGCCGGCGCTTTGACGCACGACCTGCGCAGTCACGGCCGCGCCCAGGGCGCTTCCACGCTCACCATGCAGCTTGCGCGCAATCTGTTCCTGTCCTCGGAACGCACCTACGCCCGCAAGATTCAGGAAGCCTACCTCGCCATCCAGATCGAGCGCGCGTTTACCAAGCAGCAGATCTTCACCCTCTACGGCAATCAGATTTACCTTGGCAGCGGCATGTATGGGTTTGAGGCTGCCTCGCAGTTTTACTTTTCAAAACACGCCAAAGACCTGACGTTGACCGAAGCGGCGCTGCTGGCCGGCCTGCCCAAGGGGCCTGTCGCCTATTCGCCGTTGCTGAATCCTGAGAAATGCCTCCGCCGCCGCAATCTCGTGCTCAGTGAGATGGAGTCCGACGGCGTCATCACCCACCAGCAGGCCGAGCAGGCCCGCCAGTCTCCGTTGGGCCTCAACCTCTCCCAGCCCAATGCTACCGTCGCTCCGTGGTTTCAGGAGGAGGTTCGCCGCGAGCTTGAAAAGCGCTTCGGCGCCGAACAGGTCCACGAGGCCGGCCTGCGCGTTGAGACCACGCTCGACCTCGACCTGCAGCAAACCGCCAACCGCGCAGTCAACGACGGACTGGCAACGTACGAGCGCCGCCGAGGATGGAAGGGCAAACTGGAAAATGTCCTCGCCGGCGGATTTACGCTTGCCAGCTACAGGCATCCCGACTGGGCCACGGCCAGCGGCCCCGGCGACTACGTCCATGCCGTCGTTACCCGCGCCATGCCCCTGCAGATTCTCGCGCGCGTGGGCTCCGCCCAGGTCATCCTGTTGCCCGCGGACTGGCAGTGGACCGGGCTGCGCTATGGCGACGCTCTCGTCAAGCCCGGCGACATCATTTATATCCACCTGACCGATGCCATGGAGGGCAGCGCGCGCCGCGCCACGTTGGAACAGGACTCCGGCGCACAGGGCGCATTGCTCGCGATGGACAACACAACCGGCGACGTGCTGGCCATGGTTGGAGGCCGCGACTACGCGCTCTCCCAGTTCAACCGCGCCACCCAGGCCGAGCGCCAGACGGGCTCCAGCTTCAAGCCCTATGTCTACGCCACCGCCATGGAAGAAGGCGCCAAGCCCACAGACATCATCGTCGACTCGCCTGTGAACTTTGGCGGCTATGCCCCGCACAACTACGAGAACGACTTCAAGGGCGCCATCACGCTCACCACTGCTTTTGCCGAGTCGCGCAACGTGCCCGCCGTCAAGCTTGCCGCGCGCGTGGGCATCCACAAGGTTATTGATCTGGCCCACCGCTTCGGCGTCACCACAAACATACCGGCCTATCTGCCCGTCGCGCTGGGCGCGGCGGAAATTACCCTCGAGCAGCAGGTGAACTCCTACTCCGTCTTTCCCAATGACGGCATCCGCGTCACCCCGCGCCTTATCCGCAAGGTCCAGAACTACGACGGCATCACGCTATGGGAAGACCGGCCCGAAGTCAGCGACGTCGTCAGCCAGCAAACCGCGCGCTCCATGATGGTCCTGCTCCAGCAGGTCACGCGCAGCGGAACCGGCGCCGCCGCCGCGCAGCTCAACCATCCCCTGGGCGGCAAAACAGGCACCACCAGCGACTTCACCGACGCCTGGTTCCTCGGCTTCTCTCCCTCTGTCACGTGCGGCGTATGGGTCGGCTATGACAGCCGCGAGTCGCTGGGCGAAAAGGAAACCGGCGCCCGCGCTGCCCTGCCCATCTGGTTGACGTTCATGCGCGCCGCCATTGCCGGCAAGGACGATGAGCAATTTCTCGCCGACCAGGACGATGCAGCGGAGGCGGCTTCGTCCAAGCCTTCCGCTCAACCAGGCACCACTGCCACTCTAAAACCGGCGGCTCCGCCCACCACGCCTCCATCCGGCACACGAACAGAAGACCGCAAACTCAGCCACCCGCCACCAGCCGGAAGTAACGCTGCGCCCGAGCCACGTCCTTGAAGATCTGCTTCTTCAGCGCCTCGGGCGAGGGCCATGTCATCTCCGGTCGCAGCCTGAACAGAAACTCAAGTTCCACCGGCGTCGTCTCGTCGATATCCACCGGCTCAAAGTCCAGGATGTGCGACTCGACGGCAAACGAGGCCTCGCCAAACGTGGGCCGGTTGCCCACATTCGTCACGGCCTTGAAGCAGCGCCCGCCCATCGTAAGCCGCGTCACGTAGACACCGAACGCGGGAAGCTGCCCGTCATACGCCGCCAGGTTTACCGTGGGCACCAGCAGCCGTGTGCCAATGCCTCGCCCTCGCGCTGGCGTGGAGAGAACGGCAAACGGCCTGCCCAGCATCCAACGGGCACGGCGCATGTCGCCCGCCGCCACCAGCTCCCGCACCGCCGAGCTTGAAACCTCCAGCCCATGCGCATGCACCGCCTCGTGTACCCGCACGGCGAACCCGAATTCCGCGCCAAACTCCGCCAACTCCCTTGTCCCGGCCTCGGCGCGACGCCCAAAGCGGAAGTTGCCGCCCTCATGCAGCCCGCGCACGCCCAGGGCCTCCACCAGAACCTGGCGCACAAACTCCCGTGCCGGCAAACTGGCAAGCACCGCATCGAACGGCAGCACCAGCACCGCATCGATGCCCGTCAAGGCCAGCAGCCGCACGCGCTCCGCGATGGGCGTCAGCAGGCGCGGCGCCTGCCCCGGCCGCAAAAACTGATCCGGGTGCGGGTCAAACGTGATGGCCACCGCCTTTGCGCCCAGCGCCCGCGCCTCCGCCACCACTGCGGAGAGAATCTCCCGGTGACCCGCGTGCACACCGTCAAAGTTGCCGATGGCGGCCACGCTCGGGCCAAAGCCCCGCGGCACCTCGGCCAGCCTTCGGTAAACCGGTATCAGGCCGGCGGCGCGGTCGCTCATAGGCTCACGGGCCCCAGCTTCACAGAAAATGTGAGGCCGTCGTAAGCCAGAGCCATGCCCTCGGGCAGCGCGCGGTTGGTCGCGGCGTGGCCCAGGTCGTGGGCAATATGGGTAAACCAGGTTTGCCGCGCTCCAATGCGCCGTGCCCACTCCACCGCCTGATCCAACGTGGCGTGGCTGGGATGCGGCTTGTGACGCAGAGCGGAAACGATCAGGCAGTCGATGCCCTCAAGCAACGGAAAGCTCGACTCGGGAATGGCACTCACGTCGGTCAGGTAAGCCACGCTGCCGAAACGGAAGCCGGTAATCTCCATGTGCCCGTGCAACACCGGCACGCGGACAAACTCGACGCCGTGCACGACCGTCTTCTCTTGCAGCGGCTCAATGCACACGCGGGCGCGGTTGGGATAGGTGGCCTCCGGCGAGAAGGTATAGTCGTAAATGCGCCGGAGCACCTCGGCCGTCTCCTGCGAGGCATACAGCGGAATTACGCCGCCCTCGCGCGAGACCGTAAAGCTCAGCGGACGCAGATCGTCCAGCCCCAGGATGTGATCGGCGTGACTGTGGGTATAGAGGACTGCATCCACGCGCGTCAGCCCGCTGCGCAGCGCCTGCTCGCGGAAGTCGGGGCCGGTGTCGATCACCACCACGCGCTCGCGCCCGGCCTGCCGCAGGCGCAGCAGCAGCGACGGCCGCAGCCGCCGATCGCGCGGGTCCGTCGAGGTGCACACCTCGCAGCCGCACCCCACCGTCGGAACCCCCATCGAGGTTCCTGTCCCGAGAAATGTCAGCAGTCCTTCCATCCGTTCTTCAGCGCTTGCCGGGCGGCGGCGGAGGAGGAGGCTGCATGCCCTGCAGGGTAATCATGCTGGTCAGCTCAAGGAATGCCATGCGCGCTTCAAAGAGCACCGTCTGCAGAGTCCGTTCCTCGTCCGCGGTGAGATTGCCCCTGACCTTTTCCGCAAGAACGCCCATCAGGTCAATGGTCTGCCGCGCGCCCAGAATGTCCACCCTTGGCCGCTGCCCCTCCTGCGTCCCCGCACCCATCTGAATCATCGCCGAGAGGTACAACTGCTGCACCAGGTTCTCAAAGCCAATGGGCGGCTGGGCCCCGATGCCTGGGTTCTGCGCGCGCACCAGGTCCTCAAGCCGCTGGGCTGAGGCATCATACGCCGACTTCTGCTGGAGGCTTTCCTCGGCCGTGGGCGCGGGCGGCATCTCAAAATGCTCCTCTTCCGCCCCGGCAGCCTCCGGGGTTGGCTCAGCCTTGCTCTCTGGCACCACCAGTCGCGGACCGGCGCTCGCCTCAGCCTCGGAAGCGGGCATCTCCGCGTGCTCCTTCTCTTCTTCCGGTTTGAACTTGCGGCGGTCGATCACTTCAAATTTCGGCGTATCGCTCATGATTTCAGGTTTCCAATCCATTCAGAATCAAAGATTCGGCGGTGAAGACAGCAGCCGGGCTGTGCCCGCGGCCGCTCCTGCGGTGTACGTCAAAGCCTCGTTGCGCGCCTCGGTCTCGCCGCGCATCATGCCCAAAGCAAAAACGCGGCTGCCTGCCGCCAGTTGCAGCTCGGCCGCGCTGGTAATCTTTCCCGCCGCGGCGCCGTCGAACATCAGTTCCGCACCGGGCTCCGGCACAGGGCCTTCCAACTCCAGCTGGCGCAGATGCCGATGTACGCTGCCCCGTGAGCGTATGCGCTCCACAATCTCCTGCCCCAGGTAGCAGCCCTTGTTGAAGTGCAGCGCGCGCATCTGCGATGTCTCCTGCGGCAGGTCGCGCTCCAGCATGTCGATGCCGAACACCGGGATTCCCTCGGCAATCCGAAACGCCTCCAGCGCAGCGGAACCCACAAGAACCGCGCCTGCAGTCGAAAACGTCCGCCACAGCCGGAGGACTCCAGCAACCGGCGTCCAAAGCTCGTAGTGCGGGGCCAATGCTCCATAGCCGCGAAAAATCCGCAAATCCATGCCGTTCCACTCCACACGGGTGCAGGTCATGGGCTCTGAGAGCGTCGGCAATCCCATCCGCTCCAGCACCTCATCGGCCTGAGGCCCGGTCAGCCCCAGCGCTGTCTCTTCGGCGCCCGGCTCCAGCCCCAGCGGGACCAGCTCCACATCGTCCATGATGATGAAGTGCTCCAGGTGGGCCAGTAGCCTTTCATACTGGTCAGCCGCAATCTCGAGATTCAAAGAGGGATCAGCCGCGTTGGCTTCCGGCGCGTGCTGCAAGGATTCGTGACCCTCGCGCCACACGGTCAAGTCGCCCTGGATGCGTCCCTGCGCATTCAGCACCAGGTTCCACGCCCCGGTATTCGGGTCCAGGTCATTCACTGTATTGGTCACCATGCCGCTGAGCCAGCGAAAGCGGTCTTCGCCGCGCACGGCTACCCGTCGCATCCAGCCGAGGTCGTGTACCGCCACTCCCTCAGCCAGCGCCGCTGTTTCCGTTGCTGGCGCGTCCAATTCCTGTGGGGTCAGTGCGCCGCGGTACTCGGCAAGCTTTGGCGGCCTGACCGCCGACGCCAGCAGCGTGGCCAGTGGTGTTGCCGGAGTGGGTATTGCAATCACCGAATCACTCATAAAAAAGCACTTTCGTGGGCCAGCGCACACTTTTCCTGCGCAAACATCGCGCCGCACCGCATCCTGATTATAGCCTTGCTATTGGATGCTTAGCGCGGCGGTGCCGTTACCGAAATCACGAGGAGACCGAATGAGCAGGAAGCCCAAATTGGCGGTACCGACCCGGCGCGAGTGGATGCTCGCAATCGCCCTATGCCTCGGCATTGCCTGGGCCGCGCTGCTGCCGCCCGGCCTCCCTGCCCAGCAGCCCGCCGGAGCGGCGCAGGCCCCGGCCGCACCACCGGCTCAGGCCCCGGCAGCCCCTTCGACCGAACAGAAGTCCAGAACCACTAACCACATCACACCCGAACAGGCACAGCAGCTCTTCGGCCTGGTGGATGATCTGCTCAAATTCTCCTCACAGGAGACGGGCCTGCCCATCAAGAGCGCCGTCAAGCGCCAGCTCACCACCCGCGCTGCCGTCGAAAGCTACCTGAGCGAGAAGTTCAACGACGACGAGGACGCCAAACGCATGCAGCGCAGCGAAATCGTCCTGAAGAAATTTGGCCTGCTGGACCGCGACTTTGACCTGAAGCCGTTCCTCCTCTCCCTGCTCAAGGAGCAGATTGAGGCCTATTACGACCCCAAGACCAAGACCGTCAATCTGCTGGACTGGGTGAGCCTGGACGAGCAAAAACCCGTGCTGGCGCATGAGCTGACGCATGCCCTGCAGGACCAGCACGTGGACATGGACAAGTGGGGCGACCAGACGCCTTCCGATGTCTCGCTGAAAGCGAGCGGGGACACGGAAAGCCTGGCCAAGGACGAGTTGGACACCGCCCGCAACGCCGTCTCCGAGGGCCAGGCCACCGCGGTGATGATGGACAACATCCTCAAGCCCATGGGCCATAGCCTCATCCAGGACCCCGAGGTGGTGGAACTGATCAAGCAGCAAATGACCGGCTCCTCGGACTCGCCCATCCTGGCCCGCGCCCCGCTGCTGCTCTCCGAGTCGCTGCTGTTTCCCTATCGCGAGGGCCTCAGCTTTGAGCAGGACGTGTGGATGGACAAGGGCCAGACCGCGGCCTTCAGCGGCGCACTCGACCGGCCGCCGACATCCAGCTGGGAGATCATGAACCCGCGGGTGTACGAGAAGGGCCAGATACCGCCCGTGCCCCTGCTGCCCGACATTCATCCGCTGGTCGATAAGCTCTACCAGCCCTATGACATCGGCCAGGTGGGCCAGCTTGATCTGCACATTCTCACCGGCATCTTTGGCGGAGACGAAGCGGCCCGCAGCCTGACCCCCGCATGGGATGGCGGCCTCTACTGGGCCGGCCAGCTGCGGAACGCCACCGCGACGGAACGGGCCGGCACCAGGTCCATCGCGCTGCTTTACCTGTCGGCGTGGCGCAACACCGCCACCGCGCAGGCCTTCGCCCGCCTCTACTCCGGGGACTTGGGCCGCAAATATTCAGGGCTGAAGCCGGACATGGCCGCGCAGCGCACCTCACCCGCCACCGGCGGCGAGGTGGAACAGGTCTTCTCCACCGACGAGGGGCCGGTCGTCATCACCACCCGCGGCAAGATGGTCTTTGTCTCGGAAAGCTTTCCGCTTGACCTGGCCCGCAAGCTCACCGCGCTGATCCTGGACGCACAGGGCACGGGCGCCATGCAGATGGCCGCAACCGCTCGCTGGTCAAGGCCGGGCATACTGGACTCCGGCGCGGCCGGGCATGGATCGCTCACCGGCAGCTATGTGCGGTTCTTTTCCAACTGCGGCGTGATGAAAGCCGCGGTGGACGCCAGCCTGCACGCAGCGAAGTGATGGGGCTGGATCGTAAGGCCGAGCCGCGCCACGCCACGGGTTGTCCACGCGGATGTGAAGCAAGGGCTGAATCGCTTCAGGTCCAGATGGAGAAAAGCGTGGACTTTCTCTACATCGAAGTAGAGAAAATGGTTGCAGGACAGAGCGCGAGACAGAGAGGCGCCAGGCATTTCGCACTTGTCAACCGGCGCGGACTCTGCTCATCTGTTCCTGTTGCACCTCAGAGAGGCGCCTATGAGAATCACGCTCCTGGTCCTCCTCGCCGGTTGCGCCCTCGCCTGCACTCGGTTTACTTCTGCACAGGCCGTCGGCGAAGCAGTCCAGATTGATCACCAATCCATGCAGGGCGTGGGAGCCTCCCCACGAGCCCGGTTCCCGCTGGGCATGAACGGGACGGACTCGGCTTCGGGGCAGGTGGTGATTCAAAACGCCGACGGGCCGCGCGCGCTGCCGGACTGCGGGTGCGCGAAGGAGCCGGTCTTCTCCGTTACAACGAGCGCGCTGGCCCAGGGAACGCAGGTGACCATCACGAGCCCCTCGCCGGACGCTGTGATTTTCTACACCACGGACGGCTGGACGCCGACCCCGGATTCGACGCGCTACACGGGCCCCGTCCCGATCACCGCCGACACGCGATTGCAGGCGATTGCGCAAGAGCCGCAGAAGCTGCCCAGCCCGATTGCCGAGGCGAACTACACGGTGAACGGACCGCCTGCGCCCAGGCCGCACAGCGTGACGGCGATGGGCGGCGTCCTGCGCAAGGGCACGGCTCTGCGGCTTGTGACCGATGCGGAGGTCGCCTCTGACGAGGCGCAGGTTGGCGATCGCGTTGCGCTGGTGCTGGATGAGGCTGTGATGGACGGCGACACGTTGATCGCGCCGAAAGGAACCGCGGCGGAAGCCACCCTGACGCGGGTGGACCCGGCCGGACCGAATGGCAAACCGGGGGTGCTCGCATTTCAGGTTCACTCGCTCACGGCGCATGGAATCACGATTCCGCTGACGGCTACGCTGACGCTGGCGGCGCCAGACCCCGCAGCACAAGCCCAGCACATCGAAAACGCTGCTCTTGTGCACGTGGCGGGTGCGCTGCCGCAGGGCGAGGAGGCTGAAATCCTGCCGGGCATGGCGCTGACGGCGTACGTCAGTGCGGACACGGCTTTGAGACCCTGACGAGCTTTCCCATGTCTCAAAATCGAGACATGGGGCACCCCCGGCGAAGCCTTGTCGTAGTGCGCGGCGAAATGATCTGCAAGGAATTTGTGGAAAACGAAAATAAATAAGGGGGGTAGGGGGTGTCCTTTAGCTTTCAGCTTCTAGCCTCTAGCTCCTAGCCAAGGGTGATGACTGGACGGAATCCGGTGCGGAGCGAGAGCGGAGGTGTGGTTTCTACTGCTGCAATTCCATTGTGCGGGACTTATGGCAAATTATCTGCAAATTGGGGCGGAGGAATTTTTGGGGGTGGCTGGGCGAGGTTTTTGGTATCCCACCCATGTCGTCCGCTTGGGCGGACGCCATGGATGGGGCACCCCGAGTTTATGGCTAGGAAAAGAAAGCCGGGATGGGTGGGCCACCCACCGCTAGCCGAGAAACTTGCAGAGCCGTCGTGACAACCGAGCATTGCCTGCCAGCTCGCATTCCCATAGTACAAGACACTTCCAGCCTTTTCGGCGCAATTCATTGATGTGTTCAGCGTCTCTTTCGCGATTGCGCACTAATTTTGGCACCCAATAGGATTTTCTCGACTTGGGCAGATACGAATCTTTGCATCCGTGCTGATGCCAAAAGCACCCATGCACGAAGACAACCGCGTGGTATTTCGGAAGCACAATATCCGGCTTCCCTGGCAAATCCTTGCGGTGCAACCTAAATCTGTAGCCAAGAGAGTGGAGAAGCGAGCGCACAAGCCTTTCTGGTTTCGTATTCTCGCTTCTGATGGCTGCCATGTTTCGGCTCCGTTGTTCCGGAGTGCGAATGTCCATTTGTTGTTCACCCAAAGCGGATGTGCCTACACAGAAAGACTGTGAGGACCGAGGAACTTTTCACCGTCAAAATGGATCATGTGTGCAGGGCTCTCTGCAATCCAGACTTCAGTCTCCCAAGCTATTCGTTGCACCCACTTTCGGAAGTCAGCCCTAGTTAGGAAGGCTGTAACAAAGACGCGGCCAGCTGTGCACCCTGAAGTCAGCTTCATCAAGAGAGCGTGCCTGTCATCGTCAATTGGATTGCTGCTGTGAACTGCCTCGACCAAGAAGACCCAGTTCCGTTCGGATTCGTAGGCAACAATATCTGGTAGGCGATCACCGCGTTGCGGGGTTGGCAGCCCGAGACTGCTTAATCCCTCAGCATCTACAACCAGGGACTTGTTCTCTGTATCGCCCACATATAGAACCTCGGCACCACGAGCGAAGCGCGGCAAAAACTCCTCAATGATTGCCCGCTGCAACTCATTGTGAGGGCCGGGTGAGAGCATGAGAGCGGCTCCGCTCGGCAGCGAGACTGGGACTTTTTGCATTTCACGCGCTCTCGCCAATCGATCGAGGATTCCGCCTTGCATTTCTCGAAAACTCCGTAGAGTTGACTCCCATTCGGAGGTTCGAAATGCGCGCAGCAGGCGTAAACCTTCGGGCGTCAAGGCATACCCCCTTGTGCCGTCGTTTGTGTCGGCTGCGGCGTCCTTTGCACTTCCGGCCACAAGCCCTGCGTTCAACAGGAGGACAAGGTCCTTGCGGCGCACGTCGTCGTACGAACCGGAGGAAAGCCCCTCTTGGTAGTGCTCATTTCGAAACGAGAGTATGCCACGCGAACGCAAAGCACTAACGGACGCATCTTCAAGGAGGCTTTTGGCCTGACTCCAGTCATCCTCGGGGCGTATCTGGGCGACCCCAAGGAGGCACAGGGCAGCACGCTCTCTCGCTCTGGGGGTGAGTTCCCGAAGACTCACGCCGGCTTCACGCAGGATTGTTTGAGCTTGCTCAACCTTTACTGCCTTTGGCGAGTTGTCCATGACCGGGTTTGCCTTCAGCGTCTTTCGTGAAGATGTCATCTGTGTATTCTCCAGAAACTTATAAGCCTGCCTAGCAATCGCAAGGCCCAACAAGGGCGGCACTGCGTTGCCAATCTGCTCTGTTTGCTCGTATGGTGTGCCGGTGAATTCGAACCAGTCTGGGAATCCTTGCAAGCGGGCGGCCTCTCTAACGTGAAGCATCCGCCTTCGCCCATCAGGAAGGAGGATGCGAAGCATGTCCGCTGTTGCACCACCCAAATTACGGCATGTGACGGTCCGTGACGGACGGTCCAAGTGCAGATCGCGTGGCCGGATGCAGTTACTGGCTTTCTCATAGGAAGCAACATACCGATCCATGCTCTCGGTGAGGAAACGGCTCTCTTCTTTGATCTCCATCGCTAGATCACCTAAGGCAATTCCTGCCGTCACCGGTTGATAAACGATAGGCTCTGGCCATTCCCAACCAACTTTGGAAGCCACTACAATTACGCGCTCTCGCCGTTGCGGGACGCCATAGTCAAGAGCCTGCAACAAGCGGACATCCACCGAATAGCCAAATCGTTCAAGTTCGGAGACGGCCTGCCTGAGATAGTCCTTATTTCTAAATAGCAGCCCTCGAACGTTTTCAATAATCGCGATTTTAGGACGAATTCGGTTTACGGCGTCAAGGAAGATGGGGAAACCGTCGCGGGGGTCACGCATTCCCCTTTGGTAGCCAATTTGCGAGAAGGGTTGGCAGGGGGGGCCGCCGATCACCATGTCTGCTGGCCCTTCTGGCACACCTATGCTTAACATCATTTCGGTGCAATGATTTTCAAGGTTGACGTTATATGTATGAACAGCTTCGGGCTTCATTTCGTAGCCGCGGGTTTCCATCCCGACCACTTCAAACCCTAGAGCAAGGCCGCCGCATCCGGCGAACAGGTCTATCACTACCGGTGCACCTGGAGAGAGCTGGGGCTTGGCGAGAGATGTGTTCAGCCATTCGACCCATTCTGTAGACGAAGTGAAGTGGCGGCGAGGCTCGCTGAACAGATCCGTCTTCACAAAGAATCCTTGCGACGGAGCCGTCAATGAGGTAGACGCGGTCATTACTGCGATTCTAACGGATGCCGGGTGCCCCGGGTTTCGCTTCTGAGACCCGGGCACCGATTTGCTGGCTCGTTGACATGCGCCCTTACTGGTCGCCGCTGAGGATGGAGCCGACGATGCCGCCGAGCAGGGCGCTGCCGGCGGCTGTGCCCACCTGGGGACGTCTGTTCTCTGCCCCGGGCAGATACTCGCTGATCTGGTGGGCGAGGCGGGAGATGGGCAGCGTCTGCAGCCAGACCGTGCCGGGGCCGGTGAGCATGGCGAGGAAGATTCCGTCGCCGCCGAAGATTGCATTCTTGATCCCCGGCACCGTCGTAATCTGGAAGCCGACCGAGGACTGGAACGCGCCGACATGGCCCGGATGCACGCGCAGCATTTCTCCGGGGGCGAGGTTCTTCATGATGAGCTCGCCGGAAAGCTCGAGCCACGCCGTGCCCATGCCGCCGACTTTCTGCAGCAGGAATCCGTCGCCGCCGAAGATGCCCGCGCCGAGCGACTGCTGAAAGCCGACGCCGATGGTGACCTGGGTGGTGGCGCAGAGGAAGCCGTGGCGATGCACCATGAGTTCCTGCCCCGGCACGACCTGGACGGGAACGATGTGGCCGGGCACCTTGGTGGCGAAGGAGACCTCGCCGGGATACTGGACGGCGCGGTACTCGGTCATGAAGAGGCTGCCGCCGCCGGCCACGCGCTTGAGCACGCCGAAGATTCCGCCGCCGCCGCCCATCTGGGTGTGCGTGGTCATCTGGATGGAAGCGGTCATCCAGGAGAGCTCGCCACTCTCAGAGAAGACGCTCTCGTTGGGGTCAAGCTGCACATCGAGCACGGGCATGGTGGTGCCCTGAATTCTGGCTTGCATGGGGAATCCCTCCTGTACAGAGAGTAAGAGTGTATAGGCCGGGATAGCGACGAGTGCAAGAGAAAATTCCGCTCCCAGGTGGCTATTCGCTGTTCCCTGCTGCCGGTTCCACCACTTTCAGGCTCGTCTCCGCCGTTGCCAGCGAGCTGCCGCCGACCCAGATGTCGTAGGTGGTTGGCTCTACGGTTCGCCTGACCTGCGCGTTGTAGAAGCTGAGCTCGTCAAAGCCCAGCGGGAAGGTGACGTGCTTTGTTTCGCCGGGGTTGAGGGCGACACGGGCAAAGCCTTTGAGTTCGCGGACGGGCTGCTCCACGCTGGCCACGGTGTTGCGGATGTAGAGCTGCACGACTTCAGTTCCGGGGACGCTGCCGGTGTTGGTCACGTCCACGCCCACGGTGGTGACCGGCTCGTGGGAGGCGAGGACTTCGCCAACAGGCACCTCCGCCCGGCTCAGAGTGGGCTTCGCATAATGGAAGCGCGTGTAGCTCAAGCCCCATCCGAAGGGAAACAACGCGGAGTTCTCCTCGTCGACGTAGCGCGAGATGAACTTCTCCTGCGGGTTGGCAGGCATGTGGCTCAGGTCGCCGTGGGCGGGACGGCCGGTGGGGAGTTGAGCATAGTAAAGCGGCTCCTGGCCGACGGCGCGGGGCATGCTGACGGGCAGCTTGCCGGAGGGGTTGACGTCGCCAAAGAGCACGTCGGCCACGGCGGGACCGGCGGCGATACCCGGGCTCCACGCCTGCAGGATGGCCGGCACATGCTGGGCGGCCCATTTGATCTCAAGCGGGCGACCGGCCAGTACAACGAGAATCACGGGCTTGCCGGTAGCGGCGACGGCCTGAAGCAATTGCTGCTGCGCGCCAGTGAAGCCAAGGTGAGCGCGACTGGATGCCTCGCCCTCGAACCAGTTGGTGGGCTCGCCGAGGGCGAGGATGGCCACATCGGCTTGTTGGGCAATTGCCACCGCTTCGTCTATGGACTTCTGGTCGTCGGGGATAGGCTGGGGTTGCTGGGCCGCAGCGGGGCCAATGAAGGAAGCGCTCTTGAGCACGTTGGCGTCCTGGCCGGCGAGCAGGCCGCAGCCCTCGGCGTAGAGCAGGCGGTCGCCTAGACGCTCATGCAGTTCCTGGCGCAGGGTAATCACGTATTTGGAGTCGCCGGAAGACCATGCGCCCAGCAAGTCGCGCTGGTCGTCGGCCATGGGGCCGATGAGGGCGATCTTCTTCGCTTTGGCGGTGAGGGGCAGCAGGGCGCCGACGCCCTCGATGGGATCGTTCTTGAGCAGCACCATGGTTTCATCGGCCACCTTGCGCGCCAGGGCGCGGCGTTCAGGCGTGGCGTCGTAGGCCGGCCCTTCGGCGGTGTAGGGATGCTCAAAGAGGCCGAGGGCGAACTTGACGCGCAGAATGCGGCGCACGGCCTCATCGACAACGCTCTCGGGAATCCTGCCGGCGCGCACCTGGCCGGCGATGGTGGTGGCGTAGAGATTGCTCTCCATGTCCATGTCGACGCCCGCTTCGAGGGCCTTGCGGGCGACGGTGGAACCGTCAGGGCCGATGGCGTGGTTGAGCAGTTCGCCCACAGCACCCCAGTCCGAGACGACGAAGCCGCCGAAGCCCCACTCTTTGCGCAGGATCTGCGTGAGCGTGAAGGGATTGGCGGTGGCGGGAACGCCGTTGATGGAGTTGAAGGAACTCATCACGGTCGCCACGCCGGCCTCGACCGCGGCGCGATAGGGCTCGAGGTAGACCTGGCGGAGCGTCAGCTCGCTCATGTCGGTGGCGTTGTAGTCGCGCCCGGCGATGGCGGCTCCGTAGGCTGCAAAGTGCTTGACGCAGGCGGCAACGGAATCGGGCCTGGAGAGATCGCCCTGCTGGTAGCCCTTTACCCATGCGCGCGCCATGGCCGAGCTCAGGTAGGGGTCCTCGCCATTGGATTCGACGATGCGCCCCCAGCGGGGATCGCGGGCAATGTCCACCATGGGCGAAAAGACCCAGGCGATGCCGTCGGCGCGGGCCTCGACTGCGCCGGTGCGCGCCACCGTCCCGGCGGCTTCGGGGTCCCAGCTGGCCGCGATGGCGAGCGGAATGGGAAAGGTGGTGCGGTGGCCGTGAATGACGTCGAGGCCGAAGAGGATGGGAATGTGCAATCGCGACTTTTCCATGGCGATGTGCTGGTAGTGGTTGGTCTTTTCCGCGCCCACCACGTTCAGCATCGACCCCACCTGTCCCCTGGCCACCAGATCGTCATAGGTCAGGGTTGAGGCCGAGGGACCGGTGGCATAGCCGGCCGCATACTGCACCAGCTGGCCTATCTTCTCGTCCAGCGTCATTTTGCCGAGGAGCGCCTCAACGCGCGCATCGATATCCTTTGAGGCGATCTGGGAGTTGGGAACCGGGCGGCCCTGGGCGGCAGCCGGCATCCAGCCGGGACCGGCAAGCAGCACGGAGAAGACGAGCAACTGGAACGCGCGAGCGAACGAATCTTTCATGACCACGCCATGATAAACCGTTTGAGCCGGGGTCTCCATGACGGGATTTCGTTGTGCGAACGATCTTTCCGTGGAGTCGTCTCCGCCGCCTCATGGTTCAGGATCAGCGAGGCGATGCGCCCGACAGCCTGCTTACTCAAACGCTACCCCGGGCAACCTGAAACGCCCGAAATGCTCTACCCTTGCATTTGGACCGTATGACGCGCTTCGCCAAGCATTTCCGGAAAGCCCTCTGGCTGTCCCTCGAGCACGATGTGCTCAATACGGCCAAGGCCGCGGCTTATTCCGGGATGCTGATGATCTTTCCCGCGCTGATGCTGCTGACCTCGCTGCTTGCGGTGGTGCCCGAGGGCACAACGCTGATGGGCGAGATCCGATCCGCTTTTGAACAGTTTCTTCCCGCCGACGCCTTGTCGCTGCTGCAGGCCTCGCTGCAGGCAAGCCGCATGCGATCGGCGCAACTGTTGCTTTCCGCATCCGGCATCAGCATTTTTGGCGGCATTGGCATGATGCTGTCGTTCATGGAGGGATTTCGCCGCGCCTACCGCCTGCCGCGCAGCGACTGGGACCTGTGGCAGCGGCGGCTGCGCGCGCTGCTGCTGGTAGCGATCGTGCTGCTTCCGCTGGCGCTGGCGACACTGCTGCTCGTTTTCGGCCACCAGATCGAGGCGTGGATGATCGCCAACTCCGACCACGAGCTGCGCCATATCGTCATCATCTTCTGGAGGCTGGCGCGATGGGCCATCGCGCTGCTGACCAGTATTGCCGTCCTCGGGGCCTTGTATCACTTTGGCACCAAGCGCACGGAGCACTGGGCATGGGTGATGCCCGGAGCTATCGCCACTACGTTTCTCTGGTTCCCGGCCACGCTCGCTTTCGGCTGGTATGTGACGCGGATTGCCGACTACTCGATGTTCTATGGGTCGTTCGGCGCGGGCATCGCCACCCTGGTGTGGCTTTACATCACCTCGTTCAGCGCGCTGTTTGGCGCGGAGCTCAATGGCGCCCTCTTCAGAGAACGCCAGGCGAGCGATTCCGGCGAAGACTCGATCGACGCAGGTTCCTTTCGTTTGTGATCCAAGGCACGGGCCATTGCGCGAGGCGCATTGCATCATGGATCAAGGGGGCCTGCGCGGCCCCCCTCCGTGTACAATGAAGCAGGTCGCCTACTTTTAACCCCATCCATCCATTAAGCCCGTTCTGGAGTCTTTTCGATGCCGTTTGCTGAAATAAGCCCGACCGAATCCCCGATTCAACGCCGCGCGAAGATTGTCGCCACCCTCGGCCCGGCTTCCAACACCGAGCCCGTCTTCCGTGAGCTTGTGCGCGCGGGTATCGACGTGGTCCGTCTGAATTTTTCCCACGGCACGCACGAAGAAAAGCTGGCGCTGATCCAGATGATCCGCAAAGTCAGCCGCGAAGAGCGCAAGCCGCTCTGCATCCTGGGCGATCTGCAGGGACCCAAGATTCGCACCTCCAAATTGAAGGATCACCAGGCGGTGCTGCTGAAGGCCGGGCAGCGGCTGACGATCACGCCGCGCGACGTACCGGGAACCGCGACCCTGGTGGGCACGACATTCAAGACGCTGGCAGAGAACGTCGAGCAGGGATCGCGCATTCTGCTCTCCGATGGCCTGATTGAGTTGCGGGTGCATGAAGTGGATGGCGCCGATGTGGTTTGCGAAGTGATCAACGGAGGCATGCTGGGCGAAAACAAGGGCATCAACCTGCCGGGGATTCCGGTGCGCGTGCCCTCGCTGACGGAAAAGGACGCCGAGGATCTTGAATTCGCCATCAAGAACGGCGTGGATGCCATCGCCGTTTCCTTTGTGCGCACCGCGGAGGATGTTCGGCTGGTGCGCAACCGCGTTTCGGCCTATGGCGGGGAGACATGGATTATCGCCAAGCTGGAGAAGCCCCAGGCGATTGAGCATCTCGACAGCATTCTGCAGGTGGCTGACGGCATCATGGTGGCCCGCGGCGACCTGGGCGTCGAGGTGCCGCCGGAGAAGGTGCCGGCCTTCCAGAAGCACATCATCCGCCGCGCGGCGGAGTACCGCAAGCCGGTGATCACGGCCACGCAGATGCTGGAGTCGATGATTGAAAATCCGCGACCCACGCGCGCTGAAGTCTCCGACGTGGCCAACGCGGTCTACGACGGCACGGACGCCGTGATGCTCTCCGGCGAGTCGGCCGTGGGCAATTACCCGGTGGGCACCGTTTCGATGATGGCCCGCATCATCAGCGAAGCGGAGCGCGACATGAAGCACCAGAGCAATTCCTACAAGCTTCCGCGCCACAGCCGCCTGTCCATCGCCGAGACCATCTGCGAAGCCACGGCCCACGCAGCCGACGACCTGGACCTGCGCGGCATTGCGTTGTTCACCGAGACGGGTTCAACCGCGCGCCAGCTCTCGAAGTATCACCCCTCGAGGCCGATTTTCGCGCTCAGCCCGATCGAAGTGACCATCAATCGCCTCAATCTGCTGTGGGGTACCACGCCCATCCGCTGCCCCAAGGTGACCACGACCGAGGCGCTGGTGGAGGTGGCCGAGAGCCTGCTCGAACAGCACGGCTACGTGAGGAACCGCGAGGTAATCGCGATTGTTGCGGGTACGCGCACCAAGTCCGGCTCAACCAACTTCATGCGCCTGCACGTGATGGGCGAGCAAAGCCAGGAGGGTACGCGCTTCTTTGCTCCGCATCACGGAGAGGAAACGGTTCCGGCTGGCGCGCCTGCTCCTGCGGCAGCGCCAGCGCCGGTTGCCGCGCCTGCCAAGGCGAAGCGCGCCGCGGCCAAGCCAGCCAAAGCAACAAAGCCTGCGCGGCGCAAGTAGTACGGCCAAGACTGAAAACGAATCATAAAAACGCCACTCCCGCGCGGGAGTGGCGTTTTTCATTGCTTACTTCATTCGACATAGTCTACAAATTGGCAACCAGCTTGTACTCTCGTGCCACAGGCTCGACGACTTTTAACAAGCCGTGGCCAGGATTTGGCAGAAGGCTGGTATGCAACAACCCGGCCTTTTCCAGCAAGGACACGTCCCGGCTGACCGCGCGGACATCCCGCTTCAATCCTGTTGCCAAAGCGGACATCGCCAATGATTGGCGCTTGACCCGCTGCAGCAGGCGCACCCTCTCCGCCGTGAGGACTTTCAACATCTCTGCGGGATCCTCAAAGCTGATCGTGATCTCCGAGGGGAGGGTCTCGCCCTTGTCCAGTTTCGCCGCACGACTCCGGATACGCTTGAAAAAGCCTTCTGCACTGTCCGCTGTGACGCCTACTTTAGTTTTCTTCATCTTCGACCCTCCATAACTGATGTACTTCTGCGATGAAGCGTTCGACCAGTGCTGAGTAGGATATGAACTCGACAGGCTCGACCTTGCCCATAAAATGCCTGTGATGGTAGCCATGGCTGTTGTCATAGCCAAGAACCCGGCCGTTGTCTCCAGGAAACAACTTCAAATTGATATAGGCCAGGCTGTAACTCGTCACCGCACCGTTCTTGAACCAGACCTGCTCTTTGAGACTCGCGCCCTTGCGTTTTCCTTTCAGTCGATGAATCTCCATCGAGGTCGTCTGGACCGGGCGCGATGTTTTGCTCACCAGGCTATCCTACCACAGCCATGACATTTAATGTCCTATCTGATACTGAATTATGTCATTTAGAGTTCCGCCTGCCGGGAACCCGGCTACGCGCACACTGGCGGCAAGAAGGAGCTACACCCGGGCATTGCGAGAGTGGAAATCGCTACGAAGCCAACGGGGCGAGTATCTGCGACAAGCAGAAGCAGCCGGCAGTAACAGCCTGGCGTTCCATCCCGCCCCTTTGGTTTCATTCAAATCACTGCACACATTGCGGCAGAGGCACTTATCTAGCTGCCAGTTGCCGCAGGACGTACTGCAGGATGCCGCCGTGCTCGAAGTACTCGATCTCCTGCGGGGTGTCGATGCGGACGCGGGCGTTGAAGTGCTTCACTGTACCGTCGGCTGCCGTGGCCTTCACGGCCAGTGTGCGGCCGCTGGCGAAGCGATCCTTGAGCAGCGTTGTCAGGCCGGGGAAGTCGTACATCTCTTCGCCGGTGAGGCCGAGCGACTCGACGTTCTGGCCCGCCTCGAACTGCAAGGGCAGGATGCCCATGCCGACGAGGTTGGAGCGGTGAATGCGCTCGAAGCTCTCCGCAATGACGGCGCGGACGCCCAGCAGCTTGGGTCCCTTGGCGGCCCAGTCGCGCGAGGAGCCGGAGCCGTACTCCTTGCCCGCGAGGATGACGAGCGGGACGTTGCGCTCGGCATACTTTACGCTGGCGTCGAAGATGGACATCTGCTCGCCCTCGGGCAAGAGGCGCGTGACGCCGCCCTCGGTGCCGGGCGCGAGCCTGTTGCGCAGGCGCACGTTGGCAAAGGTGCCGCGCACCATGACTTCATGATTGCCGCGGCGCGAACCGTAGGAGTTGAAGTCCGCGGGCTTGACGCCGTGCTCGGCGAGGTACTTGCCTGCCGGGCCGCTGGTCTTGATGTTGCCGGCGGGTGAGATGTGGTCCGTGGTGACCGAGTCTCCGAGCACGGCCAGCACGCGCGCGCCGAGAATGTCAGTGACTGGCGCGGGCGTTTTCGCCATGCCGTCGAAGTAGGGGGCCTTGCGGATGTAGGTCGAATCGGGCTCCCACTGGTAGACGTCGCCGGTGGGAAAGCTGAGGCCCTGCCAGTTGGCGTCGCCCAGGCTGACGGTGGCGTACTCCTTGCGGAAGATCTCGCTGGACAGTCCCTTCTCGATGGCCTCGGCCACTTCCTTCTGCGAGGGCCAGATGTCCTTGAGGAAGACGAGCTTGCCGGACGGGTCAGTGCCGAGCGGATCGGTGTCAAAGTTGTGGCCGATCTTTCCAGCCAGCGCATACGCGACGACGAGCGGCGGGCTCATGAGGTAGTTGGCACGCACGTCAACGTTGACGCGGCCCTCGAAGTTGCGGTTGCCGCTGAGCACGCTGACGGCGAC
>JAGWRX010000105.1 GCA_028876395.1 Acidobacteriota bacterium
CGCTCGGCATGAAGCAGCTTCTCGAGAATCCGTGGGAGAACCTCACCGACCGCTATCCCGCCGGCACAGTCGTCGAGGGCCGCGTTCGCAACCTCACCGACTTCGGCGCCTTCATCGAAATCGAAGATGGCATCGACGGTCTGGTCCACGTCTCCAACCTCAGCTGGACCAAGCGCGTCAAGCATCCTTCTGAAGTGGTGAAGAAGGGCGAAAAGGTCAAGGCAGTCGTCCTTGGCGTCGAGCCCCAGAACCGCCGCCTTTCGCTGGGCATCAAGCAGCTCCAGCCCGACGTCTGGGAGAGCTTCTTCGCCGCGCATCGCGTGGGCGACGTGGTTCACGGCAAGGTGCTTCGGACCGCGCAGTTCGGCGCTTTCGTTGAAATCGCCGAGGGCGTAGAGGGTCTCTGCCACGTCTCTGAAGCGGTGGATGACAGCGGCGCTGCCATCAAGCTCGAACAGGGCCAGGAGCACGAGTTCAAGATCATCAAGATTAATGTGGAAGAGAAGAAGGTTGGCCTCAGCCTGCGCTCGATTGGCCATGAGGCCAGCCGCGCCACGGTCGAGAGCTACAAGGCGCCCGTCTCCAGCTCCACCACAACCCTTGGCGATCTCCTCAACTGGCGCAAAAACGAGCGCTAAACCGCTCCCAAGCCACGCAAGACAGCAACGGCCACCCGTCAGGGTGGCCGTTCTGCATTTCAAGAGCGCGAGCTAAGTCACTTCTGCTTCATGTCGCAACGCCAGCACTACCACAATTCCCAGCGAAGCCAGCACGCACAGCAGCGCAAACAGAAACGCGCTCGCATACCCGAACACCCCAATCACCGCGCCCGCCGTCGGCCCCACCAGGAAGAACGACACATCCGAGAAGCCCGTATAAACCCCCAGCGCCGTGCCGCGGTTGAACTCCGGCACGCGCTTCACCGCCTCCACGCCCAGGGCAGGGAAGACCAGTGAAAAGCCAAACCCCGTCAGCCCCGCGCCAGCGAACGCCGTCCACGGCGAGTGCGCCAGCCACATCATCGCCACGCCTGCTGACTCCACCGCCAGGCACGTCATCGCCACCGGAAAGCCGCCAAAGCGATTGATCGTCTGGATGAATGAGAGCCGCGCCACGATAAACGCCACGCCAAACGAGGTCAGGCAAAGCGCCGCGCCGTCCCAGTGGCGGCTGGCGTAGAAGAGCGTCACAAACGTGGCCAGCACGCTGTAGCCCACGCCGCCCAGCGCCAGCCCCATTCCGTGTGGCATCACGCGGCCCAGCACGTCGCGAAAGGGCAGGTGCTCGCCCGGCGCCACCGGCAACGGCCGCTTGGCGCTGGCCAGCAGCAGGCTCAACCCGGCCAGCGCAATCGTCAGCAGCCCAATGGAGCCCAGTCCCCAGCGCTGCGCCATCACCACGCCCAGCGGAGCGCCCAGAGCCAGCCCGCCATAGGTGCTGATGCCGTTATAGGAAATCACCCTGGCGGTATGCTCCGGCCCCGCGGCCGTGATGCCCCACAGCGTTGCGCCGGTCGAGCCCAGGCTCTCGCCCACGCCCAGCGCCAGGCGGCTGGCAATCAGCGCCGCCAGGCTCAGCCACATCGGGCTGCGATGCAGCGCGGCCGCAAACACGAGCAGCGCTCCGCTCGCCAGGCACGCGCCCATCCCCCACAGCACTGACACCTTGGCGCCCGCGTGGTCGCTGATGCGCCCCGCCCATGGCCTGCTCAGAAACGTGGCAATGTACTGGATGCTGATCACCGAGCCCGCCAGCGCCGCGCTGTATCCCATGCGCAGGTGCACATATGCCGGCAGAATCGCCAGAGGCAGCCCGATCGACAGGTAGCAGACCAGTGTGAAGTACGTGAAGCTGATAATCTGCCACGCCCCGCTGTACGAGGCATCGGTTGCGGGACTTGATGGGCTATCGGTAGCAGATGTGTCCATGCTTTAGGGGTGAAACAAACGGACAGGTAGGACTAAGTTCCAGTATACCGAAGCCTCGGAGTCGCAACCGCGCCGTCTCTGCTCATCCTGCGGCGGGGTTCTAGGGCAGCGGTTCGCCGGTTGTCCTCTTGCGCCAGATAAGCATCAGCGATTCGGCGGCGCTGAAGGCAATCGGCCCCAGAATCAGCCCGCTCACGCCAAAGTAGACGACGCCGCCCAGCATCGCCAGAAAGATCGGAACCGTATGCAGCCGAAGCTGCGTCCCCACCAGGATGGGATAGAGCACATTGTCCAGCAGGCTGATTACGAGCGTCCCCGCCGCCAGAAGGATCATCGCCTGAATCCAGTGATGAATCAACGCAAGGTAAATCACCACCGGCAGCCAGACGACGAATGCACCCACCGCGGGCACCAGCGCAAACAGCATCGTCGCCACGCCCAGCAGGGTCGCCGCGCCCACTCCCAGCGCCGCATAGGCGATGCCTGACAGCAGACCCTGAAGCCCCGCGACCGCAAAGCGCCCCAGAACAAGCGCGTTGATGGCCGCCCGAAGCCTCAGCAGCAGATAGTCCGCTTCGTCAGCGGCCAGCGGAATGTGCGTGCGTAGAAACGAAACCGACTGCGTCTTGTCCCGGTAGAGAAAGAACAGGATAAACAGCATCACGATGACCTGCGTGAATGCGGTGATCGATTTCCCCAGGCCCGATGCCAATTGCATGGTGAGCGAACTTGTGCTCTTCTCGATGGCCTGGCTCACATCCATGTTGTCCATCGCGTATTGCAGCAGACCCGTGATCCGCGAATGCTGGGCGATGAACTCGCGCACTCCCTGCTCCGCGGCGCCGCTTTGAAAGCCCTGCACCACTTGCAGAATGTGTTGGCCGACGCTCAGCATAATCAACATGATCGGCACTACGATGCTGAGCGCCACCAGCACCGTGGTCGTTGTGGCGGCCAGTGCAGGGTTCTTCACCCGTGCACAGATCCAGCGATGCGGGCGCTGCGTCACGATGGCCAGAACAACGGCCCACGTGACGCCGGAAAGAAAGGGCCGCACCAGCAAAAGGCAAAGCAGAACAATGCTTATGGAAACCAGAAAAAGGGTCAAGCCGCTCCAGTCAAGCTTCCCTTGCGGCGATTGCAGGCCTTCCCGATCCATCTTCGCCCCCTACCTGATTGCATCGATTACAGATTGCGGCTGCATACACAGTCTAGCCCCGGTCCATTGCCGGGGCGCATTTTTGTGCTCTGTTCCGTAAGCGCAAAAGCGGCCTTGCGCTCCGGCCCGCATCGGGCCTGACCTGTTCTTGTCACTCCGTACTCGCCGCTTTACCCTTATACATGCAGGGCATTGCATCGCCTGGAGCCCTCCATTGTCCTTTCATGTGGAACATTTCGGCTGCCGCGCCGCCCGCGCCGATGGCGAGGCGGTCAGTGACATGCTGCGCTCCGCGGGCCTCAGCGAGCGCAGTCCCTCGTCCGCAGATGTCGTGGTCGTGAACACGTGCAGCGTTACGGCAGAGGCCGACCGCGCGGCCCGCGCCTTTATCCGCCGCGCGCACCGGCTCAACCCTGCCGCCCGCATTCTCGTCACCGGCTGCTACGCCCAGCGCGCGCCGGAGGAACTGGCCTCGCTCCCCGGCGTGGCCGCCGTTGTCGGCAACAGCCACAAGGCCCTCGCGCCCGCTATCGCGCTTCAACTCTCCGGAGCGGAATCGCAACACGCACAGACACAATCGCCCGCAACTGTCAGCGTGCAATCGCTGCTCGCCAACGCCAACCCCGCCCATCAAACCCTCATCCTCGCCGACGATCGCTTCGCCCACTCCTTTCTTGAGGAAGCGCAGCTCATGCCCGGCGCGCAAACCCGCCCCAACCTCAAGATTCAGGAGGGCTGCGGCAACCGCTGCTCCTTCTGCGTCATTCCGCAGACACGCGGCTCTTCACGCAGCTTGTCCGCCGCAACTGTACTTCGGCAGGTCCGGGGCTTCGTCGCCGCGGGCGGCAACGAGCTGGTCTTCTCCGGCATCAATCTCGGCCGCTGGGGCAGCGACCTCGCCTCCACGCCCGGCGCGCCCCGGCCAACCCTGCCTTGGCTCGTGCGGCAAATTTTCGAGCAGACCGATCTGCCCCGCCTGCGCCTCAGCTCCATCGAGCCCATGGACTGGGACGCCGACCTCATCGCCCTCATGGCCGAATTTGGCGGTGGCATTCCGGGGCCCCCGGCGACAGGTCTTCGTCGCTGGGGTGGCCGCCTGGCCTGTCACGCCCATCTGCCGCTCCAGTCCGGCTCCGACGCCGTCCTGCGCCGCATGCACCGCCGCTACCGTCCCTGGCACTATGCAGACAAGGTCCACGCGCTCATTCGCGCCGCCGGCCCCGGCCTCACCCTCGGCGCCGACGTCATGGCGGGCTTCCCCGGCGAGACCGAGCGCGAGTTCGAAGAGACACTTGAATTCATCCGCGCGCTGCCCTTCGGCTATCTGCACCTGTTCCCGTTCTCGCCTCGCCCCGGCACGCGCGCCTGGGCGCTCCACGCCGCGCAGCCCGTTCCCCCCGCTGCCGTTGAAGAGCGCATGGCCGCCCTCCGTACGTTGGCCGCTGAAAAGAGTGCAACGCACCGGAGGTACTTCCTCGGCCGCGAGCTGGACGCCATCACCCTGCATACGCCGCCCGCTTTGGCGAGCCTCGACCGCACGTCCGCGCTCACTGAGAATTTCCTGCCTGTCGAGCTGGCAGCCCAACTGCCCGCCAATCGCCTCGTGCGCCTTCACATCACCGGCTTCACGCCCGAGGGTGCGCTGCAGGCGGTTGAGGCAGCGCAGGTTGCAGCGCCTGTTCCTGCCGCCCCGCAGCTCCTCGGCCTTCGCTAACTGGCGCAGAAGCAGCCGCTCGCAGGGCGGCTCAGTGCTATACTCAGGGTGCGTCCGTACGCCCGCACATTGCTTCGGCAGACCCCGAGGGCGGGCAGCGACGGCTCTTGGAGGAGCACCATCGCACTCGACAAACGTTCGGCAAAGTCCTTTATCCGCATCAACGACCGCATTCGCGCGCGCGAAATTCGCGTCATCGACGAAAACGGCGAACAAATGGGCATTCTGCCTCCCTTCGAGGCGCTGAAGATCGCCCGTGAGCGCGGGCTCGATCTGGTGGAAGTCTCGCCCAATGCCGTCCCTCCCGTCTGTCGCATTCAGGATTACGGCCGCTTCCTCTACGAGAAGGAAAAGAGCGAGCGCGCCGCCCGCAAAAAGCAAAAGGTCATCACCATCAAGGAAGTCAAGTTCTCCGTCACCGTCGACGAGCACGACTACCAGACCAAGAAAAATCAGGCCGTCCGTTTCCTCAACGAGGGCGACAAGGTCAAGGCCAGCCTCCGCTTCCGCGGCCGCCAGATGGCCCACCGCGAGCTCGGTTACAACATCATCAACCGCCTCATCCAGGACATCGGCGAAGCCGGCATCGTCGAGTTCATGCCGCGCATGGAAGGCACCATCCTCCACGCCATCATCGCCCCATCCAAGAAGGACGCGCCCAAGCCCAAGCCTGCCGCGCCTGCGCAGCCCCAGGCTGCCGCGCCTGTCCCGCAGCCCCAGTAAGGGCGCTTCCAGTCCGAAGCCCAGGCCGCCCCTCACCGGGCGGCCTTGATGCGTTTCCCGCATCCACGCCGTGTATGCTGGCCCCATGCAGCCCGTTCAGACCTTTCTGCGGCGCATCGTTTGCGCCACTCTTGCCCTTGCGCCCCTCGCCGCCGCCGCAACCCATGCCGCTCCCGCAGTGGAGCCGCAATTTCCCACCAGCGAGGACCTGCGCCACTTCCGGGCCATGTCTGCGCCGCAGCTTTCGCCCGACGGCAGGCAGGCGCTCTTCACCGTCTCGGACGCCACGGCCGACGGCGGCAAATCCCATCTCTGGCTGGTGTCCGCCACTTCCGGCGCAGAGGCAGCTCGCCAGCTCACCTTCTCTCCGCCCTCTGACAAGCGCGGCGAGCACAGCGCCCAATGGTCCCCCGAAGGCTCGGCAATCTTCTTCCTCGCCAAGCGCGGCGAGCACACCCAACTCTTCCGTCTCGACCTGCGCGGCGGTGAGGCAGCTCCCTATGACCTGAAGATTCTGCCTCCAGTCGATGAGTCCAAAGAGAAGGGCGCGATCCCGCCACCCGGCTCAGAGAGCAAGCCCGCTGAAAAGCCCGCAGACGCAAAGAAAGAGGAGAAGCCCGCCGCCCCCGAACCCCTGCCCATCGACGTGACGGGTTATGCGATTTCAGCCGACAGCAAATGGCTAGCCCTCTGGGCACGCGACCCCGAGACTCCCGGCGAAAAGAAGCAGAAAGACGCCAAAGCCGACGCCCTCTGGGTCAACCATGAGAAGCATGCCACGCGCCTTTACCTCGCCGCGCTCAAGCCCGACGGCTCGCTCGACGGAGCCCTCAAGCCCGTCGCCATTGCCCCCGATGTGAAGCGCGCCATATGGTCTCCGCTTGCTGCCCGCCTGCTGGTCTTCACGGAAGCGCCCAACGAAGCCTCCGACCTCGGCCCCGCCGGTGCGGCATGGCTCGTGGACGCCGCCGCACCTGCAAAGCCCGCGAGGCTCGCCGCCATTCCCGCCACCGTGCGCGCCGGCGCATTCACCCCCGACGGCAGCCGCATCATCTTTGCCGCGCAGACGCCCGAAGACGCGCCTCCCGGCTACGATGAGCTTTTCGTGCTCGCCGCCAGCGGGGCCGGCACTCCCGTTCGGCTCGCGCCAGGCTTCACCGGCCAGCTCAGCGCAGACATCCACTTCACCGCTGACGGTGCCCTCATCGCTCCCGCCGCCATCGGCACCCGCGTCACCGCCGTGCGCATCGCCCTCGACGGCAAAACGCCACCAGCCCCCATCGATCTCGGAGCGGCGGTCGTCACCGGCCTCAACACCAATCGCAACCGCACCGGCTGGCTGTGGCTTGCCGAGAGCGGCGGCCAGCCCGTCAAGCTCTGCTATGCCCAGCGCCTCGGCGAGCCCTGCACCGCGCTGCCCACGCCCGCACTCGCCCCCGCCAATTTCCGCTATGTCGCGCCGCAGCTCGTTCGCTGGCAGAGCGACAGATTCACCATCGAAGGTCTCCTCTATCTGCCGCCTGATTCCAGCACAGCCGAAGTCCCGCTCATCGTCGATGTCCACGGCGGCCCCATGGGCGCATGGGAAGACCGCAACGACGCCTTCGCTGCCTTCATGGTCGGCCACGGCTGGGCGGTGCTGCGCCCCAACCCGCGCGGCTCGTCCAACTATGGAGTGCCCTTCGCCGCAGCCAACAAGAACGATCTGGGCGGTGGCGACTACCGCGACGTAATGGCCGGCGTGGACGCCGTCCTGGCCCAATACCCCATCGACCCCGCACGTCTTGCCCTCATGGGATACAGCTATGGCGGAGAAATAGCCGCCTTCGCAGAAGGAAAGACTGACCGGTTCAAGGCCATCATCAGCGCCGCGCCCGTCATTGACCAGTTCAGCGAATACGGCACCGAAAGTGATTCATGGTACGACCGCTGGTACTTCGGCAAACCCTGGGAGCACATGCAGGACGCCTGGCGGCAAAGCGCGCTCGCCGGCGTCGCCCAGGCCAAAACGCCCTTCCTGCTCATCCAGGGCCAGAGCGACACCACCGACCCCCTCGGCCAGTCCCAGGAGATGTACCGCGCCCTCCGCCAGCAGGGCGTTCCCGTCGAGCTCGTCACCTATCCCCGCGAAGATCACGGCCCGCTGGCCATGGGCATCTTCGGCCGTCCATCGCCCGAGCCCTGGCACGGCTACGACGCCCGCCAGCGCATCGTCGAGTTCCTTGAGAAAAATCTCGGAACACCAGCGGCCAAACCTTAATCCATCCAGCGAATCCCCGCCCGCGCCCGCGGAGGCAGCGGCAGCACAATGAACCCCTCGCGCCAGTGGCCCTCCTCGCGGCGCGGGGGATTTCCCACAATCCGCGCGCCCGCCGCATCCTGCGCCTCCAGCGCCAGCCCCGGAAGCCCGCCCACAATGGCCTGCAACTGGTCGTGGTTGGGCGGCCGGTTCACCGTCAGCGGTACCACCTCGCGTAGCGCGCCGAAAGCCTCCGCCAGGTCGCTCACCCGCGCCCGCCGTTTCGCAGGCAGTGGCTTGATACCCAGCGACTTCCACGCCGCGTGCGGATAGCTCTCCACCAGCACCCGTTCCTCGCCCGCGCCCGGCTGCTCGCGGGTCGCCAGCCTCCGCCATCCGCGCCGCGCCAGCGCGTCATACACGTCCACGCAGAACTCGGCAAACTTGCGGTACGTGACGGGCTTCACCATCCCCGGCAGGCCGGTCTTGGCGGCGGTGTTCAGTTGCCGCTCGCTCACCCGTGCATGCTCCAGCCCGTTGTGCCGCGACTTCCACGCCTGCGGCCCGTCCAGCATCAGCACCCGCGCGCCGCGCACCGCGCACAGATGGTTCAGCCGCCCTGCCAGCACCTCGGCATCCACCGGGCCGGGTTCGTTCCACGCCACAATGTCGCAGGCAACCGGCGCCACGCCCTCCGGCGGACCCGTCCGCTCCAGCACAACGATGCCCAGGTCCGACCAGCAGCGGTACGCAAGATCGACAGAGAGGATTGCCATGGCCCCACGCTACTTCCCGCGCGTCTCCAATGGCAACCGAATACAGAACCGATTCTGTCCTCGATGTGTCCTCGATTGGACCAGACAGGAAGCCAATGCCGAAACGGGACAGCAACCCCCATGCCTCACGCATCGCCAAAACCGGAAACCGCGTTGCAAAGTCAATGGATCCCTGTGCTAGACTCCCTGTCGTTATGCGAATCCAACTGAACGCGTTGCCAATCCTGCTGCTGTTCGCAGGCCTCCAGACAGCTGTGCTTTCCGCCCAGCAGGACAATCCTCCGCACCTTGAAAAACGAGGTGCGGCAACGCAGCTCATCGTGGACGGCAAGCCCTTCCTCATCCTCGGCGGCGAGCTCCACAACTCCTCCTCGTCCAGCCTCGACTACATGAAGCCTCTCTGGCCCAGGCTCGCCGACATGGGCCTCAACACCGTCGTCACGCCCCTCAGTTGGGAACTCATCGAGCCCAGCGAAGGCCGCTTCGATTTCTCGCTCGTTGACGGCCTCCTCGCCCAGGCGCGCAACCAGCACGAGCGCATCGTCTTCCTCTGGCTCGCCTCGTGGAAGAACGGCATGTCCAGCTACGCGCCCGTCTGGGTCAAGCAGGACACGCGCCGCTTCCCCCGCGTCGTCGAACACGGCAGCGAAGTTGAAATCCTCAGCCCCATGGGCGCCACCACCCAGGAGGCCGACGCCCACGCCTTCGCCGCCCTCATGCAGCACCTCAAAACCGTCGACGGCCGCAATCACACCGTGCTCATGATGCAGGTGGAAAACGAAGTCGGCGTCCTCGGCGACACGCGCGACCACTCCGACGCCGCCAATCGCGCCTTTGATTCCGCCGTGCCGCCAGAGCTTACAAGCTATCTCAAGGCCCACCGCGAAGCGCTCTATCCCAACCTCCGCGCCCTCTGGGACGCAAACGGCGACAAGACCGCCGGCACCTGGGCCGAGGTCTTCGGCGACACCGTCCGCGCCGATGAAATCTTCATGGCCTGGCACTACGCCCGCTTCATTCAGGCCGTCACCGCGCGTGGCAAGACCGCCTATGACATCCCCATGTATGTGAACACCTGGCTCGCCGGCGACGACGCCACCCCCGGCAGCTATCCCAGCGGAGGCCCCGAGCCCTGGGTCGTCGACGTCTGGCGCGCCGCCGGTTCCGCCCTCGACTTCTACTCGCCCGACCTCTACGCCTCCAACTTTGCCGAATGGAGCCAGCGCTACCACCGCGACGGCAACCCCCTCTTCATGCCGGAAACCCGCGGCGGAGCCGCCGGTGCCGCCAACGTCTTCTACGCCCTCGGCCAGGAGGCCGGCTTCGGCTTCTCTCCCTTTGCCATTGAAGACGCGCCGGAAAACGACCCCAAAGCCGACCTCGCCGCCAGCTACCACGCCCTCGCCACCATCGTCCCGCTCCTCGCCGGGCACCAGGCCGCCGGCGACGTCCACGGCTTCGTCCTCGACAAGAGCCACTCCTCCGTCGACTTCACCATGAGCGGCTACACCCTCCACGTCGCCCTCGACGATATCTTCGGCTTTCACGCCGACTCCGGCTTCGGACTCATCATGGCCGACGGCCCCGACCGCTTCCTCGGCCTCGGCAAGGGCTTCCGCGTCTCGTTCACGCCCCGCGCCACCGGCCTCCACGTCGGCATCGCCTCCATTGACCAGGGAGCCTTCGAAGACGGCAAGTGGGTCCCCGGACGCCGCCTCAACGGCGACGAGAACGACCAGGGCAAGGGCTGGCGCTTTGACCCCCGCCACATCTCAACCGAAAAGGTCACCCTCTACCGCTTTGACTAGAAGCAGCCTTCCGCTGCCGGTATAGCCGCCGCGCCCGCCTTGCGGTATACTGGCAAAAGCGCCGTAAGGGCAGGGAAATCCCTGCCCAACGGCTCTTGGACCGGCCACCAAGCCCATCCAAAACGAGAAGAAAAATGCCCAAGTTGAAAACCCATTCGGGCGCGGCCAAGCGCTTCAAGAAGACTGGTACCGGCAAAATCGTGCGCGGCCAGACGAAGACGCGGCACATCCTTACGTCGAAATCGCCAAAGGTCAAGCGCAAGCTCGGCAAGAGCCTGCTCGTCTCCGACGGCGATTACGCGAAGGTCGCGCGCATGATTCCCTACGCCTGATGGCTGTGCCGCCGCCCCTTTAGGGCGAGCGGCGCTTCCGGGCCCCAGCGAACGCGTTGCGCGGGCCCCCGGCACTCCGGATTTCCCATCCCCGGACCGCCGAGACATCCAGGCTTGATATGAGCGAGTGAAGAGGCCCACCGCGCCGCCCCCCAAAGGCCGCGCCTCCTGCCTCCAGCCGCCTGACTGACGAACGCAAAATGGAGAACCACCATGCCTCGTGTAAAACGCAGTACCAAGCGGAGTGACCGCCGCAAGAAGATTCTCAAAAGAGCCAGCGGATACTTCCTCACAAAATCCAAGCTCTACCAGGCAGCCCAGGAAGCCGTCGAGCGCGGCCTCAAGTTCGCCTACACCGGCCGCCGCCAGAAGAAGCGCCAGTTCCGCTCCCTGTGGATCGTCCGCATCTCCGCCGCCGCCAAGCTCAACGGCACCAGCTACTCGCAGTTCATCAGCGGCCTCAAAAAGGCCGGCATCGAGCTCGACCGCAAGGTCCTCGCCGACATCGCCGTCAAGGACGCCGCCGGCTTCACCGACCTCGCCAACAAGGCCAAAGCCGCCCTCGCCGCCAAGACCGCGTAAGCAACAATTCAGCAGGCAGCAACACAACCAGAAGCCCCGGAACCCTCCGGGGCTTTCGGCGTTGTGGGGTCGCCCGTCTCGTGTCAGGGCACGGCTCCAGCCGTGCCGCAGAACGCCCGCAAAATGGCAGGGCTTCAGCCCCTGACAGAAACTACTCCCCAGGCAGCAACGGCAGCGTCAGGTTCGTTGCGGCCACGCTAGAATGCATTGCAGGAACCTCACACCCTGTGGACAATCTTTCCAAAACAGAGCGAAGCGAGCGGATGTCTCGCATCAGGAGCAAGGATACCGGCCCAGAGATGGCCGTGCGGTGCCTGGTTCACGGCCTAGGATTCCGGTATCGGCTTCATGTCCGAAGTCTTCCAGGGACACCAGACATGGTTTTCCCAAAGCTAAGAAAGATCATCTTCGTGCATGGATGTTTCTGGCACCAGCACCCTGGTTGCGGAAGACAACCAAAATCCCGATTAGGCTTCTGGATGAAGAAACTCCTACAGAATCGGGAAAGGGAC
The DNA here is from genome assembly GCA_028876395.1 of Acidobacteriota bacterium. GTDB lineage: Bacteria > Acidobacteriota > Terriglobia > Terriglobales > Acidobacteriaceae > Telmatobacter. The sequence goes on from JAGWRX010000105.1 coordinate 11,774, forward strand.
CTAAGAAATCAACAGGCCTTGCGCTCATTGGGGTGGCGAGTCCTGATAGTGTGGGAGTGTCAACTGAGGCGGGCAACCTTGCCTGCTCGTCTCCGGCGGTTCTTGGAGTCCTAGATCATGCGTTCCCTCGAATTATTCGCAGGAGCTGGCGGTTTGGCCCTCGGCTCGTCCCGCGCGGGCTTCGAGCATCTCGCCGTGGTGGAATGGGATCACGACGCATGTTCATCGATGAACGAGAACAGGCGCCGTGGCTTGAAGTATGTTCGTAACTGGCCAGTCCAAGAAGCGGATGTACGGACAATTAGATATTCAGACTTCGGCACGAACATCGATTTGCTTGCAGGCGGGGTCCCTTGTCAGCCGTGGTCCCTTGGCGGAAGGCATATGGGACAAAATGACCACAGGAATCTTTTCCCAGAAATGATCCGGGCTGTTCGCGAGACTCAACCGAAAACGGTTCTGGTGGAGAACGTCAAGGGACTTCTTCGTGAATCGTTCACAAGCTATTTTGAATACATACTTCTCGGATTGCGCTATCCAGAACTCTTAGCCAAGCAAGACGAGCCTTGGGAACGCCATTTGAAGCGGCTTGAACAGCATCACACATCTGGAAAGTCAAGCGGACTCGAATACAAAACGACATTCAGACTACTTAACGCCGCAGATTATGGTGTCCCACAACGTCGCGAGAGGGTCTTCATCGTAGCCTTCCGAAGCGACCTCCCGGTCGAGTGGTCATTCCCTGAACAGACGCACTCGAAAGAAGCCTTGGCCATCGCTAAATGGGTGACAGGCGAGTTTTGGGAGCGCCACGCAATCTCCAACCGCAAGCGCCCTGAACCAACGCAAAAAGACCTTGGTACGGTCGCAAAGAGCGATCTTTTCACTGCAAACTGCAAGCCGTGGCTCACCGTTCGAGATGCGCTTTCTGGTCTTCCGCAACCTTCGGTCGAGGGTGCCAATGGGTGGCTGAATCATGTTCTGGTTCCTGGGGCCCGCTCCTATCCAGGCCACACAGGTAGCCCACTAGATGAGCCAGCGAAGACTATTAAGGCAGGGGATCACGGTGTCCCCGGCGGCGAGAACACGATTCTCTTTGAGGACGGCGCGGTTCGCTATCTCACTGTCCGCGAGGCCGCGCGGCTGCAGAGCTTTCCCGACGATTATTTTTTCCCTGTGGCGTGGACTGAAAGTATGAGGCAACTGGGGAATGCCGTACCGGTGAAACTTGCGGAAACGGTTGCCAGAAGCATCCACGAACATTTATCAAGATGTCATGCCCAAAAACGAACAGCCACAAGAGGGCTCCTCAAAGCCGTTTAACCCGCTTAGCAAGGCGCACCTTGCACGCAGCGTGGCAGATGCGCTTCTTGCGGCTGCAGTGCATCCCTTGCCACCCCAAGTGAGGTTTACGGGCTCCGGGGTGTACGCAATCTACTACATTGGCTCACTGCCGATTTATCAGGCTTTGCTTGCGCGCAATAGCTCCTCAAAGACTCCTGCGCCGATTTACGTCGGGAAAGCGATTCCTTCGGGAGGGAGAAAGGGCGGAATGGATTTTGAGTCTGCCATTGGCAACAGCCTTTTAAACCGCCTTTCAGAGCATGCCGATTCCATCGCGAAGGCGTCGAATTTGAGAGCTAGCGATTTCCAATGCCGTTACCTTGTCGTGGACGACATCTGGATTCCACTCGCCGAATCCATGCTGATTGATCGATTTCGACCCCTTTGGAACCTTGAGCTTGATGGATTCGGAAACCATGATCCGGGTTCGGGAAGGCACCAGCAGAAGCGCTCGCCATGGGACGTTATTCATCCGGGGCGTGAGTGGGCCGAAAAGCTTCAGCCCTGTGCCAGATCAAGTGGTGAGATCGAATCTAGGATCGCCGAATTTTTCCAAGCGCTTGATGGGCGGTAAACCGTAGTCGCGCGCCCCGGAGCCTGCCCTGAGCTTGCCAAAGGATCTTGATTCTGAGACTTGGCAACCCACCCATCCGCCTGCAAAGAATCGCGCCCTAGAATACCTCGAACGTACCATCGCGCTGTTACTTCCGTCCTTCCGTCATCCAAAGCATTGCCTCGACAGAGAGCCTCCTTCAAGCAATAATGGCTCTCTAACAACACCAAGACAGACAGCATGAATCCAATCGACGCCAGCATCCTGCATTTCTTCAATCGCTTTGCGCAGCACAGTGAGCTGATGGACAAGTTGATTTTCCTGGTCACGTTCAACGTGCTCATCCAGGGCGGTCTCATCATCGCGTGGCTGTGGTGGGCGTGGTTCCGCAATGCTGGAACCATAACAGGCCAGAGGGAAAGAGAACTCGTCCTGTCAGGCGCCGTCCTGTCCATTGCGGCCCTGGCTGCCGCACGAGTTCTTGCCCTCTCCTTGCCGTTCCGTGTGCGCCCGCGCTACACGCCGGCACTCCACTTCCGCCTGCCCACCGGGTCCGCCGACCTGGAGATGATTCATTGGAGTGCATTTCCCAGCGACCACGCCGTGCTCTTCTTTTCGCTCGCCACAACCCTGTTCTTCATATCACGCAAGGCCGGAATCCTCCTCTATTGTTATGTCTTCTTTATCGTGTGTTTGCCCCGTATCTATCTGGGCGTCCACTTCCCAACCGACATCGTGGCCGGCGCGCTGCTCGGCGTTGGAATTGCCAGCCTGTCCCTGATCAAGCGCCTGCGCGAGTTCATCGCCCACCCGCTGCTCCGCTGGCACGATCAATCGCCGGGCCTTTTCTATCCTTTTTTCTTTCTCAGTACTCTTCTGCTCTCAACCGAGTTCGAATCGGTCAGAACAATCGCGGTCGCCGGATGGAACGTGATGAGAAAGTCCGCTCCATTCAGATAATCTCCACGGTTGCCCTCATCGGACGCGCCACGAAATTCGGTGCCCCGCATCTCGCTTTTGAAATGTGGAAATCCACGGGCGGGAGACTTTGCAGATTATTTCCGTCCCTTCCTTACAATGGATTCAGGTGCAATTCCTGCCCGCCTCGCCGGGCTATGCACAACCGGAAGCCACCCCCCCTACCCCCCCTTATTTATTTTCGTTTTCCACAGAAAGTTTGCAGAGGATTTCGCCTTCGGCCTGCGCGCCGGCACGCACGCCGCAAGCCGTTCATGCGCCTTCGCCGCTCCATGCAATGGTTTATCCTGTTCATTACGCATGACGAACGAAGCCATTCCCAATCTGACGGCGTTTGACGAAGCCGCCCTCGACCACGCCTTTGCCGCGCTGGAGCGCCAGGCCCGCGCCGCCGCCGCACTCAGCGGCCCCGAGGCCGTCGAGGCCTTCCGCCTGGAGTGGCTCGGCCGCAAGCAGGGCCGCCTCAACGACGTCTCCTCGCGCTGGCTCAAGGCCGCCCCACCCGAGGCTAAAAAGTCCCTCGGCCAGCGCTTCAACGCCCTCAAGGCAGTGGTCGAAGGCCTCCTCGACGCCGCCCTTGGTGCGGGTCCCAGTGACGCCGCCCTCGCCGCCGAGGCCATCGACATCACCCTGCCCGGCACCCGCCGCCTCACCGGCGCCGAGCACCCCATCACCCGCACCCTCAACGAAATCGTCGCCGTCTTCACCGCCCTCGGCTACTCCATCGGCGTCGGTCCCGAGGTTGAAACCGACTTCTACAACTTCGAGTGCATGAACTTCCCGCCCGGCCACCCCGCCCGCGACACCCAGGACACCCTCGTCGTCGCCGGCCAGGAGCGCCGCGCCCAGCGCGACCGCCTTCTCCTCCGCACCCACACCTCGCCCGTGCAGATGCGCACCATGGAGCAGCAACCACCCCCCGTGCGCATCGTCATTCCCGGCAAAGTCCACCGCAACGACGCCCAGGACGCCACCCACTCGCCCATCTTCCATCAAGTCGAGGGCCTCTGCGTCGACACCAACATCACCTTCGCCGACCTCAAGGGCACCCTCGATTTCGCGATGAAGGCCTTCTTCGGATCGAGCGTGAAGACGCGCTTCTTCCCTTCGTTCTTTCCGTTCACCGAGCCCAGCGCCGAC
>JAGWRX010000106.1 GCA_028876395.1 Acidobacteriota bacterium
AACATCGGCCTGATGAAGGCCGTCGACAAATTCGAATACCGCCGTGGCTACAAATTTTCGACGTACGCCACGTGGTGGATCCGGCAGGCCATCACCCGCGCCATTGCCGACCAGGCGCGCACCATACGCATCCCAGTCCACATGATCGAAACGATCAACAAGCTGATCCGCACTTCGCGGCAGCTGGTGCAGGAACTGGGACGCGAGCCTACGTCGGAAGAGATCGCCAAGCGCATGGACATCCCCGTGGCCAAGGTGCGCAAGGTGCTCAAGATCGCGCAGGAGCCCATCTCGCTGGAGACGCCCATCGGCGAAGAGGAAGACTCGCACCTGGGCGACTTCATCGAGGACCGCCAGGCCGTTTCGCCTTCCGAGGCTGTCATCAGCGTCAACCTGAAGGAGTACACCTCGCAGGTGCTGCGCACGCTCACGCCGCGCGAGGAGCGGGTGATCAAGATGCGCTTCGGCCTGGAAGACGGCTCGGAGCACACCCTGGAAGAGGTCGGCCAGAGCTTCCAGGTGACGCGCGAACGCATCCGCCAGATTGAAGCCAAGGCACTGCGCAAGCTGCGCCACCCTTCGCGCAGCCGCAAGCTGAAGGCCTTCGTTGAAGGCGCAAAAGAGATGTAAGACGGGCAACACTCCTATTCAACCGAGCCGCGACCCCAGGGTCGCGGCTTTTTCTTTGTGTTGCATAGCTTCGGCTGCGCTGTCCGGATACCGGCCTGGCGCAGCGCCGCTTGCCTCCCGGAAGCCTACTCTGCTAAAACGTTTTTGCTTGAGGTCAGCCCGTTTTTTGAAGAGGGGGATTTGTATATGAAAGACATGACTCGCCGCCAGTTTGGCAAGACCGCTGCCGCGGCAGCCGCCGCCGCATACGCCGGAGTAGCGCTGCCCGGGTTCGCCTTTGGCGATCCGCTGCCCTCAATGTTGAACTACCCCAAGGGATTCCTGTGGGGATGCGCCACTGCCGCGTATCAGATTGAAGGCGGCGCAGCCGACGACGGCCGCGGCCCGTCGGTGTGGGACACTTTCAGCCACACGCCGGGCAAGACGCACAATGGCGAAACAGGCGACGTGGCCGATGACTCCTACCATCTCTACAAAGAGGACGTGCGCCTGCTCAAGAATCTGGGCGTGAGCACCTATCGCATGTCGATCTCGTGGTCGCGCGTCTTTCCGGCGGGCAGGGGTCAGTTGAATCCCAAGGGCCTGGACTACTACAACCGCGTGGTCGATGAGCTGCTGGCCAACAACATCACGCCCTACGTCACGCTCTTTCACTGGGATCTGCCGCAGGCGCTACCGGGCGGATGGCAAAACCGCGACACGCCAAAAGCTTTTGCCGACTACGCCGCTTTCATCGGCAAGCATCTGGGAGACCGCGTGCATCACTTCATGACGACCAACGAGCTCGTCTGCTTCACCGACCTCGGCTACCGCTATGGCCAGTTTGCGCCGGGTCTCAAGCTGCCCGCGCGCGATGCCAACCAGGTGCGCCACCACGGCATTCTGGCGCACGGGCTGGCGGTGCAGGCCATCCGCGCCAACACGCCCAGCGGAACGCAGGTGGGACTGGCCGAGAATGCCACAGTTTATGTACCCGTCATCGAAACGCCCGAGCACATCACCGCCGCGCAAAAGGCGACGCGCGACGGCAACGCGCCTTTCCTGACCACGCTGATGGAAGGCAAGTATCCCGACAGCTATCTGCAAGAGGAAGGCGCGAATGCGCCCAAGGTTGAGCCCGGCGACATGGAGGCCATCGGCAGCAAACTCGACTTTGTGGGCCTGAACATCTACACGCCGCAGTATGTGCGCGCGGATGACTCGAAGAAGGGATACGTTGTACTGCCATACCCAACGTCGGCGCCGCACATGGCTTCGCCCTGGATTGTGCTCGGGCCTGAGTGCATTTACTGGTCGGTGCGCAATGTTTGCGATCTGTGGAAGGTGCCCGCCATCTACATCACCGAGAACGGGACGTCGTCGGACGATGTGCTGACGCCCGACGGCAAGGTGTATGACACGGACCGCGTGATGTATCTGCGCAACCACCTGACGCACCTGCACCGCGCCGTCAGCGAAGAATACCCAGTGAAGGGATACTTCCTGTGGAGCCTTCTGGATAACTTCGAGTGGGCCGATGGCTACAGCAAGCGCTTCGGCATTCACTACGTGGACTTCAAGACCCAGAAGCGCACGCCGAAGCTCAGCGCCGAGTGGTACAAGGACGCGATTGCGAAGAACGCGGTGGAGTAGCAGGCAGCACACAGGTTCGGAAAACTGCATCAACAACGGCGGCGCAGCCTTATGATTGCGTCGCCGCTTTCATTTCCACCCACTCGGCATCGCTCAGCCGCAGCCCAGCCGCAGCGATGTTTTCTTCGAGATGCGCGGCATTCGACGTGCCGGGGATGGGCAGCATGACGGGCGAACGACGCAGGAGCCACGCCAGCGAAAGCTGCGCCGGGGTGGCGTTGTGCCGGGCGGCGATGCGGGCGAGGGTTTGCGCGGCGGGGTGGTCGGGCTTGAGCAGCTTGCCGGCGGCGATGGGATACCACGGCATGAAGCCGATCCCGTGCTCTTCGCACCACGCCAGCGTCTCCTCGTGGCGGCGGTCGGCGAGCGAGTAGCGGTTCTGCACGGTAACGATGGGCACAATCTTCTGTGCTTCCACGATCTGCGCGGGCGTGACCTCGCTCAAGCCGATGTGGCGAATCTTGCCCTGCTCCTGCATCTGGCGCAGCGCGCCGAGGCTCTCTTCGAGCGGCGTGCGGGGGTCGATGCGGTGGAGCTGGTAGAGCTCGATGCGTTCGAGTTTGAGGCGGCGCAGGCTCATCTCGACACACTGAATCAAATAGCCGGCGCGGCCGACGTATTCGGTTTTGGCCGGTCCCTGGCGGGTGATGCCGCCCTTGGTGGCAAGGACGAGGCCGGGCGGGTAGGGGTGCAGCGCCTCGGCGATGAGCCGCTCGGCGATTTCGGGGCCGTAGGCGTCGGCGGTGTCAATGAGGGTGACGCCCAGCTCGACGGCGCGGCGCAGGACGCGGCGGGCCTCGGTGGGGTCTGCTGGCTCGCCCCAGGCGCCCTCGCCGACAAGCCGCATGGTGCCGTAGCCGAGCCGGTGGACGGGCAGGTCGCCACCGATGAGAAACGTGCCGCTGGCCGCGGCGGACGGGGTGGTCATGGCAGTTCTTATCCTACGGCAAGAGAAAACAGGCGGGTGGGAACCGGACGGCCGCAGTTCGCGTATGGTGTAATGCAAGGCGGGCGAGGAGGACAGCCATGAGCAGCGTGCCGTATCCCAATGCGCAGGCAATCTTTTACCAGCAGTACGAGTCGGTGCGCCGCGACGAGGTGGTGGGCATCCTGCTGGCGCTGTTCCTGGGCACCTTTGGGATTCACCACTTTTATCTGCGCCGCAACGGCCTGGGCTTTCTTTACCTCTGTTTCTGCTGGACGGGCATCACCACATTTCTTGGCTTTGTGGAGTGCTTCTTCATGCCGGGACGGGTGCGCGAGTTCAACGCGATCCAGGCGGCGGGCATTGCCGCGGCACTGGGCATGGCCGTGCCCGCATGGGGATGGCCGGTGAACGTGACTGTGACCATGCCGCCCGCGGCGCAGCCGAGCACATTGATCGCCTGCAGCCGCTGCCAGCAGACTAACGCGCCGGGAGCGCGGTTCTGCTCGGCATGCGGAGCGCCGATGCAGGGTTAGCGGCTTACATATTCGCTTCGCCGGCGCGCATGGACTCGTTGAACTGCGGCTTAGTGAAGTTCAGCGCAGCCTCCAGCGCGGCCTGGTACTCGGGTGCGCGCGCCATCAACGCGGGAGTCACCGAGGCATACTCGCCGTCGAGCGTCAGCAATCCCTCGCCGGCCTCGTGCCCTGCCATGCGCAGCAGGTCGGCTTCAGTCGTGTTCAGATACTGCGCGTCGCGTGGATCGGCAATCCACACCGGCTTGCCATTGCCCAGTACGCCTGAGAGCCAGTAGATCTTGCGCAGCAGATATTCCAGGCGCTCGGCGTCACTGGTCTCAGTGAACAGGAACTTCTTCTGCCACCGGCTGTAAAAGCGCGTGGTGACGGGCACTGGCTGGCGGTTGCCGGACTTGAGGAATTCGAGCTGGCCCAGGTCTACGGTTTTGCGGATGGCGTTGTAAACAAAGGTCTCCGCATACGGCTGCTCCATGGCGGGCACGATCTCGGCAAAGGTCACGGTGACGGAGGCCGCCAGCCTGGCGTGCAGGTTCTGTGCGCCGCCGTCAGCCAGGTACATTTCGCCGTGGACGATGTAGGTGTCAGCGCCGGAGGTGGAGCGATGAAAGGGCCACTGGAACTTGCCGAATGCGACGGGCAGGCCGGCCAGGGTCACGTAGCACTCGGGACGGGGATTGCGCAGGCGCCTGGCCTCGGCGGCCAGGTGGGCCGTCATCTCCGGCAGCAGGTGCGGCTTGTCGAATTCGAAGGCGGCGCTCAGTTCCAGCTTCAGCGTGCGGCCGTCAGCGCCGGGCAGCCCAAGCTGAAAGACGGCGGTGGGCTGGCCGTGGAAGTCACTGCCCGTTGTGACGGACTGCAGAACCAGGCCTGCCTGTCTGGCCGCGGTCTCCAGCGAAGGTACAAGAGTGGATTTCAATTCGGCTGTCATCGATAAGGAACCTGCGTTGGGATCGTTGCATATTCATTCTAAGTGAGCGGCCGGGCAGGCGTCGCATTTACAATAAAGGCCGTGCCATCCGAACAGTCCTCACCCATCATCATCGCCGAGAACCTGACCAAGGTTTATTCCACGGGACAAATCGAGGTGCCTGCGTTGCGCGGCGTCTCATTCGAGGTGGCTCGCGGCGAGTTTGTGGCGGTGGTCGGCCCCTCAGGGTCGGGCAAGTCCACGCTTTTTTACCTGCTGGGAGGGCTTACGCGCGCCACCCATGGGCGGGTAGTGATTGATGGCATTGACTTTGCCAGCCTGAACGACGCCGAGCGGACGCGGCTGCGTAAGCATCGCATCGGGTTTGTCTTCCAGAAGTTCAACCTGCTGCCCACCCTCACAGCCATGGGCAATATCGAAATTGCCTATGACGTGAGCGGGCGCAAGGAGCCGATGGACCGCGCGTATCTCGATCACCTGAGCGATTTGCTGTCGATTCGCGGGCGGCTCAAGCACCGGCCCTCCGAACTGAGCGGCGGAGAGCAGCAGCGCGTGGCGATTGCCCGGGCGCTGATCACGCGGCCGGCCATTGTGCTGGCCGATGAGCCCACCGGCAATCTGGATACGAAGAACTCTGATGCCGTGCTCCACATGCTGCAGCGCTCCAACCGGGAACTAGGCCAGACCACGCTGATGATTACCCACAATCCCGAGGCGGCATCCATTGCCGACCGGATTCTGCACATGCGCGACGGGGAGATTGTCAGCGTGGAAAGCGGGTCGCGCAGCGGCGCGGCTCTGCCCAGTAGAAGTGCCGCTTCTGCGGCGGTTTGACCTGTTTTCCGCCGCCCGGTATACTCAGTCTTGCAGTTAGCGGGAGTAGCTCAGTGGTAGAGCATCGCCTTGCCAAGGCGAGGGTCGCGAGTTCAAATCTCGTCTCCCGCTCCAATCCGCCCTTCGGCGCCAGCCGGAGCGATTTTAGTGGAGTGGAACAAACTGCAGCGAGGTTGCACCTGAAGCGGCCCTGCCAAGGCGCGGTACCCAAGTGGTAAGGGAGAGGTCTGCAAAACCTTTATGCGCCGGTTCGATCCCGGCCCGCGCCTCCAAACTTTCAACAACTCAGGCTTCCCTGGCACCTCAATCAAGCTGACCGCTTCTGGCGAAGGCCAACGGACGGGTCAACTGGGCATTTTTTACGCCAATTTTGTCTTTTTCTGAGGCCAGAATTCAGCGCTCGACCGGCCTGTTCTGCTGCCAAAGGCGGGATCTGACCAGGAAAGGCTCAAGGGCATTCAATGATCGCGAACGAATCTGTCTTCGATGTTTCGTTGAGGGGGACCCAGAATCGAATGTTTGTGCCTTGCCCGGAGTGACTCGACACCTCAATCGAGCCGTGATGTGCAATGAGAATTGCGCGGGCGATGGCCAGCCCCATTCCTTTTCCTTTACCTGTCCTGGCGCCCTTTTTTGCCGCGGTAGAACTTCTCGAAGATGAGGGGAAGATCAGCCTTGTCGATTCCGGGCCCATTGTCCTTGACCTCGAATTCCAGTCGTTCGGGGTCGGTACGGTCACTGCGCGTGATCCGGTTTCCCGGCGGGGAGTAGCGAGCCGCGTTCTTCAGAAGGTGGCGGAAGAGCCGTCCGAGCAGGCGAGGGTCAAAGCTGGCGGCGATGACCCGCGATGGAACCAACGATGCTCCTGCTCTGGCACAGGCCGATGTGGGTGTGGCCATGCATTCAGGAACGCAGGCGGCCAAAGAAGCGGGCGACATGGTCGATCTGGATTCAAACCCCACCAAATTGATAGAGATCGTCGAGATAGGGAAACAGTGCTGATGACGCGCGACTCCTTGACCACCTTTTCCATTGCCAATGACGCCGCGAAATGCTTCGCCACCATTCCTGCCATGTTTGCCGGTGCATTCTCCGCGCTGTTTGGGTCGAATGCTGGCAGACCTGTTCGCTACCGGGACGCAGCATACAGCCTGAGACGATACATTCGCACAGCATGCGGGTCCACGGTAAGCTGCCGGCCCTGATTGCTTTGATCGCCGTTGAGCCGGGCTGTGACTTTCCAATCCGAGCCGAGTTTTGATACTTCTTCAATGCTTGCGATTCCTGCGATTTGCGTGTCGGTGTCCGGGTCGCGCGTGATTCTTACTGTGAGGCCGGAGCCGATGACGAGGAACTCGTTCGGTGCGGACTCAAGCAGGAGCATGGCTCCATCATTTGCCAGCAGCGTGCCTGTTGACCACGCCCGCGACAAGCTTCCCTGAATGAGATATCCGCCGAGGGCCACGGTCTGCGTGGGGCGAGGACTGGTTGCGTGCAGCACCATGCCGCGCGTTCGGCCTGCCGCCTGCGCCTCCGGGAGCATCTGCCCAAGGCTGCCGAGAGCTGCATACACCTGCATGATGGCCGGCTCCGGCTCATCCGGCTTCTGAGGAGCGCGGAGACTGTCAATGCCGAAGGGGCAGAATCCGAAGGCCTTTGCCGCTCCAAACGCATAGAGCGCGTTGTAGGGGCCTGCTTCCAGCCTCGCCTCGGGGATGAAGATTGGATTTTCGGCGAGCTGATATCTCCGGACCCAGTATTCAAACTCAGGCCAGTAGATATCAGGAGCGTAGAAGTCGATGTGGGTGGCCATGGCGCGATACACATCAAGGTAGTAGGGATGAGGACCACCGCTGGGGTATTCGCCGGGCCGCTCAAGAAGCGACGGCAGTTGGGCATTCATGTACATGGGCAGGAAGTATTCTCTTTTGCCTGCCTGAGCCACGGCATCGATGTAGCTTGCATAGCGCCACGCCATGAAGACTTCATTTGCGGCCTCTCCAAATACCTCGTGCCAGGTGCTTCCCTGCGGATTGAAGTGCGATGCAAGCTCCGGCGACAGTTCGGTGTGGCGTGCAAGCAGCGCGCGCATCAACTCCTGCGGAACGGGCCCTGCGAACTGACGATTCGCCTCCGGCGAGCGTTCTCTCTCAGGCCCGAGATAGCCCACTTCGTTCTCGACCTGCACCATCAGCACGGTCTGCCGGTCACGATCCTTCTCCCGCACGTGCGCCATGAGCGCGGCAAATGCACGGCTGTCGCAGCGGTTGGTTTCCGCCCCGAACGTCGAGAGAATTTCCAGCGGTGCGCCATCCGCCGCCAGCGCGCGCGGAAAGCGCCTGGTGTCGGCCTTGACCCAATCCGGAGCATATTCGGAAAACGCGTTCTTCCAGCTTCCAAACCACAGGAGAACGAGGTGCAGGTTCTGCTGGCGGGCAACATCGATCCAGTGGTCGAGAATGCTGAAATCGTAGGTTCCTTCTTGCGGCTCCACTTGCTCCCAAGCCACAGGCATCAGGACGGTGTTCAGGTGCAGATTCGCCATCGCCGGGAGAATCGAATCGGCATGTGCCGCGGTGCCCGCCGAGGAGTTGCCGAGTTCGCCTCCAAGGATAAGAAAGGGCTTGCCCTGAACGAGCAGTTGCCCGCTGTTCTGGTCGAGCCGGATTTGCGGCGGAGTTCCGGGCTGACCTTGACCGACTGCGCAGAGGCAGGCACAGAACAACGCTATGGCAAACCTGCGAAGCATCCTCGGACTCCTGTTTCGTGCTGGCCACATTTACTGCTGCGGCGGACCATGGCCGATGAACTTGTCTGCCCATTGAATAAAGTACTTCATGTTGGGCGCATCGGTGTGGCCGCCGTCATGCTGGCGCCACGCAAGCTGTCCGTCGAGAAGGCCCTGATTGACCGGGGGCATCTTTGCCGTGCGATAGTCACCATCGACATCGAGTCCCTTTGCTCCGAGCAGAGCGAACACACGGCTTGCATCCACCGTCGCCATGAAGCTGCCTTCATGATCGAGCCATTTGGCATCACCCTTTTCCGGTATGCCGTAGCTGATGAAGGTAAGCCGCGGCGCGCAGAGGGCGATGAGTTCATTGGAATCGACCGGAATGTCGCCCGGGGTCATGCTGCCGAAGGTGGCCTTGGAGGCGCCGTACTTCATGAAGTTGCCGGCCATCCAGTAGTATTCGCCGCCTGTGAGGCTCTCAACGGCCTCGCCAAAGTTGCGTCGCAGCAGCGTGGCTCCGCCTTTCCCGGACGACCCAACCAGGACCATGGCGAAGCGCGGGTCGAAGGCCATGGTGACCAGAGCAGCTTTGCCGTAGCGCGACACGCCTTCAATGCCAACGTGTTTTGCGTCCACCGCGGGGTCGGTTTGAAGATAATCGAGTCCGCGGCCCGCGCCCCATGCCCATGCACGCAGCGCGCCCCAGTCCTCCGGTTTGCGCGGCTGGCCTTTGTTCACCAGGCCAATGATGCCGCGCGTCACCCCGGCGCCATTATCGGCCTGCACGCTGGCAGGGTCGAACAGGACAAAGCCCCAGCCGTCCGCGACGAGCTGCCAGGTGTTGGGCAGGCCGCCGTCGGCATTCAATTGCGGAAACTGAAACGGAGTGGCCTTGACCGGCTGCCAGGCCGGATGCTGCGCAAATACGTCTTGCAGCGAGGGATCCTTCTGCACAAGAAGAGCCTTCCACGCCGCATTGATCTTTTCGAGTTCATCCCCCGAGGGTTCGTTGGGATTCGGGAAGCCGGCCCGACCGAACATCATCAGGACCGGCACCGGCCCTTTTGCGCGCGCTGGTGTGACCAGCGTCATGTGAATACGGACACTGATTGCGGGGTACGACGCATTGTCTACCTGTCCGATAAGATCCTTGGCGATTACGGGCGTGAAGCCGATCATTTCGTGGTCCACCGCCGTCACCGTCCAGGTCACCGTGGGCACGTTCTTCGGAACCCGGCCATACACATACTTTGAGAACATCTCGATAAGCTCGGGACGGCGCGTGTTCCACCACATCCCGGGCGTGGTCACCTTCCGGCCGTCATTCAACGTGAGCGGATCAGGGAGATTGGGAAAGGGATTCGCGCTGGACTCGTTGTAGTTGGCGTGGTTGGGCGCATTCTCGTCTCCGCTTGGCCCCGGGCGAAGGGCCTGGATGCCGAGCTGATCCATCATGTTCTGGTGGTCCTGATCGGCGGTGAGGGTGACCGGAGGCGGAAGCGCTGCGGATTGCGCGATTGCGGCGGGAACGCCAGCCGCGCAGGCGAGGCAGAGGAACACAAGAGAGGGATTCAGTAAAAATCGCACGTGGGAGCCTCCTGGGTGATATGCTTGCTTCGCCTCTGAAAAGCGATTTACTTCGGCGACCATGGTAAACCCTCTGCGATGAAACAGGCACGATTTTTTGTTGCGAACATCAGCTTCGTTCTTGTTGCGTTCTGGCTGCCGGCCCAAATGTCAGCGCAAGCAGCGCTCCAGCCGCAGGTGTGGGTCGCCAGCTGGGGAGCCTCACAGCAGATTCCCGAGCCGCAGAATGCGTTGCCGGCCGACGATCTGAGCGACGCGACCGTGCGGCAGATTTTCCACCTGTCGGCAGGCGGCCCTGCGCTGCGTGTGCACGTGTCCAACGCGTTCGGCACCGAGGCGCTGCACATTACATCGGTCCACGTGGCGCGGCCACTTTCGTCTGCATCTCCCGGCATTGAACCCACGAGCGATCGGCCGCTGACCTTCGCGGGCAAGGCTGAGGTGACGGTTCCGCCGGGCGCCGAGTTTGTTTCGGACCCGGTGGACTATCCGGTAGCGCCCTTGTCTGACTTGGCTGTGACGTTCCATGTGGACACGCCGCCAACGAGAGAGACTGGACACCCCGGTTCGCGGGCAACGTCCTATTACGTGCACGGAGATGCTGTAAGCGCCGCCAATCTGACGGAGCCAAAGCAGGTGGACCACTGGTATCAGATTACAGAGATTGACGTGCAGGCTCTGCCAGGAGCGGGAGCGGTGGTTGCGCTGGGAGACTCCATCACCGATGGACACGGCGCCACCACCAATGGAAACAACCGCTGGACGGATGTGCTGGCACAACGGCTGCAGGGTTTGCCCGCCACACGAAACATCGGCGTGTCGAACCAGGGCATCGGCGGGAATCATCTGCTTACGGATGGCCTCGGTCCAAACGTGCTGGCGCGCTTTGATCGTGATGTCCTGGCTCCAGCGGGAGTGAAGTGGGTCATCGTGTTTGAAGGAGTGAACGATCTGGGTGGGCTGGCGCGAAATGGCGAAGTGCCGGTTGCCGAACATGCGGCACTGGTGCAGCGGGTGATTGCGGCCTATCAGCAGGTCATCGCACGGGCCCACGCGCATGGGCTGCATGTCTATGGCGCCACCATTACGCCGTACGTCGGCTCAAGCTACTATCATCCCGGTCCGCTGAGCGAGGTCGACCGGCAGGAAGTGAACCGGTGGATTCGCGCGACCGGACACTTTGATGCAGTGATCGACTTCGATGCCGTTGTGCGCGATCCGCAGCACCCCGATCAACTTCTGCCGGCATTCGACTGCGGCGACCATCTGCATCCCTCGCCCGCCGGTTACAAGGCAATGGGGGATGCGATCCCCGTCAGCCTGTTTGCCCAGTAATCTGCAACACGATACGATGCAGCTCCTCATGGTTTGGCCGGGCGGCGTTGCGATGTCACGTGAAGGAGCAGGTTCCGTTCCTGATATCCACCGCGGCCTGCGCCACGTTCTCCGGCCGGCCGAGGTCGCGCCAGTAGGATTGATCCGCGCGAAAGGCGATGATCTTTTCTCCCTCGGCAGCGAGACGCAGATAAGCGGTGATGATGGAAAACGCGCCTTGCTCTTCCATCTTCGCGAAGAGCCGAGGAGAAATGACATGAATGCCGGAAAAGGCCAGCGCTTTCACCTCAAGCGCGGGCCGGACCAATTCATCCTTCCCATGACTGCCAGCGCGACGACCGCAGAGCTGAGCATGCCCGTTGAAGAGCAGATAGCGCGATGTCTCCCGGTCTTGAACCGCCAGGGTGGCGAGGGCTCCGTGCTCCGCGTGGAAGCGCATCATGCTTCCGAGATCGATCGTGCTGAGGACATCGACGTTGTGCACGATGAACGGCTCATGCGAACTGCCGCTTGAATCGAGGAAGAAATGCGCGGCCTTCTTCAAGCCGCCTCCAGTATCGAGCAGGACCTCCTCGCGAGAGACTTCAATGCGCATGCCGAAGTTGTCGTGGGCTTTCAGATAGTCGAGCATCATGTCGGCGTAATGATGCGTGTTGACAATCACCTCGCGCACACCAAAGGAGCGCAATCGGACCAGGGTGATCTCCAGCAACGAGTGGCCGGCAACTTCCACCAGCGCTTTCGGGCGGTCATCGGTCAGCGGCCGCAGGCGCGTCCCCAGGCCGGCGGCCAGAATCATCGCCTTCATTTGCCCATTTTCTCCAGCTCGACATGACGGACGACGACTTCCACTCCGTTGCTGCCGCGCAGGTGCTTTGCCAATTGCTCCGCCAGATACACGGAGCGGTGCTGGCCGCCGGTGCAGCCGAACGACACCATCAGGTTCTTGAATCCACGTTGCTGATATCCCTTGACGCTCGCATCCACGAGCGACATGACGCCGGCGAGATACTGGTGCACGCTCTCCTGCTGGTTCAGGTAGTCGATCACAGCCGCGTCCTTGCCGGTTAGCTGCCGGAAGCGTTCTTCCCGTCCGGGATTCGGCAGGCTGCGCGCATCGAACACGAAGCCGCCGCCGTTTCCTGTATTGTCGCCGGGCATTTCGCGGTGAAAGGAGAAACTGAAAATCCGCACCTTGAGGCCCTCGGCTGAAGAGGCCAGGCCCAGCAGCTTGTCTGACGCCAGCATGCCGTCAAAGGCGTCCATCAGCGCCGGCAGGGCGATGGGCAGCTTGACATGATGCGCCAGCCAGCGCAGGTTCTTGAGCGCGAATGGAACGCTCTGCAGAAAATGCGCTTTGCGTTCGTAGAAGCCTCTGAAGCCATATGCGCCCAGCGCCTGCAGAATGCGGACGTAGACATATGCGTAATAGTGCTCCATGAACGCATCGCGATCCACCTTGATGTAATTTGCAAGGCAATCGAGATAGTAGTCGAGCAACTGCCGGCGCAGTTCGGGCGGCAAATCGGCCTTGCCATCATAGAGCAGGGATGCGATGTCGTATTGCAGCGCGCCTTTGCGGCCACCCTGGTAGTCCAGGAAGAACGGCTGCCCGCCGCGCAGCATCACGTTGCGTGACTGGAAGTCGCGATACAGAAAGTAATCGTGGTCGGCGTTCAGCAGGAACCTCGTCAGCCTGCCGAAATCATCTTCGAGCGCCTGTTCGTTGAAGGGTACTCCCGCGAGCCGCAGAAAGTAATACTTGAAATAGTTCAGATCCCACGTGATGGACTGGCGATCGAAACTGGCGCGTGGATAGCACACCCTGTAATTCAAATCACGGCCCGCCTCCACCTGGAAGCGCGGCAACACGGCCACCACCTTGCGATACGCTTCGATGGCTTCAGGCGCGATGGCCTCGCCGGCACGATGCCTGCCAAGAAACTCGAAGAGCGTCGTGTCGCCCAGGTCTTCTTCCAGGTAGGCTCCCTGGCCCAAGTCCTCCGCATAGATCTCCGGCACCGGCAAGCCGTGACGCCGAAAATGCCTGGAGAACTCCAGGAAGGCAACATTCTCATCGCGTACGGGATACACGATGCCGATTGCGCTGAATTTTCCGCTGGTGAGACGGACTATGGCACGCCCCGAGCCGCCGAGCTGTCCCTGAAGCGGTTGCACGCGTTCAGCTGACATGTGGTAATGCTGCTCGAAGAGCCGTGCTAGAACGTCCATGGATGTTTTTCCGGGAATAGCTTAAGCTTCTTCACAAAGATACCCAGACTGGAGAAGGAGACGCAAGAAGCGGCGGGCAGAACCGCCGCGAGCGATGCCGGCAGCGCCAGCAACGCGGAGAACGGACCTACCCCGTGGCAAACTTCTCCTCCTGCAGAACACGCTGATAGGCGGGTAGCGTCAGGAACTCAATGAACTTCGGCGCGCGCACCAGCTCGCGCATCAGATCCGCGGCCTTTTCATAGGCGGCATAGCGAACGGCATCCACGGCCGTCCTTTGACGATTGAGTTCGTCGGCAATCATGCCTTCAACGAGTGCAAGGTCCACGGCTCTGCCGTCAGCGAGCTTTGCCTTGTGATGCACCCACTGCCATAGTTGCGCGCGGCTGATCTCGGCGGTGGCGGCGTCCTCCATCAGATTGAAGAGCGGCACACAACCGATGCCGCGCAGCCAAGCCTCCAGGTATCCCAAGCCTATGGCTACGTTCTGCTTCAGTCCATTCTCGGTAATCTCTCCTTGCGGGACCTGGAGCAGATCCTCGGCGGTGGGATTGTAGTCGGGCAACTGCTTTGCAATCTGGTTGGGCTGGGGCATCAGTCGGTCAAATATCTCCAACGCAACGGGCACCAGGCCAGGGTGCGCCACCCATGTACCGTCATGGCCGTCGCCGGCCTCGCGCTCCTTGTCGGCGCGCACCTGCGCGATCGCGTTTCCATTGGCTACTGGATCAGACTTGATGGGGATGAAGGCCGACATGCCGCCCATCGCATGTACATTGCGCTTGTGGCAGGTCTTGATGGCCAGCCTGGAATAGCTGCGCATGAAGTGAGTCGTCATGGTGACCTTGGCGCGGTCGGGCAAGACGGCATGCGCGTCATTGGCGAATTTCTTGATGAAGCTGAAGATGTAATCCCAGCGGCCGCAGTTCAGCCCGGCGGAGTGGTCGCGCAGCTCGTAGAGAATCTCGTCCATCTCGAAGCTGGCCAGGATGGTTTCGATGAGTACGGTGCCCTTGATGGTGCCCTGCGGCAAGCCAATCTTTTTCTGTGCGCGGATAAAAATGTCGTTCCACAGTCGCGCCTCAAGATGGCTCTCCATCTTCGGCAAATAGAAGTAGGGGCCACTGCCGCGCGCCACCAGTTCCCCGGCATTGTGGAAGAAGTAGAGTCCGAAATCGAAGATGGAGCCGGACATCGGCTGTCCATCTACGAGGACATGCCGCTCCTCCAGATGCCAGCCGCGCGGACGGATGAAGAGCACGGCGGTCTTGTCATTCAGCTTGTACTGCTTGCCCGTGGCCGGGTCGGCGTAGGTGATGGTGCGCCGGATGGCATCGCGCAGGTTGATGTGACCGTCGAGCAGGTTGTTCCACGTGGGTGTGCTGGAGTCCTCAAAATCGGCCATGAAGACCTTCGCGCCGGAATTGAGCGCGTTGATAATCATCTTGCGATCGACGGGACCTGTAATCTCCACGCGGCGGTCGAGGATATCGGCAGGCAGCGGTGCCACGGTCCACGCAGCCTCGCGAATCGCCCTGGTTTCCTCAAGGAACGCGGGTTTTTCACCGGCATCGATCCTTTTCTGCCGATCCTCACGGGCGCTGAGCAGAGCCTTGCGGCGCTGATTGAACGTGCGCTGCAGATCTACGATGAAGGCAATTGCCTCCGGCGTGAGGATTTCAGCAAAGCGTTCGCTCACCGGAGCAAGAACTTGAACGCCGGGAAGTTCGAGTGCAACGGTCATTGGAAAACTCCGTGTTCGCAAATCTACATTCGTTAAAGTGATCGCCGGACGCTAGCGAATGCGAGGCGATCTTCAATTCGGTTCGCCGTCTATTGAAAACGAAGAGAAACGCTGCCTGCTGTCGAGAAGCGGACTTCCACCTTGGATCCGGCTGAGGCAGGGGTGTAGCCGGTCCAGCTCCCTGTGGTGATCCAGCTGCCGCGCTTCAGGCCGCCGGTGCGCGCCGCGCCCTCATTGGCCAAGTAGATCACCAGCCGCAACAGGTCGGTCCCGGCTGTGTTCGATCCGGTGCGCTCCACGCGGACGCTGCCATCGACGGCAAGCGTAACCGATTCCTTCGCGAAATCAATCTGCTGCCAGTCGGGGACAGCCGGGCCGTGAATGAAGCCGCCATGCATCTGCATGTCTGCGATCATGGTGAACCGGGCGACCTTCAACGGGTCCACAAGCCCGGCTTCCAGTTCCTCGATTGCAGGATGACAGCTTGCGATGGCAGTGACGATTTCATCGCGGGTGTAGGGTGTTGCGCGCGGCGGCAGATCCTGGCCAATCAGGAAGGCGATCTCGGCCTCCAGGCCGCGGAAGCGGTATCTGCGCCCCGCGAGCAGGCTGGCGTCATCCGCCACCCAGGCGAACGGCATGGGCCCGAAGAGCGGTGTGGCGTCAGGCGCGGGCGCACCGACCTTCCATCCGCGCACGCCATGGCCCTGCTCATCTTCAATCGCGCGGGCCATCGTATCCTGCACGAAGTAAGCCTCTTCGATGGAGGTGGGTTGAAGCGCGGCGGGCAAATCGGCAAGGGGCGTGGCGGTGCGGCGGGCCTGAAGCAAAAGCTCGGCCGCTGAAAGGAGTTCGGATTCACGGATGTGCGAGATCATATTTTTCAGTTTGCCTCAATGCGCGGACCTTTGTCGCCCCGCAGCAGATCTGTGGTGGAGATGCCGCGTATGGATGCATCCAGCAGCTCCACCATGTGAAATGCAGGCATGGCCTTCAACCCTCGCTGACGAAGACCATTCATAAGCTGCAGCAGACAGCCGGGATTGGCAGAGAGCACGGCCTGCGCGCCAGTTGACAGCAGGTTGTCCACCTTGCGGCTGCCGAGCTGGTTCGCCGCCTCATGCTGCAGCAGGTTATAGACGCCGGCCGAGCCGCAGCAGAGAGAGCCCTCGGGAATTTCGGCGACTTCAAGCTCAGGAATGCCTGCCAGCAGGCGGCGCGGCTGCTCGTGGATGCCCTGCGCATGCTGCAGATGGCAAGCATCATGATAGGCGATGCGCATCTTCAACGGATGGCGCTGCGCCCGCGGCTCCAGCTCGCACAGGATTTCGGAGATGTCCTGGCACTTGGCGGAGAAAGCCGCGGCGCGCGCGGCCCAGGCAGGATCGTCTCTTAATAGATAACCGTACTCCTTCATCGTCGATCCGCAACCGGCGGAGTTGATGACGATGGTGTCTACCTCCGCGGCATCGAAGACGGCAATCATCTTCTTTGCCAGCGCGGCGCCTTCGTCTTCCATCCCCGAGTGAAGCATGAGCGCGCCGCAGCACGGTTGCTCGCGGGGAATGATCACTTCGCAACCTTCCGCGGCCAATACACGCGCGGTGGCGGCGTTCACATGCGAGAAGAAGACCTGCTGCACGCATCCGCTTAACATGCCGACGCGGCGGCGGACTGTCTGGGGCCGGATGGTCGCAGGCAGCCTGCCAAACAGATGGCGCGGCACATCGGGCAGCAGCGCCTCCATGGCCGCCAGGCGCTTTGGCAGCAGCTTGTGCATGCCGGTTGCGCGTACCAGCGACCTCAGGCCGCTTTTCTGATAGACGAGCAGCGGCAGAGCCAGCAGGCGCAGCCGCCCGGGATGCGGGAAGGTAGCGAAGAGCAGCTTGCGAAAGAGCGACTCACCAAGGCTGCGCGGCAGGTTGCGCTCGATCTGCGCGCGCGTCGGTTCAATGAGTTTGTTGTACTGCACGCCGGATGGGCAGGCTGTCATGCATGCCATGCAGCCCAGGCAGTTGTCCATGTGCTGCCGGAAACGGCCATTGAGCGGGGCCTGCCCTTCAGCCGCTTTCTTGATCATGTAAATGCGTCCGCGCGGCGAGTCCATTTCATCGCCCCAGAGCACATATGTGGGGCAGGCGGGCAGGCAGAAGCCGCAGTGCACGCACTCATCAATGTGCTTCTTCTCCGGCGGATGCCGGGCGTCGAAGCTGGAAGGGCGCTTTTCTTCCTGGGTGATGGTGTGCGGCATAGACGTCAGATATTCCCTACAAAACGGCCGGGGTTGAGGATGCGATTGGGGTCGAAACGGCGCTTGATTTCGCGCATCAGCGGCAGTGCGTTGGAGTGGCAATTCCACACGTCGATCCTTCCGCGCAAGCTATCCGGGATCTGCAGAGCGACTACGCTGCCGCCTGAGTCGGTCAGCCTCGCGCGAAGACGCTCGATGAGCGCAATCTCCGCATCGGGCGCGCCATGCAGAGCAACCGTCATCAAGCCGGTTGCCTGGCCCACTGTGGCAATGTCTAGTGCTTCAGCGGCCGCCCACTGCTGCAACTCGGCGCTGATGGAGCAGAGTTCGCTGGGAAGCACGGAGACCTTCAGGACAACCGCATCGTTCTTGTCGAAGAGTTGCTGCCGTGCCTGCCAGACGGCTTCACTTGATTCGGCTATCGCAATCTGCCCGAAGATACTCTGAATGCGGGCCGCGTATTCGTCCAGGCACTCGGGCTGGGCGGCGATGCGGATGTCGAGCGCGCATGCCTGCTTCGACGTGCGGAGTTGCACGCTGGACGGTGTCATCTGCGAATCCATCAGGGCGCGGAGCGGCGCGGCAAAGATTGCTGCATCCGGCGCGACGGCAGTCCAGGTACGCGTGTGGTCTTCGAGCGGGTGCAGGCGGAAGTTTACCTCGGCAATCACGCCCAGAGTGCCGAAGCTGCCGGTCATCAGCTTATGCAGGTCGTAGCCGGCGACATTCTTGACCACCTTGCCTCCGGTTTTGGCGATGGTCCCGTCCGCGAGAACAATGGTCATGCCGATGATGAGATCGCGCAAGCCGCCGAATTTCAGGCGCAGCGCGCCGCTGTCGTTGGAAGCAACAATGCCGCCCACGGTGGCCCGCTCCGGCCAGAGCGGATCGAGCGCGACCATTTGCCCATGCTGTGCCAGTTCTGCCTGCATCGCGGCCCAGGAGCATCCTGCCTGAACGGTGCAGGTCATGTCCTGCCAGGCATGTTCGTGGAGCGCATCAAGGCGCGTCATGTTCAACTGCACATCCGGCTCAACCGGGTTCCCCCAGCTTTGTTTGCTGCCGCTGCCGATGGGCATTACGGCAAGTCTGTTTGCATCGGCGAAGCGCAGGATCTCCGCAATCTGCTGCGTGTCGGCGGGAGAGGCAACGATCGTATCGCCGTGGAGACGTACATGCTCCTGCCCGACGATCGAGGCGAGATGAGCCATGCCCTGCTCCAGTGTCAATGCGGCGGATGTACTCATCAAAAAATCTCCGCGATGCCGGCCGTCTCCAGGGGATGCGGCGTATAGGGTCCGGGCTTTTCCGCGCACAGGCGCGGGCGCGGGAAGACCTTGTCCGGGTTGGCGATGCTTTCCGGATCGAAGGCGCAGCGCACCAGTTGCATGGTTGCGAGGTCCGGTTCGGAAAACATATAGCCGAGCGCCTCCTGCTTCTCCTTGCCGACGCCGTGCTCGCCGGTGATGGAGCCGCCGTTGTCCACGCAGAGATGCAGGATGCGATAGGAGAGATCGAGCGCCTTCTCTTCCTGTCCGAGAATGGCGCGATCGTAGAGCACGAGCGGATGGAGATTGCCGTCGCCGGCATGAAAGACGTTGGCCACGCGCAGACCTTCCGCCGAGGCCATGCGGTCGATTTCCGACAGCAGGCGCGGCAGCGCGGTGCGGGGGATGACCCCGTCCTGCACGATGTAGTTGGGCGAGATGCGTCCCACGGCAGCGAAGGCGGCCTTGCGCCCCTTCCAGACCAGGGCGCGCTCCTGCTCCGATTGCGCCACGCGAACCTCCCACGCGCCATTGTTGCGGCACAGGGCCTGCACCTCGCGCATCAGTGCTTCCACCTCGCTGCGCGGGCCGTCCAGTTCCACCAGCAGCAGACCATTGCAGACGGGATAATGGGCGTGCACGGCGGCTTCCGCTGCCTGGATGGACAAGGCGTCCATGATCTCGAGGGCCGATGGAAGCATTCTGGCCGCAATGATGTCGCTGACGGTCTGGCCCGCTGCCTGGATGGAATCAAACGCAGCCAGCAGCGTCTGCACCACCTCAGGGCGCTTGACGATGCGCAGCGTGATTTTCGTGGCCACTCCCAGCGTGCCTTCCGAGCCGACAAAAACGCCGGGCAGGTCATATCCGGGCGCGTCCAGCGTGGGCGAGCCGAGTTGCACCAGCTCGCCCGAGGGCAGCACCACCTCCAGCGCCAGCACGTGCGTGACGGTGAAGCCGTATTTCAGGCAGTGCGCGCCGCCGGAGTTCTCCGCCACATTGCCGCCGATGGTGCAGACGGACTGCGACGAGGGATCGGGCGCGTAGAAGTATCCCTGCGAAGCGACGCGCTGGGTGACATGCGCATTGATGACGCCGGGTTCGACGACGACGAGGCGGTTGGCAATGTCCACCTCAAGAATGCGGTTCATGCGCGCGAGGCTGATGACGATGCCGCCGGCGGCAGGCAGCGCGCCTCCGCTCAGGCCGGTGCCCGCGCCGCGGCTGACGAAGGGAACCTTGTGGCGGGCACAGAAGCGGACGACCGCCTGTACCTGCTGCGCGTTGCAAGGCAGCACGACGGCCCCGGGCAGCACGCGGAAATTTGTAAGCCCGTCACATTCATAGGTCTGCAACTGGCTCTGCTCGGTGATCAGGCCTTCAGCTCCAACGGCGGCACGCAATTCGGTAATGTGGCTTGGCGTAAGCACGCTGCACAACAGATTACGTGATGGAAGCGTCCGCTGGCTTGGTGTTTTTACTGTGGCGCGGACCGTAACGGCTCGGCTATGGTTATAGGCGTTTGTATGGCCTGCGAATCAGCGAAGCTTGACGACCGGCTTGCAAGGCTCTGCACTGCAAAACAATGCCGACATGCGGGAAGTTGCCAGAAGCGCTGGCGCACAGATGAGCGCGGCATGAACGCTTCTCTGTGAAACGGGGCAGCCAGCGAAGGAACGAGACATGAAGACTGTTTGGGCGCAGGGCTATTACATCTGGGGACAAGGCCTGCTGGTTTCCGCGGTGATCGCCTCCCTGCCGACGGCGGTGTTGCTTTTCCTCCTGGGGGTAAAACGAAAACCTGCATGGCTTGCGGCGCTGTGGGGTCTCGGCGCGACATTGGTTGTTGCCCTGGCTGGATATCGCATGCCGTTGACGCTCACGTTCAGCGCG
Source organism: Acidobacteriota bacterium (assembly GCA_028876395.1). Taxonomy (GTDB): domain Bacteria; phylum Acidobacteriota; class Terriglobia; order Terriglobales; family Acidobacteriaceae; genus Telmatobacter. The sequence continues at coordinate 20,533 of JAGWRX010000106.1, forward strand.
GCAGGATATGGCGCTGCATTTGGTCTATTTCCCATTTCATGGATCGTATTCTGGGCGATTGTGCTCTTCAATGTGATGGTTTCGACAGGGAAGTTCGCCGTCGTCAAGGATTCCATCGGCGCTCTGACTCCCGATTTGAGGATTCAGGCAATCATCATTGCCTTCGGCTTTGGCGCCTTCATCGAGGGCGCCGCCGGCTTCGGAACACCTATCGCCGTGGCGGGAGCCATGATGGTGGGGCTTGGGTTTTCGCCCTACTATGCCGCCGCGCTCTGCCTGCTGGCCAACACGGCGCCTGTTGCCTTTGGAGCGATCGGCGTGCCCATTGTCACGCTGGCAGGGGTTACCGGGCTTCCGCTCGACAAGTTAAGCGGAGCCGTTGGAACCCTGTGCGCGCCCATTGCGGTCATCCTGCCCGCTTACATGATCATCACCATGGGGGGCTTGACCTCAGCGATGGAGGTATGGCCGGCCCTGCTGGTGGCGGGGCTGACGTTTGGGGGAGTTGAATATCTTGTTTCGAATTACATCAACGTTCAGCTCACAGTCATCCTCAGTTCGTTTACGGCGATGGGCGCGGTAGTCGTTCTCCTCCGGTTCTGGCATCCCCGAGCGCATACCGTGAGAAAGCGGACGGATCACACCGGCGTCGTCGGGCGGGGACCATTCGAGCTTGCAACAGAAGTGTCGGCACGGGAATCCGCGGCCCCCTCGCATACAGCAGGGCAGATCGTCGCCGGATGGATGCCGTATATCTTTCTGGTCATCCTCGTTCTTCTGTGGGGATTCAAGCCTCTGCAGGCCGTGATGGACCTGGCGACATTCGCGGTTCGCTGGCCGGCGCTTCACAATTTGATTCTCCGCATGCCGCCGGTTCTGCCTAAAGCCTCTCCTTACCCGGCGGTGTTCAACTTGAACCTGATATCCGCAGGTGGAACTTCCTGCATGTTCGCGAGCATTCTATCGGCTATTTTTCTGAGGATGCCGCTCGGCGATTTTGTCAGGGTCATCCTCGCATCGGCGCGTCAATTAGCCCTTCCTATCCTGACGATTTCGGCTGTTCTTTCGATGGCTTTTGTCATGAATTACTCGGGCGCGACGGGAACTCTCGGCCTGGCCTTTTCTGCTACCGGTGCAGCGTTCCCCTTCTTCAGCCCGCTGCTTGGCTGGCTCGGCGTTTTCCTGACGGGCTCCGACACGTCTTCGAACGCCCTCTTCGGAAGCCTGCAAGTGATTACCGCCGACCGGCTTGGGTTCAGCCGCATCCTGATTGCCGCCGCGAATTCGTCCGGCGGCGTGATGGGCAAGATGATCAGCGTTCAATCCATCGCGGTCGCCGCTGCCGCCACGGGAATCACCGTCCCGCAACAATCGCAGTTGCTGCGATTTACACTCAAGCACAGCATCCTTCTTGCCATGCTCGTCGGGCTCGAGGTGCTGGTGATTGCCTATTGGATTCGCATGATCTAGCTGCCCTGTGATGCTGGGGAGGATGACCGGAGGTACTACTCCGGACTTTGATTCCAGAGAACAACGAGGGAGACTGCCTGGGAGCCCTGTCCAATCGGCGTACGGACGGGATTGGGCATGCGGATCGGTTTTTTTATACTAAAGAGGGGCAAAGGCGATGAGCGATGGCCGCGAGGAGCGCGAAGAGCGCGAGAAGCGCCGCGAGCGGGAAAAGCAGGAGAATCGCGAAGACCGGCTGGAACGCGAACTTCCAGATGAATGGGAGCCGGAGCGGGTTGACTCCTAGGCTGCCGCGCAGTCTGAGAAGCTGCGGGCAGGAGAAGACTCAGGGGCTGCCGATGCGGGTTGATCCTCTGTAAATTTCGTCGCGCTTTTCTTCCTCGTATACTCAAGCCAGCGCATGTTCACCCAACTGGACACAATTCTTGCCACAACGCGGGCCACGGTGGCCTCTGCGAAAGGGCGCGTTTCCACGGCTGAGCTGGAACGCCGGGCGACCGCGCACCAACCGCGCGGCTGGGCGGCTGCTCTGCGGCGGCGGACTGCGTCGGGGCCGGCGGTGATTGCCGAAATCAAGAAAGCGTCGCCATCCAAAGGACTGATTCGCGAGGATTTCGACGTAGCATGGCTGGCCGGGCGGTACCAGGCCGGAGGGGCGGCGGCTCTCTCAGTGCTGACGGACGAGCCGTATTTTCAAGGCAGCTTGCGGAATCTGGAGATCGCTTCAGGCGCGGTGGCGCTGCCGTGCCTGCGCAAGGACTTCACGGTGGACGAGTACCAGATATTGGAAGCGCGCGCCCACTGTGCGGATGCGATTCTGCTGATTGTGGCGGCGCTGACCGATGACGAGCTGAAGCGGTTTGCCGGGGCGGCGCGTGGACTGGGGCTGGATGTGCTGGTCGAGGTGCACACGGCGGCGGAGCTTGACCGCGTGCTCGACGCGCTGGGAGAAGCCGGAGCGGACGCAATTGGCGTGAACAACCGCAACCTGAAGACGTTTGAGGTGCGGCTGGAGACCTCGCTGGCGCTGGCCGAGCGGATTCCCGCGAGCGTGGTGCGCGTGGCGGAGAGCGGTATCGCGACGCCGGGCGATCTTACCCGGCTGCGCGAAGCGGGTTTTGACGCGTTTCTCATTGGCGAGAGCCTGATGCGGCAGCCCGATCCTGGAGCGGCGCTGGCAGCGCTGGTGGCCGGGGCGTGACGCGATGAGCGTGTGGATCAAAATCTGCGCCAATACCTCGCTGGACGATGCGCGGCTGGCTGTCGATGCCGGGGCCGACGCGGTGGGATTCGTGTTTGCGCCCAGCCCGCGGCGGGTGACGGCGTCGCAAGTCGCTGCGATTGTGCCGTATCTGCCGGCCGCGGTGGAGAAGATTGGCGTTTTCGTCGATGCCGCGCTGGAGGAGATTGAGGCCACGGTACTTGCGTGCCGGCTGACCGGGGTGCAACTGCACTCCGAGGCCGGGCCGGGGACAGCAGCTGGGCTGCGCGCGCGGCTTGGGCCGGAGTTGCGGATTTTGCGCGTGGTGCATTTTGGCGCGGGAGCGGCAGCGCAGGCGGCGGCGATTGCGCAGGACGCCAACGTAGATGCGGTGCTGGTGGACTCGCGGACGGCGGCGGCGGTGGGTGGCACGGGGGTGGCTTTTGACTGGGCTGAGGCGCGGAAGGCGATTTTTTGCTGCGGCGGTCTGAAGCTGATCGCGGCAGGCGGATTGACGCCGGACAATGTCGCCGAGGCCATTGCAACGCTGTGCCCGTGGGGTGTGGATGTGGTGTCGGGTGTGGAGGCCGCGCCAGGGCGGAAAGATGCGGCCAAGGTAAAGGCGTTCGTGGCCAATGCGCGGGCGGCAGTGCAGGCCTGACCGATATTCTTTAATCCTTTCCTAGTAAACTAAAAGTTCCCCATATTCCTGGGCGAGAGAGAGCGGAGGCCCTACACATGGCATCGGTGATTCATCCAGCGGCTTCGTCGGAGTCGCGGCCTGGGCGGTTCGGCATCTACGGCGGACGGTATGTGCCGGAGACGCTGATGGCCGCGCTGGTGGAGCTGGAGCATGAGTACGAGGCGGCCAAGAATGATGCGTCGTTTCAGGCCGAACTGGCCGGGCTGCTGAAGGACTATGCAGGGCGGCCCACGCCGCTCTACTTTGCCAGGCGGCTGACCGAGCAACTGGGCGGCGCGAAGATCTACCTGAAGCGCGAAGACCTGCTGCATACCGGCGCGCACAAGATCAACAACGCTCTGGGGCAGGGGCTACTGGCGAAGCGCATGGGCAAGAAGCGCATCATCGCCGAGACGGGCGCGGGCCAGCACGGCGTGGCCACGGCCACGGTGTGCGCTCTGCTGGGCCTGGAGTGCGTGATCTACATGGGCGATGTGGACATGGAGCGCCAGGAGCTGAACGTGCTGCGCATGCGGCTGCTGGGCGCGGAGGTGCGCGGGGTCTCGTCGGGTTCGAAGACGCTGAAAGACGCCATCAGCGAGGCCATGCGGGACTGGGTGACGAATGTTCGGACCACCTATTATCTGCTGGGCAGCGCGCTGGGGGCGCATCCGTATCCGACGATGGTGCGGGATTTCCATCGCGTGATCAGCATCGAGATGAAGCAGCAGATTCTGGAGAAGGAAGGCCGGCTGCCCACCGCCGTCATCGCCTGCGTGGGCGGCGGGTCCAACGCCATCGGCGCGTTCTACGAGTTCATCCCCAACCGCGAGGTGCGGCTGATCGGCGTGGAGGCCGGCGGGCGCGGAACGGCGCTGGGCGAGCACGCGGCGCGCTTCCACGGAGGATCGCCGGGCGTGTTGCAGGGCACGTTTTCCTATGTGCTGCAGGATGAGAACGGGCAGATTGCCGCGACTCATTCGGTTTCAGCGGGCCTGGACTATGCGTCGATTGGCCCGGAGCATGCGGCGCTGCACGACTCGGGACGCGCGGAATACGTTTCGCAGGACGATGCAGCAACCCTGGATGCGGTGGTGAGACTGGCGCGGACCGAGGGAATTTTGCCCGCGCTGGAGAGCGCCCACGCCGTGGCCGAGTGTCTGCGCATTGCTCCCACGATGACGGCGCATGACATACTGGTGGTGAACCTCTCCGGGCGCGGCGACAAGGACATGGGCATTCTGGCTCGCGAGTTGAAGCTTTAGAGAGTGTGGCAGCGGACTGAGATGGCGATTCATTTCAATCACAAACCCGGGCTGGTGGTGTATCTGACGGCTGGTGACCCGAGTCTTGAGATCACGCGCGCCATTGCGCTTGAGGCCATCGATGCGGGCGCGGACGTGATTGAGCTGGGTGTGCCGTTCAGCGATCCGCTGGCCGACGGCCCGGTGATTCAGCGGGCGAGCGAACGCGCTCTGGCGCGGGGAACGCGGCTGAAGGACGTGCTGGAGCTGGCGCGCGAGATTCGCGCGGCGCGCCCGGCGGCTGGCCTCGTGATTTTCAGCTACTTCAACCCAATTTTGCACTATGGGCTTGCGCGCTTTGCGGACGATGCCGCGGCGGCGGGCGCGGATGGCGTGTTGGTGACCGACATCATCGTCGAAGAGGCGGACGAGTATCTGGCGGAGATGGAGCGAGTGAAGCTTGCGCCCATTTTTCTGGCCGCGCCGACCAGTCCCGACGACCGGCTTCAGGCCATCGCCATCCACTCCAAAGGATTTGTCTACGCCATCTCGCGCACCGGCATCACCGGCAAGCAGCAGAGCATGACCGCCGACGCAGCCGCGCTGGTGGCGCGCATCCGGCGATGGACCCCGCTGCCGGTGGCCGTGGGGTTCGGCATCTCCAACGCGGAACACGTCGCTCAGGTGGCGGAGTTCGCGGATGCCGCGGTGATTGGCAGCGCAATTGTGGAGTTGATTGAGCGGTCAACCCCGGAGGCGTCGCCCGGCGCGGTGGCTCGATTTATCAAGGGCCTGCACCTGCCCCAGGCGGCGCTGGCCCGTTAAGAAGAGCACACCCCAGGTGGCGGCGCATGCGCCGCATGTAAGGATTCAACTCAAACTCCTATGCACCCGGTGCGCCGGACCTTCCCGCCAGGAAGCCCTGCGCCGGGCGGCAACACGAGGATGGAATGACGCTGGAAGAGCTGCGCAACAAGATCGATGCACTGGACCGCCAGCTTGTGGAACTGCTGAGCGAGCGGGCCCGCGCCGCACAAATGATTGGTCACCTGAAGGCCGCAACCAGCCTGCCGGTCTATGAGCCGGCCCGGGAAAAGGTGATTTATGCCAATGTGCGCGCTGCCAACAAGGGTCCCCTGCCGGACATCGAGCTGACGCATATCTACGAGCGCATTATCGACGTGATGCGGGCATTGCAGAGGAACGAGTTGGCATCGGAGAGGAATGCCCAGGCGGGTGCGCCTGGCCATGGCACTGGCGCAGAGGCGCCCGAGACAGGGAAAGAGCAATGATCGTAGCAATGCAGGAGAAGGCCACCGAAGAGCAGATCGATAACGTGATCGACGCCATGGTGGAAGCCGGGGTCAGCGTGCATCGCACCACCGGCGCAATCCAGACCATACTGGCCGGCGTGGGTCCAACAGCCAGCCTGGACCTGAGCAAGTTTGAGCTGCTGCCGGGAGTGCTTCATGTGCACCGCATCAGCTCGCCCTACAAGCTGGCCGGCCGCAGCTTCCGCCCGGAAGGCACGGTGGTGGAGTTCCGCAACGGCGTAAAGCTGGGCGGAGAGCGGGTGGTGGTGATGGCCGGGCCGTGCTCGATTGAGAACCGCGCGCAGATTTTCGAGACGGCCGAGCGCGTGAAGGCCGCCGGCGGCAGCTTTCTGCGCGGAGGCGCCTTCAAGCCGCGCAGCTCGCCTTACGCCTTCCAGGGCATGGGCATTCCGGGGCTGGAACTGATGCGGGAGGCTGCGGACGCATACGGCCTGCTGGTGATCAGCGAAGTGATGGAGATTTCGCAGATCGAGCCGATGCTGCCGTATGTGGATTGCTTCCAGGTTGGCGCGCGCAACATGCAGAACTTCAACCTGCTGCGCGAACTGGGTCTGGTGCGCACGCCGATCCTGCTCAAGCGGGGCATCGCCGCCACCATTGAGGAGATGCTGCTTTCGGCCGAGTACATTCTGTCCGGCGGCAACTACAACGTGATTCTGTGCGAGCGCGGCATTCGGACGTACGAAACAGCGACACGGAATACGATGGATATTTCGGCGATTCCGGTGGTGAAGAAGCTGTCGCACCTGCCGATTGTGGGTGACCCTTCGCACGGCACGGGGCGGCGCGATATGGTGGCGCCGATGGCGCGGGCCGCGGTGGCAGCGGGCGCGGATGCGATTCTGGTCGAGGTGCATCCGAATGCGGACAAGGCTGCTTCCGACGCCGCGCAGACCTTGTACCTGGATCAGTTCGACAAGCTGATGAGCGAGCTGCGGGTGATTGCAGCGGCGGTGGGCAGAACGCTATAAGGAGAGCCGGGAACGGTCCGCATGATCGAGCGCATTGCCATTCTGGGTACGGGTCTGCTGGGTGCTTCAGCGGGACTGGCGCTGCGCGCGGCGGGGTTTCGCGGCTCCATCACGGGCTGGAACCGCAGCCCGGAGCAGGCGCAAATTGCGCTCGGCATGGGCGCGCTGGATGCGATTGCGGCTGACCCCGTGGAGGCGGCGCGAGCGAGTGATGTGGTGCTGCTGGCGGTGCCCATCTACGCCACGCTGGAGTGGATGGAGAAGCTCTCCGGCGTGCTTGGCCCCGATCATCTGATCACGGACGTGGGCAGCACGAAGGCGGAAATCTTCTCTGCCGCCGCACGGCTTTACAACACGACGGCGCGCGCGGCGTTTCTGCCCGGTCACCCCATGGCAGGCAAGGAGCGCGGCGGCGCGGCGCTGGCCGATGCGGCGCTGTTTCGCGGGGCGGTGTGGCTGTTCACGGACGATCCAACCTGCGAGCGGTCGCCACGCGGGGCGGCCTTGGTGCAGGAATGGCGGCGGTGGGTAGCTGCGCTGGGCTGCAAGGTCATCGACCTCGACCCCGCGCGCCACGACGAACTGGTGGCCTGGGTCAGCCACCTGCCGCAGTTTGTGGCCACGGCCCTGAGCTCGCTGCTTGAGGATGAAGTGGGCGAAGCGCCGGAGCTGAAGGACGTCGGCGGACGCGGCCTGCGCGAGATGACACGGCTGGGAGCGAGCCCCTTCTCTATGTGGCGCGACATCGCCCACACCAACACCGAGGCCATCGATGCCGCGCTTCAGGCCCTCGAACAGCGCCTGGCACACATCCGCGAAAACCTGCGCACCCCCGCGCTGCGCGATGAGTTTGAAAAGGCCAACCGCTTCCGGCGGGAGTAGTTTGCCGGAGATTTGAATAGCGCTAGAAACTGGGATTTGGATCAGCCTAATTGTTCCGGGTCTTGGTGGAGAGGCTGAGTGAATCCTTCACGAAGACGAAGACGTTTCCTTCAGGATCCTCCACGGAGACATGCTTTTTCTGCTGGGTAATCTTCAAGCCGCGGCTGCGCAGTTGATTGGCTGCCCGTTTGGTGTTCGCCACCCGGAACAGGAATTGAGGCTGGGTGTTCGCACTTGCCTCGAACAGTCCAATCCATTCGTTGGCATCGCCGGAAATGCGCATGCGCCCTCCCGCATCCCCATTCAACTCCTCGAACCCGAGTGTGGCCGTGTAGAACTGCCGGGCTGCGGCGAGATCGTGAACCGGCATCCGGATTGCCTGCAGCTCGTCTGAAACGCGAAGCGCTCCCAGATGCTTCCCGCGGTCCTCAAAGTGACGGGAGCCGGGGAGGTACTGCGTGAATTCAACCACGCGCCCGTCCTGGTCATGAAACGACGATATGAGATTTCCCGCCCCGGCTTTGACCACTGGAGACATGCGCAGGCCACGCGCGGCATAGAGCGCATAGAGTTGCTGCAACGAGTCGGACTCATAGCAGACGTGCATCCAGCCCAGGACGTCTTTCTCGCGGACGCGCGGATAGATCTCGATGAACTGGCGGTCGTTGACTTTGACAAATACTTCCGTCGTTCTGGCGCCGTTGTTTAGAGCGAATGCCTCATCAAAGCCGAGGGCATGAAAGAATGTGCGCTCCCTGTCGAGGTCGCTCACGCGCAGCGCGATATGCGCGATTCCCGTCACCTGCGGAGCCTGCGCAATGGCGCCTGGCAAGCAGGAAAGAAGGACAACCATCAGCAGTGCCGCCGTCCGTCGTCTCATTTTGGTCACCACTCACTCTCCGCAACCGACCGGGCTCGAGCTTGATTCCCTGTGTATCGTCGCCGATTCAGGGACTGTTCCGCCAGCAAAGAAATGACCCCATGACCGAGGCAAACAGCGGGTCATGGGGCCGGTGGTCTGATTTCGTCTTCTATGCCGCTTCCTTTGCCGGGTCGAGGGTATTGAACCCCTCGGTTCTAGCGGCTTCCAGCAGTTGCTCCGAGGCGGAGACGAAGATGATTTCGGTGCCCTGGAACATGTCGCGGGCGACGATGGCGGCGCCCAGTTGCAGGGCGTCGGGCCAGCGGAGCGTGGTGCGGTCGAGGAGCTGGCGCGCGGCTTCAAGGACGGCCGGGTTCAGCGGCTCCTGCACGGTGCGGGCGGCTTCAAGCCGGAGGATATCGAGGGCGGCCGTGGCGTTTTCAGGGCTGATGCTGCCGGTGCGCTCGCGCCTCCGGATGGCTGCGTAGACCTCCAGCGGCGTGGAGGCCGAGATCAGCTTGCGGTTATCCTCGACGGCCTCCATCAGGCGGATCAGGGCATCGGTGCCCGGTTCCTGCACAAACAGCTTGGCGAATGCCGTGGATTCGAGGAAGTAGCAGCTCACATATTCCCCCGTTCCTCTTCAATCGCTTCTGTCATGGATCCTTCGTGGACAGCGACCGGATGGAAGCGCTGTGCCTCTTCAGGAATGCCGGCCTCGGCGCGATTGAGGCGGATGGTGGTGGTGGGATAGGCCGGGGTCTTGGGGTTGGCGATTTTGCTGGTCAGCACGACGCCGCGCTGGATGGCCTCAGCCAGCACTGCCTGGCGCGACTCGGGATTCTGGTTCCAGCGGAAGGCCTTGCGCGGCAGGAAGGAGTCGCGGAACCACTTGAGGGCGATGAAGGCGTGGCCGCCCCGCTCGGCTTCAGCCAGCGCGGCGCACAACTCTTTCACGCGCGCATCGAGGTCGGCGGGAATGATGGAGTCCTGGCTGTCTTCCTCTTCGTCGAAGGCATGCGAAATCGCCGCGCGCGTGATGCGGGCAGGTCGCGAAGCCGGTTCGGACCCGTCGATACGCTCAAAGTAGATGCGCACCTCGTCTTCCTCAGGGGACCAGGTTTCAGCCAAAGCGTTGCGGCGCTTGCTGCGTCCGTTCTCGCTGCACAGTTCCACGATGGCCTGGTATCCGGGAGGCGCCAGGAAATGCAGCGCCCGCGCCAGACCGGGGTCAGAGGAAAACGCCAGTTCATTCAGGGCTTCTTCAATAATCTCTTCCGCGTCGGGGATACTCAGATTGGATACGTCTACGCTGTGTTGCACAGCTTTTGTCGCCTTCATTGCTCTTCTCCGTATAAAACCTATTTAGCCGGCATCGGCTGCATGCCTGGGGGGCGGATGCGGCCGACGCTTCGTAAGTCGCCATGCTGGCAGACAATACTTATCTATGCCAGGCGGATGGAGGTTGCATCATTTCTCGGATGGATTTCCGGCCAATATTTCGATTCTGCGGTGATTCAAAGAGCCGGTAACCATCTAAATGCTTCCCATTTTCTATTGGATACCCAGGGACTCGAGAAACCTTTTCCTAATCCGTCATGGAAGCTAGCTGCAGACCAGTGTAACCCATATTTACGTTTCTGGCACTCACAAGTTACGGTACAAGTCAATTCCGGCCAATCTGTTACCGACGCGGCACCCGGGAAAAGGTTGCTGTCTGGAGACGAATTTCCCCGGAGTGCGTCTTCGTACAATGTGAGTATGCGGTGCAGTATCCCTATGCTGGCAGTCTTGTTGTTGTCCTGGGCAGGCGTTCAAGCCGGCGCCCAGGCCTTCGATCTTGTTGGTCCCAAGGTGGATGTCCGTGTGAAGCGGGGCGAGGTCACCTTGCCGATTGGCGAGGTTCCCAATCTTCTACCCGGCGACCGGCTCTGGGTTCATCCCGACCTGCCCGGCAGCCAGTCGGCGCGCTATGTGCTGGTTGTCGCGTTTCTTCGTGGAGCCACCAATCCGCCCCCGCCGGAGTGGTTTACCCGCGTGGAAACGTGGAAGCGTGCGGCGCGCGATGAAGGCGTGTTCGTGACGGTGCCTCAGGAGGCGCAACAGGCGCTCCTTTTTCTTGCGCCGGAGACGGGCGGGGATTTTTCCACGCTGCGGAATGCCGTGCGCGGACGCCCCGGCATCTTTGTGCGCGCGGGCCAGAACCTGCAGGCGGCCAGTTGGGACCGGATGCGGCTGAACGCCTATCTCGACCAGGTGAAGGTTACGTCGCAGACCGACCCTAAATTGCTGAAGGAGCGCTCCGAGGCATCGGCCCGGAGCCTGGGCATCAAGGTTGACCAGAGCTGTTTTCTGAAGCCAGAGGACGAGCAGGCCACGTGCCTGTCGCAACACACGGAAGGGCTGGTGATGGATGACGCCGGCACACAGTCGCGGGTGTCGCAGATTGCCAACGGCTCGACCGCTGACCTGATGAACCAGCTGAGTTACTCCAGCATGGGCGGTGCCGGCGTGTATAGCCCGTATGTGGGCGCCATCGTGGACACGGTCAAGATTCTTTCGTCGCTGCACACGGCGCGCTTCCAGTACATTCCCGCTCTGGCCCTGCCGACCAGGGACACGCTGAACATGCGTCTGAGCGTGCCACCGTCGTTTCGCGATCCCAAGTCGGTGGTGGTGATCGCCCTGCCGCCGGTGGCTCCGGCTAAAATGCCGCCCCTTCATGCGGTGAATCCGGCGGAGAGCTATTGTGCACAGAAGCCCGGCCTGGTGCTGCCGGCAGAGGGCGCGCCCCTGGTTCTGGCTACAAATCTGGCCTACGACCTGAACCTGCATTTTGAGCTGCCGGGCGGGCCGGTCGATCTGCCGGTAAAGGCCGATCCGGCCAAAGGCGGGATGGTGCTCGAGGAGCCTGCGACGCGACTGCCGGAGGGCGATCTGACCGGCGTGGTGCGCGGCAAGTGGGGCTTCGATGACTGGGAGGGGCCGCGCTTCCATCTGCACTCGGCCGGGCCGGGCAAGTGGAGCGTCGCCGCCGGCGACCAGTCGGTGCTGGTGGTGGGCCGCGAGGATACCCTGCACATCGAAGGCGAAAGTACGTTGTGCATCGACAAGGTGGAGCAGCAGTCAGCCACGGGCGGCATCCCGCTCACATGGAAGTCGCCCAAGCCGGGGCTGCTGGAGGTGGCGGTGCCACTGAAGGATGCCGCTCCGGGTCCGGTGACCATCCAGATCCGGCAATTCGGGTTGGACAGGCCCGATTTACTGCCCATGAAGGCCTATTCCGAGGCGGCGTCGCTGGACAGCCTTTCCTTGAGCGCCGGGGACACGGGAGCGGTACTGACCGGCACGCGGCTGGACCAGGTGGCCAAGGCTTCTCTCGATGGAATCAACTGGTCGCCTGCCGCGTTGAGTCGCGTAAAGGATACTGACCGGCTGGCGATGCATGCCGACAGCTCGACGGCCGGGCTGGAACCGGGACGGCGCTACTTTGCCCGTGTGCAACTGCTCGATGGACGCACGCTCAGGGCGCCGGTGGAGGTGGCCCCGCAGCGTCCGCAGGTGACACTGCTGAGCAAAGGCGCGCAGGACGCTGCCGGCATGGACCCTTCGCCGGTGCAGCTGGGCAGTCCGGACGATTTGCCGATCGAGCGGCGGCTTGTGTTCTTTCTCAAGTCGAAGACGCCGGCCAACTTTCCCCGCAACGAGAAGGTTGAAGTGGCCGCGGTGGATGGCAGCTTTCGCACGGTGCTGTCGCTGGCCGAGGGCAGCCTGATGCTGGAGGACGCAAAGACCGCGCTGGGCGTGGTGGAACCTCTCAGCCGCTTCGGCTCGTCCGCCTTCGGGCCGGTCGAGTTGCGCGCCGTCTCCGCAGAGGGAGTGACGGGAGATTGGCTTCCGCTGGGGACACTGGTGCGCGTGCCCGGATTCAGAGAACTGCGCTGCCCGCACGCACTGGTCAAGCCCTGCACCCTTACAGGAAGCAATCTATTTCTAGCCGCCTCCATCGCTGCAACGCCGGATTTTGATAACCCGGTCGATGTTCCGCCGGACTTTACAGGGACGCAGTTGACGGTCCCCCATCCGGTGAATGGAGCGCTCTACATCAAGCTGCGGGACGACCCGGCGACGGTGCAGACACTGGAACTGCCGGTACTTCCCATGGCAGCCGGAGCGCTGACGCCGGCAAAGGCCCAGCCGATCGCGGCGCCGCCGGTTGAACCCGAGACGCCGTCACAGCCAGCAGCCGTGCCAGCTGCTCAACCGGCATCACCGCAGACAGCGCCAGCCGCGCCGCCTGCGGCATCGGCAAAAGGCAAGCCGTAAGCAGACGCAGCGCCGCCGCACGCCACCATCCCGTGCGCGCCGGAGCAGCCTCTGCATTCAGTAGTTTCGAGCGCGCGGTCTGGGCGGTCAGCTGAAAGCGCAGCCGTGCCGTGCTCGTGTGCCGCCCTGCCTTCCCAATAATTTCTCTCCGCCGGCCAATCCAAAAACACACCTCACTACGTTCCTGAGACGTAAGCCAATTTCGAAAGATCAATCAGGCACAAAGGAGGCAATATCGTGGCTCAACTGCATGAGTTCACCGCAAGAGCCGTTTCACGCCGGGGGTTTCTGGCCGGGTTGGGGTACAGCACGGGCGCGGCTGCGGCAATAACGCTGTCCGGCTGCGGGGGCTACAACATGGGCAGCACGCCCTATTCGCCCACGACGCCCGCGACCGTTACAGATGCGGATGTCCTGAATTTTGCCCTGAACCTTGAGTATCTTGAAGCGGAGTATTATCTGAGGGCTGCTACGGGCATCGGGCTCTCCGACGCGGACGCGGGCCCGAACGCAGGGAGCGTGACGGGCGGAACGCAGGTTGCATTCAAGACGCCGGCCATTCAGCAGTACGCGCTGGAGATTGCCAACGATGAGCTGGCGCATGTGCGCTTTCTGCGCAGCGCGCTGGGTTCGGCGGCGGTGAGCAGGCCGGCAATCGACCTGAGTAACAGCTTCAACGCGGCGGCGATGGCGGCTGGCATCGGCCCAAGCTTCAATCCCTTTGCGGACGAGAACAGCTTCATCGTGGGAGCGTTCACCTTTGAAGACGTGGGCGTGACAGCGTATCACGGTGCGGCAGGTCTGCTCTCGAACAAGACTTACCTTGGTGCGGCGGCAGGCATCATGGCCACGGAAGCTTATCACGCGGCGGAAATTCGGACGCTGCTCGCCTACCTGGGCGGCAACTATCTCACCTATGCCAATCAAATTTCCGCGCTGCGCGCAGCGGCCGGTGGCGGCAATGAGGTCGCGGTCTCCGGCAGCACGATCGTGGCAGCCGACGCGAACTCCATTGCCTTCGATCGTACGACCGACCAGGTACTGCACATTGTTTATCTCAACGGGACTCCCGGCGAGGTCGGTGCGGGCGGATTCTTCCCCAACGGACTCAACGGCACTATCAAAGCGACAGCTTCCTAAGGAGAGGCGCACATGGAAATGACAGCGATGAATCTGAAGAGTGCAGGAGAGCGCAGCGGGCTGGGACGCAGGTCCGCGCTCCTGATGGGAGGCGCCGCGCTTGCCGGTCTTGCCGCGAGTCGCATAGCCGTGGCGCAGTCCGCGACGGTAACGGATGCCGATATTCTCAACTTCGCCCTGAATCTTGAGTATCTTGAGGCGCAGTTCTACACGCTGGCCACGACCGGGAAAACGATCGACCAGTTGGGAATCGGCATCACCGGGCCGAATGGCCAGGCTGGCGGCACGGTTACGGTGAAATCAAACCCCGTGGTGCCGTTTGTCACGCCACTGCTGCAGCAATATGCGATGGAGACGGCGACCGAAGAGCAGAATCACGTGAAGTTTCTGCGCTCGGCGCTGGGAGCCAGCGCAGTGGCCATGCCGAACATCGATCTTGAGAACAGCTTCAACGCGCTGGCGCAGGCTGCGGGGCTTGGATCGAGCTTTGACCCGTTTGCCAGCGAAACCAACTTCCTGCTGGGCGCCTTCATCTTTGAAGACGTCGGCGTGACGGCATACAGCGGAGCCGCCGGCCTGATTTCAGACAAGACCTATCTGGACAAGGCGGCGGGCATTCTGGCAGTTGAGGCCTATCATGCGGGCAGCATTCGACTGCGGATATTTGCCGCGGGTTCTGCAGCGCAGGCGGCCTCAAGCAAGATTGCGGCGGCGCGCGCATCGCTCGACGGCACGGGCAACGACGACATTGGCGTTGGTGTCTCAGGCGGCGCTGCGACCATTGTGGACGCCGACCAGAACGCCATTGCCTTCAGCCGCACCGCGACGCAGGTGCTCAGCGTAGTGTATGGCGGCGGCACGTCGGGGGGCGCATTCTTCCCCAACGGACTCAACGGCACAATCAAGTAACGGGCAACATGGACAAATCCAGGACGAAGGCAACGGGCCGGAGAATTTCTCTGGCCCGTTTTGCCTGCATTCTTTCATGAGGCCAAATTTATCTGCAAGACTTCTGAAGAAGTTTCTGGGCGCTCCATGGTGCGATCGGTAGAATGGTCTAGTCTGCCGCTTGCCCCTTGTTGATGACAGAGAATCCCTCCAATCCGGTCAACGCGTCGCTACGTTCCATTGATGGAGATGCAGGTGGCCGCGAAGGCTCTGGAGCCGTCGCGGAAAGCGATGCGCTGTTGCTGGGCCGCGTGACGGCCAAAGACCAGCAGGCGATGGCGCAGCTGTTCGATCGCTACGCCGGCATGGTGTACTCGGTGGCTCTGCGCGTTTTGAAAGATGCGGGCCATGCGGAGGACGTGATGCAGGAGGTATTCTTCCGAATCTGGAGGGAACCGGGTGCGTACGCGCAGGGGCGGGGCTCACTGGGCGCATGGCTTGCGGTTGTGACGAGGAACCGCGCAGTGGATGTGCTGCGGCGCAGGAAGCCTTCCGATCCAGTGGATGCCGTGGTGTTGGCTTCAGAGGTTAATCTGGCATCTGAAGTAGAACGAAATACGATGATGGAAAAGGTCAGAGGAATATTGAAGAGCCTTCCGCCGGAACAGCAAAGGTCATTGGATCTGGCGTATTTTGAGGGGTTGAGCCACTCGGAGATTGCGGCGCAAACAGGCGATCCGCTGGGGACAGTGAAAACAAGAATCAGGTCGGCGTTGATGAGCGTACGAAAGGCGCTGCAGGCATGATGTACCACGAACACATCTCGCAGGAGGATCTGGAGCTGTATGCACTGCTGGCTCTCCCCGCTGAGAAGTCCGCAGCGATCCGGTCACACATGGAGGGGTGCGTTCTGTGCCGCGCTGGACTGGATGAAGTCACCGGTAACCTGGCGCTTGTGGCCATGAGCGTGGAACAGCATCCGGTTCCGGAAGGCGCGCGGGAGCGCTTCATTGAGAGCATTGCGGCTGCAGTGCCCGCACCGAGCGAGCGCACTCAAAGAAAGGTGGCTCCGATCTCCGCGCAGCGGCGAGCCCGCAGCGTCATGTACTGGATTCCCTGGGCTGCGGTTGCGGCGCTTGTGATGATTGTGGTTACGCTGAGTGTGAAAGTCGGCACTCTCAATCAGGAGTTGCAGAGGCAATCCGACCTTGCGGAAATAGAGGCTGCGAAGAACTCCCATGCGCGGGAGGTGCTTGAAGTGCTGACGGCGCCCTCTGCCAAGCGCGTGCTGCTGACCAGCGGGAGGAGGCGCCCCCGGCCAACCGCACGCGCCGTTTACCTGGCGGAGCGCGGCGGCCTCATCCTCCAGGCAAGCAATCTTCGCCCTGTGCCCGCAGACAAGGCCTACGAGCTATGGGTCATTCCGGCAGACGGTTCGGCGCCTATTCCGGCGGGACTCTTCCGGCCCGATGCGGCGGGAAGCGCGAGCGTTATGTTGCCGCCGCTGCCAAAGGGTGTCCCGGCCAAGGCGTTCGGCGTGACTATCGAGCGGGCCGAGGGCTCTGCCAAGCCGACTCTTCCCATCATCCTTTCCGGCGCCGGCGAGTGACCGTGACGTCCGCGCCTTTGGTCTGAAGCAAGAGCGGAGCACCTGCATGAGCAGCAACTTTTCGCGCAGGGAATTTTTGGCGGGCGCAGCGGCAGCCGCGCTGTGCAGCTCCGCTCCGCAACTGGCGGCGGAGCACGCCGCGGCGAAGGACAGGCTGCAGGAGTTCGACTATCAGCAGGTGCGGCTGACGGGCGGCCCGCTCAAGCAGCAATACGACCGGATACACGCAAACTACCTCGCACTCGACAACGACAGGCTACTGAAGGTGTATCGCGAGCGCGCGGGCATGAGCGCTCCAGGTGAGGCGATGGGCGGCTGGTACGGCGCAGATGGGTTTGTGCCGGGCCACGCGCTCGGGCAGTACATCTCCGGGCTCGCGCGGCTGGGCCGAAGCACCGGCGACGAGGCCTGCCACGCCAAGGTGGGCGAGCTGGTGGAGGGTTTTGCCGCGACCATGGGCGCGGCGGACCGCATCTATGCCGGCGCCAACGCGGAGAAGGTTTGGCCCTGCTACATTCTGGACAAGCACCTGGCCGGACTGATGGATGCCTTCAGCCTGAGCGGAGTGGAACAGGCTCGGGCACTGCTGCCGCGTGTCTATCGCGGCGCGCTGGCGTTCATTCCCGAGCGCGGGCGGGATCGCGTGGGCAAGAAAGATCCACCGTATGACGAGACCTACGTGCTTCCGGAGAATCTCTTTGCCGCCTATGAAATGACGAGCGAGCGAGCGATGCATGACAGGGCCGTAGCCTATCTGCTGGATCGCGAGTTCTTTGATCCGCTGGCGCGCGGCGAGGACGCTCTGCCGGGGCGACATGCTTACAGCCACGCGATCGCTTTGAGTTCGGCGGGCAAGGCGCGGCTCGCACTGGGCGAAGAGCGATACCTGCGCACCCTGCAGAATGCGTGGGCGCTGCTTGTCTCAACGCAGCAGTATGCCTCTGGAGGATGGGGACCGAATGAGACCTTCATCGAGCCGCACAAGGGGCAGCTCTACCAAAGCCTCCAGACAACTGACGACCACTTCGAGACGCCATGCGGAAGCTACGCCGCCACGAAGCTGGCGCGCTATCTGCTGTGCGCCACCGCCGACGGCCAGTATGGAGACGGGCTGGAGAGGATCGTGTACAACGCGCTGCTGTCGGTGAAAGAGCCGGACAGCGACGGCCATTATCCGTACTACTCGTCGTATGGAGCGCGCTCGCGCAAGACGTATTATCCGCATCGTTGGCCCTGCTGCTCGGGCACGCTGGTGCAGGGCGTGGCCGATTACGTGAAGAACATCTACTTCAGTGCGCCGGATGGAATCGCGGTCAACCTCTATGTGCCGTCGGAGCTGCGCTGCCACATCGCGGGCGCGGCTGTGACGCTCATCCAGCAATCGGACTATCCGCTCGGTGAGACCGCAGCTCTGCGCATTGATCCCGCAGTGCCTGTTACTTTTACACTGCGGCTCAGGATTCCGGGATGGCTGAACGCTAAGCCCTCCATCCGCGTGAACGGCCGGCCTGCAAGCGCTGAGATGCAGCGGGGATTTGCTGCGGTGCGGCGGCGCTGGAGCGCGGGCGACACGGTCGAGGTGGAACTTCCCCTGAGCTTTCGCACCGAGGCGATCGACGATCTGCATCCTGACACTGTGGCGGTGTTGCATGGTCCGCTGCTGTATGTGGAGCTCAATCCGCCACCTGGGACGCAGCGGCTTGGTCCGCTCGATGCACTGCGGCCTCTGGCTGGAGCAAGTGGATTCTTCCGCGCGCGCGATGCGTCGGGTGAACGCATCCATGCTCCGCTTTACCTGGTGCGCGAAGAGAGTTACACGACGTATTTGCAGTCAACCTGACAAGCGCGGTTACGAGGCTGCAAGGAATGCGCGCATGGCCGCAGTCGGCGCAGCGCCTTCGCACTTAAAGATGCGGTGGCCGCGACGATCAACTGGCGCACGCGCACCTTGAGCGCCGCGTCCTTGCGGCTTTCTTCATCGTTTAGCCTCTAGCTGCCCCAGACTTCGCGGGCGGTCTCCACAACGAGCTGCAGCTTTGCCCACTGGTCAGCCTCGGTCAGGGCATTGCCTTCCATGGTGGAAGCAAAGCCGCATTGCGGGCTTAGCGCCAACTGCTCAAGCGGAAGCAGCCTGGCGGCCTCATCGATGCGGCGCAGGAGATCCTGTTTGCGTTCCAGCTCCGCGCGCTTGCTGCTCACCAGCCCCAGCACAACAGTCTTGCCTTTGGGAACCAGCTTCAACGGTTCAAAGCTGCCCGACCGCTCATCGTCGTACTCCAGCAGAAAGCGATCCACGGCAAGCTCGTGAAACAGGCGTTCGGCAATTGCCTCATAGCCGCCTTCCGCGTACCAGTGGCTGCGATTGTTTCCCCGGCACAGATGAATGGCGAGAGTGACGCCCGGCTGGCGCGCCGCGGCAAAGCAGGCATTGTCCGCGCGCAGCGAGGCGGTCAACATGGCGTCCGTGTCCACGCGCAGTTCCGTCCGCATCCACTTGCACCACTTTGAATCGAGGAAATAGCTGTAGCGAGGCGCGTCGATCTGAAGATAGGAGACGCCGCTGCCCGCAAGAATCTTCAGATCCTCGGTCATGATTGCAGTAATCGCTTCGAGCAGGGCGAATGGATCACGGTAGACTGCGTCTGTTACGCCATATTTGAACGAGATTGCAGGGAACTGCGTCGCGCTGGGCAGGGTCATCTTGATGGGCCCCGGAGCGTGCTGGCGCAGGTAGGGCAGCTCGTGGCCGGTGAGCGGTTGCCGCTGCTTCAGCCGCGCGTTCACGATTCCCGTAATGCTGCTTACAGTGGCGGGCTTTTGCGGCGCGGTCTTCGGGGCCTCGTCCCAATTGCGAGGCACGGCGTCGCCCAGGTCGAATCCCTCCACCGCGTCGGTAAAGTCGCTCATGAAGTTGCTGCGGCGCAGCTCGCCATCGGTGAAGATGCCCAGGCCGATTTCCTTTTGCTTTGCAAGCACACGCTCGATATGGCGGTCCTCGAGAGCGCGAAGCTGGTCAGCGGGCAGATGCGTGCGGCGCGCTTCCAGCAGTTCAGCCGGGCGCAGAAGACTGCCGACATGGTCGGCGCGATACTGGTTTGAAATTTGCGGGGAATCAGGTGGAAGGGAAGTCATTTTTGGTTTACCTTGTTGCCGGGCAAGAATACATTCAGCAGCGAAATGATGGCAATCGCCATCTCTGCGCGGAGTGTGATGTGATGAGGACGGACGAAGCCGCTTCTTGCCCTGACGGCGGAGCGTAGTCTGGATCTGGGAAGACGCAGCAGTTGAAGCACTGAAGCTGCGTCGATCAAGGAGAAACGCATGCGTGCATTGGTTTACACCGCGCCGCGACAACTGGTGATGGAAGATTGGCCGCGACCGGTGCCCGCCGAGGGAGAGATCGAGATCGCCGTAGCCGCCGCGGGCATCTGCGGCTCGGATATGTCGGGATTCCTGGGCCACAGCCGGCGGCGGATTCCGCCGATGGTGATGGGGCACGAACTGGTTGGCCGCACGACGGACGGCAGGCGCGTGGTGGCGAATCCTCTTATCAATTGCGGCCGCTGCACGGCCTGCCTGAGCGGGGCGCAGAATCTTTGCTCCGGTTGGCGGCTGCTGGGCATGGATCGCACCGCCGGATGCTATGCGGAGTTTGTTGCGCTTCCTGCGACGCAGGTGTATGAGATTCCCGAAGACATGAGCGATGAGCGCGCGGTGATGACCGAGCCGTTGGCCAACATTGTGCACCTGTTCCGCATAGCGGCTCCGCTGCCGTTTTTCCGCATGGGAATTGTGGGCGGAGGCACCATGGGGTCGCTGGCGCTGCTGACGGCGCTGCGACTCGGCGTGCGCGAGGTGCTGGTTCAGGATGTGAGCGATGTGCGCCTGGCGGTTTCGCGCAGGATGGGCGCGACGCTGGCGGCGAATGTCTCCACCGAGGAGGGCCGCGAGGAAGCGCGCCGCTTCGCGGGCCATGGGCTTGACCTGGTGCTGGATGCCTCGGGCACGGCCGCCGCGCGGCAGGCAGCTTTCGACCTGTGCCGGCCCGGCGGGCTTGTGGTGCTGCTGGGCATGAGCAACGAACGCAGCGAGATTGACTTTGTCACCAGCATTCGCAAGGAGCACCGCGTGGCCATGTCGTTTGCCTATACGCCGGTGGATTTCGAGCGTTCGCTGGCGTTGCTGCGCGCGGGCGAAATCGACCTGACCCCCTGGACGCGGGAGATGCCGCTGGAAGAGGGCCAGCAGGCCTTTGACCGCATGACCATGGCGCCCGGCGACACGCTGAAGATGCTGCTCCGCGTGACCGGATAAGCAGAGTACATCCATTCACTCAACGGCAGCTTCCGCGGGCCTTCGACCCGCAGAAGCTGGCCGCTTTCGCTGTGTCTGCTTATCGACTCACGCGATGCAGGATCAGGGGAATGGTCGCCGGCATGCGTCTGAAGGCGCCAAACGAGGGATCCGAACCGTCCGGCGGTGGACCGACGGCGGGCCGGTTTGCCGCCTCTGGCGCAGGCGTGGGAAGCGTAAAGCCGATGTGGACAGATCGCTCTAATTCAATCCGATCTCCATTGAGAGTGCCGGTAAAGGAATTTGTTCCAGCCTTGAAGGAGATACGATTGCCCTGAATCGATCCCTCCTCCACAGGATACGGAACATCCGCGCCGCCGAAGAAACCTACGTTGCCGCCTTCCGCGGTTCCTGTCAGCTTGCCTCCGTCCTGCTGCAACGCGAACAGCATCGATCCGCCGCCGATGAAGGCAAGCAGCGGGGACTCATCGCCGGTCGGGACCGGTCTCCAGAGCCCGGTGACGCCTTGACCCTTTGGCACCTCGCGCTGCCACTCCGCCACCTGCGGGCGAAGCGGCACGGAATTGGCCGCAACGGTTACGCGCGCCGACGCGAGGTCGGGCGAGGTTGCTTCCACAGTGATGCTGCCTGCTTTTTTGGTGCTTTGCACCAATGCCATGCAGTATCCGGAAAATGCCTTCCGCGCGTCGCCTTTGTCGGAATCGTGATCGGTGGGGTCGCCGTTCCCCACGCCGATGAGCGCGCCTTCGCCTGTGACCTTGAATGTGACGAGATTGTCGGTGATGGGCACGACGCGGCCCTGCGCATCGCGCACCTCAACGGCAAACATGGCCACATCCTCGCCGTCGGCAGAAAGGGCATGGCGATCGGATGACATGACCAGCCGGGCAGCTTTGCCGGTTGTTTCGCGCTTGTCGGTCATCACCTGTTTGCCGTCCTTGTAGCCGCGCGCCTCAATCGTGCCGGGCGCATACGTCACGTTCCACGCCAGGTGGGAGTTCTTCTTCATCGGCTTTCGCCCCATACTTTTGCCGTTGTGCAGAAGCTCGACTTCATCGAGGTTGGAATGAACCCAGACGGCGATCTGCTTGCCTTCCATGCCGGGCCAGTTCCAGTGCGGAAAGACGTGCAGGACTGGCTGGGATGTCCACCAGGACTGGTAGTAGTAGAAGGAATCCTTCGGAAAACCGCAGGTATCGATGATTCCATACTGCGAACTGATGTTGGGCCACTGATAAGGCGAGGGCTCGCCGCGGTAGTCGAACCCGGTCCACACGAAGCCGCCCGCGAGCCATGGCTGCGCATCGCAGAAGCTCCACCAGCCTTCTGCCGAGGCGCGGCCGGTGGTGGTGTAGGGGTCATAGGAACCCACGAAGCCCTTTGCGGGGTCGGTGACGTAAATGCCGCGCGTGCCTACGGCGCTGACGGTCTCAGTGCCGACAACAGGTTTTTCGGGATGGGCTTTGTGGTAGGCCGCGGCGCCCGGGTCCATGTAGTTGTAGCCGACCACGTCGCACACGGCCAGGCCGCCGGTTCCAATTGCCCGCGTGGGAGCAATGGATACGGGCCGCGAGCCGTCGAGCCTGTTGGCAAGCTCCTTCATCGCAGTCAGAATCAGCACGCCTCTCTCCGTGTTTGCCTGACCCTCTTCATTGCCCATGGACCACATGAAGACGCTCGGACGATTGCGATCGCGCCGCACCAGGTCTCCGAATTGTTGCAGGCCCTCAGGGTTCGACGACATCATGCGCGTCTCATCGAAAACCAGCATGCCAAGCTCGTCGCAGGCATCGAGCATCTCCGGCGTGGGCGGATTATGCGATGTGCGATAGGAGTTACAGCCCATCTCTTTGAGCTTCCGGATGCGGTAGTACTGCACGGCGTCCGGCAGTGCCGCGCCGAGGCCGGCGTGGTCCTGGTGATTGCAGGTTCCCTTCAATTTGACGGGCCTGTCATTGAGAAAGAAACCCTTCTCCGCGTCGAAGCGGATGGAGCGAATGCCGAAGCGCGTCTCATAGCGATCGACAACCTCGCCGCCCGCCTGCACCTCTGTGACCAGCTTGTAGAGATTGCGCTTTTCGAGAGACCACAACTGCGGCCGCTTGACGACTGCCTGTTGCTCGCAGGTCTTCTCCGCTCCCTTTGCGATTGACATAGCGTCTGTGGAGACTTTCGCCACAGGATTGCCGCCGGGGTCGAGAATGGTGGAGACAATGCGTGCGTTCTGCGCACTGAGGCCGTGGTTATTCACCTCGGTGCGAATGGAGAGCGCGGCCTCGCCGGAGCGGACCTGGGCATTCACGAAGGTGCCCCACTTCTTCACATGAACCGGGTGCGTTTTTACCAGCCAGACGTGGCGATAGAGGCCCGCGCCCTCATAGAACCAGCCATCGCTCAGCGTGGCATCGACGCGCACCAGCAAAACGTTTCTGCCGCCCGGGTTGGCAAAGTCCGTTACATCGAAGCTGAACGGGTCGTATCCTCCGCTGTGCTGGCCGATGTAGAAGCCATTGAAGACCACCATCGTCTCCCGATAGCTGCCGTCGAACTCGAGGGTAATGCGCTTGCCCGCGTCGGCGGCGGGCATGTCGAAGACGCGGCGATACCAGCCGATGCTGGTGTCCGGGTAGTCGCGCCCCAGCGGGTAGAAGCCCTTGCTGGCGAGCGCGGGATCGTTCTTGAACGGCAGTTCCACAGCCCAGTCGTGCGGCAGATTCACTCTCTTCCAGTCGCTGTCATCGAATGCAATTGTGCAGGCGGGAAGGAAGTTTCCCGTCTTCTGGAAATTGCCGGTTCTTCCACTTCCAAATCCAAAATCCTTGGTGGGGTCGTCTGCATTGCCAAAGTGAAAGCGCCAGCCGAAATCCAGCCGCATGCGCTCGCGCCCCGCGCCGGGCGAAGGGGACTCGCGCGGCACCTCGGCTTGAAGCGGCTCCTCTGCAACGGCTTCGATTGCTGCGCCTATGGGACCGATGCCCTGTGCCGCAACAGCAGCGGGGGCCAGCAGGCTGGTTTTCAAAAGATCACGACGTGAAAAGCTTTTCATTTTTCCTCCGGCAATCAAACTGGCGAGCTGAATCCGTCGCCTGTGACTATGACACAGCACTTTCAGGTGGCTTTTTAGAGCGACAGCAGTATACGCCCTGGCAACTGGTCTGCAATATAGCCTTTTCACTCGTGCTGAAGATGTTGCGCACGCGCAGGTGTTCCACCAGCAACGGCATCCAGTATGATGGCTGCCGATGAAAGACTCCAGCCATGAAGGCGGAACGGACGAGGAAGAATCCATGCGCAGCAATTGGACCAGGCGGAAGTTTCTCGGTGGAGCGGCGGGGTCGGTAGCCGCGCTGGCGCTTGCAGAGTCGGCGCGGAGCTTGCCCGTTCTGGCTTCTCCCGCCAATTCTCTGCGCGGCCGGTTCCTGACGCATGTTTCCGTGGTGCGCGTGAACCAGATCGAGGTAACCCCCAGCCGCTCGATTGGCGCCGACGAGGCCGCCGATAACCGTCCCGACCGCATCCGCTCGCGGAGAGAGGCTTTTGCGCGCGGCTGCCCGGACGGCCGGATGACCTGGGCAATCAGCTGGCTGGCGCTCCACGACACCCGCAAGGAGTACCAGGAGGCACGGCGACTGCTTGCCCAATACCACGACCGTTACGGCGATGAAATCACCTTCATCCCCGGCGGCTATTTCGCGCCTATGTACGACACGCGCGGGCACATCCAGCAGACCATTCACAAGGCGCTGGAAATGATTTCAACGATGGCCGGCAATCACTATCGCCCGCAATGCATTGTCGCGGGCTTTCTGGACGCGGAAAACCAGCGCCTTCTGGCTGCGGAGGAAGGCATTCATGTGTGCCAGGGGGAGATCTGGAGCCAGTACGGAATCGATAACGGCGACGGCGATGGAGGCATCTGCTATCCCTATTACCCCAGCCGCGAGCACTATCTGAAGCCTGCACAGGGCAAAGGCGACATGATTGACTGCGTGTGCCTGGATGGCTGGACATGCGACTTTCTGGCAGCGCGGCGTAACGGATTCCAGGGTGGCTTCAACAGCAGGCTCGGTGTGGGGCCGATCGAGACAGTGGGCAACCTAGGCACGGTGGCCGGACGCAGGGAGATGATGGATACCACCGCGATGCACTTTGACCGCGGACACGCTCTGAACGGCTTTGGCTGGGTGACTGCGATCTGGGAGGTTTCCATCGGCCATGATGAGGATCTGACGTACTGGCTGCAGGCCGTGCGCGACAGGTGGCCGGATACGCGCGTCATGACGGAGGGCGCTTTTGGCATGGAGTGGCGCAAGCATAACCCGACAAATGCATCGCTCAACTACCGCTTTGATGCGAAAGGCACTGGGGCGCCGGGTTCGGAAAAGAACCTGGAGATCGAGTGGTTCATGAATCGCGAGTTTCGCCTGGCGCTGTTGCATGACTGGACCAGGGACAGTCCCTGGATGGCCATTGACTTCACGCGCTACGACTTGAAAGCGGAAGAGCCGCGCGGGTTGCAGCGTGAGTGGAGCCTGATGAACGTGCTGAACCAGAAGGGTACGCGTCCCGAGGACAAGCCGGTCCGGCTGAGCCAGCTCAGCTCTGAAAATCAGCGCCGCATCTACGCGCGGTATCCGGAGTTGAAGAACCTGGCATAGGGCGAGCCCAGGCGCTGGCCTCCAATCGCTGAAGGAATGTATTCGCTGGTGGGCCCGGAGGGATTCGAACCCCCAACCAAGGGATTATGAGTCCCCTGCTCTAACCGTTGAGCTACAGGCCCAAGCTGTCAACATCTCATGATATATGTATGGTTTACGACTATGCTGATTCTTGGTTGCGAATGGCTTCCTTTGCCTGGTACCGGTTCTGACGCCGGTTGTTTCTCGCAATTCATTGGCCTGGAGACAATCAACTTCAGATGATCTGATTCCGCTTTGAAGCGAATCTCACGGTCCACCAACGAGTATATCGGCAATTCCTCAACTTCAGGACCAAGGCATAAATCGGGTTGTGCCCTCATTGGCCCTTTCGGGAGCTGCTGGATATTCGCCATTGTCTTTGGAATCGCCGCATTGAACCCATTCCCCTCCAAGCAAGGGCACGGGAATTTGCTGGCTGGGTTTTCCAAAGAAGTGCCATTCGCGCTTGAATCTGGATATCCACCGACCTCCAAAGACGTCGTAGAACTCACCAGCTGCGTTACGGCGGAGCTGTGGCGGTTTTCATGACGGCGGCCTGAGCCGGTGGAGTTTGCCTTGTTGTCTTACCGTCGTGGATTTTTGAGGTCTCTATCGAGGACTGCAATGGGATTGATTCCGGAGGATGTGTTGAGCCCGGCGCGCCGCGTGTGAAGCGCGCAGGGTTTGCGGGTTCACGCTGTCTTGCCTTTCTGTTGTACGGCGAAGTACGGCTGATTGGAAAGCGTCCTGTTGAGTCCCGGAAACATCCACGCGGCGCCGGACTGGGACTCCAGCTCGAAGTAGTACTCCAGCGGATACGCGCTCCCGGTGTACGCGGCCGGAATTTCCGCGGTATACGCGTTCCCGGCGCCGGTGGCATCCGCGGCTTTCCAGCGCTCCGCCTGGTTCACATGTCGATATCGGAGGCGCACGGCTCTCACGGACGCGCTTTGTTCGGCGCCAGAGACGGAAAGGGACAATGCCAGCGCCTGTCCCGGGCTGAAGGTCTTCGGCGGCGTATGCGCGCACTCATGGCGCGCGGTGTGGGGCCGTGCTGTTGCGGCGCGAATTTCGTCCGCGGCGCTCCTTCGAGACCGCTGCACACCCGCATCCGCCTTTACGCCGGCTTTCATCGCGGAAAGGTCCGCATCGATTCCCGGCAGCCTGTCGCTCCAGTGCCCGCTGCGCTTTGGAATGCTGCCATAGGAGATGCTGGCGCGATACACGCCGCGCGCGCGCTGCGCCATTGCTGCCCAGGCGTCTCGCGCCGCCTGGTAGTGCGCGACGGCCAGCCTGCCGGCCTCAGGGTCGCCCGAATCCACGAAGATCTCGTACAGGACCGCGCTACGCAGCTTGTGGGCAAAGAACGTTCCCAGACCGATCTGGATGAGCACGTCCTCCTCGATTCGCCGGAACTCAGCCCGGCTGGGCGAATTGACCGTGCGCCGCGCCTGTTCGAGCGAAACGCGCGCGGCCTCTACACAGTCCTCGACCCACTGCGCCACATGGATGGGGGAGTACTTTGGGTTGGCTGTGTGAGAGGTCAACGTCCGGGCGTACTCGACCACGGTCGAGAACATCTGCGGGTCCAGCGGGCTTACTGTTCCAAAGCACTTCGGCGTGGGTGTATCGCCGTAGGGAGAAGGCTCGCTGCCCAGAACGACGGGCATGTTGGTCGGCAGCTCATACCAGAGGTCGTGGTTGCTGGCCGAGGGCAAGTGCGCCGATGTGAGCAGCGGAAGGATGCGGCTGGCGTTGGCCAGCGAGGCCTCAGTTGCCGCGGCGCCTGCGCCAAAGTGCGGACGCATGGCTCTTTGCCAAGTCTCCGGGTCCGCATCGGGGTTGTAGAGCTTGCGTCCCCACACGCGGTAGTACAGGTCATATTTCTGCCAATCCGCCTGCGGCGTCAGCGAGCTCTCCGCGTAGGCGCAGCGGCCTCCCGGGAGACCTGAGCCCTCGCGTCCTTTAAACGTAAGAGGCTCCATGAGGTCGAGGCCCGCCGCGCCGCAGAAACTCGCGGTGCGGCCATACGCCGCGGCCATCTCCGGGTCCACCGAGAGCAGATGCCGCTGCGTTCCCGGCCAAAGCCGGAACCAAAGACGGTAGGGCGCGCCCGCGCGCAGAAAGTCGGCAAAGCCATAGCGGGTAAAACTCCTGGCCCCGCTACTCACGCGGAAGAGCGCTGCATTCGTTTTGGAAAGATTGCCGGAGGGAATCTCAAGCGCGCGAATGTCTGCCTGGTTGTATCCGAGGCTTTGGTGCTCCGCCGAGTATTTGGCGCCGAGCTTGACCGGCATGCCGGTCGCCACTGCGATGTTGATGATTTCTTCATCCACGCCCTTCGCGTGCATGTCGATCTCGATGGTTCGTCCCGCCCCGGCGATCGCCTCGAACACCGTCCGCCAGAACGAGTAGCTTCCCTCGGGAATGCCGCTCTCACCATGCACGCGCATGGTCAGGCCCTGAATCTCAGGGCACTGTTCCAGAATGATGGCGAGCGCATCGCGGCAGTATCGAGCATGGGTTTCCGGCGTGAGGCCTTCGATGCGGTGGTACGCGTTTGGACTATCGGTCCACTGATACGCGTGCGTCCAGATACCGAGCTGAAACTGCAATCCCCTCGCGCCCGTCTCCGCCGCGATGTAGCGCAACATCTCCATGTTCCTGCCGCGCTCGGCGCTGTCCAGCGGCTTTGGAACCGCGAGCCGCGAACCGTCAGGAGAGGCAAGCTGCATGACGCGCACATCCGGGTAGCCGGGGACGTCGACGAGGTAGGGATAGACGAAATGGAAGGAGTCGTCGGTGACTCCTCTGGGAAAGTCGTACGCCAGTCCGAAAGCCAGCGTAAACCGGTTGAACCGGCTCGCCACCAGCCTGTCCAGATATCCGGTCCAGAACGCCTTGTCACGGTACCAAGGCATGTCTTCAAGTTCGCTGCAATAATAGCGCCCCACGCAGCGCAGTTCGTTCGCAGGTTTCTCCTCCACGATGTGCGTGAAGTGCAAAGCCGAAAGGGGATTCTGCCCGAACTGCACTCGCTCCGCCAGCTCGAGCAGTCCGTAGACAAAGCCCCGCACATCGTTTGCCGAGACAAGAACCGCCGATATCCCGGCGACGTGGCCTGGCGCCAGTTGCAGGCTCTCGGCCGACTTCAACGGCGCTCTCGCTGGAAATCCGCTGGCCAGTTGGGAGCCTGCGGCGGCGACCAGCACGCAAAAGGACGCGCCGGCGGCTTCGCTGACGGACCGCACAATCTCGCAGGGGACTGCTTTGTCAGCTAGTGCCCGCTGGAGTTGCGCGGCTGCTTTCCTTGCCGGCCCGCTGGAAGCCGCGGCGTTCGCGGGATCAACGACGAGCGAAACGCGGCCCGTTCCGGAAGCAAAGGGCCCGGGCGATAATCCGCAGACGCCGGCCGCGCCAGCGAGTTTCAGAAAGTCCCTGCGTGGCAGGGCAGGACCAGCCACAGCCTTCATACCCCCTACGCCCTCCTTGTCATCCTACTCTTTGAAATCTGTGATGTTCCGCCGCTTTCACATCGAGCTGCGATCGAGGACGCCTGCATTGCAGCGGTTCGATTGCAACACCAAAATGGCCGCCACGAGCTCTTACGGCATATTCAGACGCCGCGAGCGAGGCGGCGCTCGATCGCGATCCGTGCTGCCCCGGCGAAGGGAGGCTTCCACAGGACCGCGCAATGATGTGCAAACATTTTGTGGAAAACTGCAAATAAAAAGGGGGGGTAGGGGGGTACCTTCAGCCGCCAGGTTCTAGTTTCCAGCTCCTGACCGGGGTGGTGACTCGACGGAATCCTGTTTGGACCGGAGAGGCGCCTGACAGATTTCTACTCACCCAATTCCATTGTGCGGGATTGAGGGGAAATTATCTGCAAAAGAGCGGAGGAATTTTTTGGGGTGGTTCGGTGGGAGTCATGCATTCCCGCCCTGCCGCTCGCTGGTGCGAACGGCAAGGGCGGGGCAACCCGGCACGAGTTGAACTTTGTGAGCAGGTTTGTCGTAATGCCTTGGAGCACGGAAGGCCCGCACGTGGATCGAAATCGTCCCAGTCGGAGGTCATCGTGGGCGCTGATTGGAGAGCTGCAGTCAATGGGCAGGCAGATTGGCCGCAAGAAGGGCACGGTCGGACATGGGCCAACGCTTGTGCGCTCTTTTTGTGGTTGTTTGCAGGGGTAGTCCCGTTTCTTCCTTTTGCACTCAACACTTCGCCGTGGGATGCGGTGAGGCTGCGTGTCCCTGGCAATCAAGGCAATTGGTGGCACGCGCTTGTTGGTGCTCCATTCTTTCTTGCTTTTCCGATGATCTGGCTCCGCTTGCGCTCGCTCTTCGCAGGGCAATCTTCGACGGCCGCAGGGCGCCGTTTTCTTTGGAGCTTCGCCGGGCTTTCCATTGGCGGCACAATTTTGGTGGAGACACCGTTTCTGCTGCATCTTGCCGGCACCAGCCAATGGCAACGGCTCTTTGTGCTGAGCCTGGGTTTCGGCATCATCTTCGCGAGTGCAGCCGTTCTGCTATTGCGCCGCCGTCGCATTTCTCCTGCATGGGCGTGCATTGCCGGTCTCGATACGGCTTATCTAGCGAACGTGACATTGTGTCTGGTGGTTTACGGCGGAGCGCCCGGAAGCTTGTCGTCCAGATCCGGTTGGCTTGTTTCGATGGTGCTCGTGTGGCCGATCGCTCTTGAACTTGCGTGGCTGTTTCTTCAGTCATTCCGGGAGGACGCAACGCGCATTAAGTCCTCCACCGTTTAGCCGCGTGTTTTCAGCTCTGGGGACGATGAACTCTGCCAACCCGGCGGCAAGATTTGCTGTATTCCGCATAACTTTAGATGAGAGAATGGCGCGCGGCTGGGTTGCGGGATTTTCAGATTTCCCCTGAGGTCATTGCGTATGGAGAGCAAGGTGGGTGGGTCTGCTTTCATTGTGGAAGTGGAGGAGAAGGTTGGCGTGGCTGTGGTGCGCTGCCATGGCAGGCTGGTGGCGGGTGTGGGCGATGCGCTTTATAGCCGCGTGAAGCAACTGATGCCGGAGCACAAGCGGATTGTGCTGGACCTGACGGACGTGGCGCACATGGACAGCATGGGTCTGGGCACGCTGGTGCGGCTGTATGTCTCGGCCAAGGGCGCGGGATGCACGCTGGAGCTGATCAACCTGGGCAAGCGGGTGCGCGAGCTGCTGGGGATGACGAACCTGCTGGGCGTGTTTACGGAGCTGGGCGATAAGGGTATTTCGATTCGATTCTGATTCTTACCACAGCGCTGGCCGTGCGCTGACGAAGCGTTGGCTATTGACAACGCGGGTTCTGCGCGTGGTTTCCGCTTCAATTTCTGTTGACGGTTCTGTAGCCTATAGAAAATGGCCTGCTCATTGGCCCTGACTACTAGAAGGAGGCAATCCTAATGGCAGATACGGTAAAGAAAGCGAGCACGTCAAAAGCACCCCGCAAGACAGCGAGCGTGAAGGCGGCAACCGGGGAGGTTGCGCCGAAGAAGGTTACGCCCAGCAAGAAGGCAGTGAAGACAAAGGTGACGGCGATGGCGGTTTCGCATGAGCGGATTGCGGAACTGGCGCACCGCTACTGGGCCGAGCGCGGCCGCCAGCATGGGCACGACGCGGAAGACTGGCTCCGCGCCGAGCGCGAACTCCTGGGGCTGGCTTCGTAAGGGCAATTATTCAAGACAACTGAAGAGCATCCGGGCGCAGAGTCAGGCGCTGGTGTAGACGATGCGTCCTTCGCTGATGGTGTAGCGGACCTTGCCCTGCATGGTCCAGCCGTCGAAGGGTGTGTTGCGCGATTTGGAGCGCGTGTCTGCGGCGCGGTAGGTCCACTCGGCTTTGGGGTCGAAGATGACGACGTCGGCGAAGCTGCCGGCGGCGAGCGTGCCGCGGCCCTTGAGGCCGAGCAGCGTTGCGGGCTGCCCGCTGAGCAGGCTAAGGACGCGGCCGAGGGGCATTTTCCACTCGCGGTGCAGCCAGCGGAGCGAGAGGCCGAGCGCGGTTTCAAGGCCGGTGATGCCGTTGGGCGCGTGCTCGAACTCGACTTCCTTTTCATGGACGGCGTGGGGCGCGTGGTCGGTGGCGATGGCGTCGACGACACCGTCGAGGATGCCTTCGATCATGGCGTCGCGGTCTGCGGCGGAGCGCAGCGGCGGGTTCATCTTGGCGTTGGTCGAGTAGAGGCCCACGTGGTCCTCGGTGAGCAGGAAGTGGTGCGGGGCGACCTCGCAGGTGACGCGGAGGCCGTTGCGGCGGGCCTGGCGCACGGCGGCGACAGCGGCGGCGGTGGAGGTGTGCGCGACGTGGAGATGGACGCGGGCGTCGCGCAGCTCGGTGACGAGGCGGATGTCGCGCTCGACGAGCGAGGACTCTGCCTCGGGGGGCATGCCGCGGAGGCCCAGCTTGAAGGCCATGGGTCCGGCGTTCATGCTGCAGCCCTGGGTCATGCGGGTGTCTTCGGCGTGCTGGATGACGCTGAGGCCCACGCGGGCGGCGGCGGCGAGGGTCTCGCGCATGATGCCGTCTTTGAGGATGGGGTGGCCATCGTCGGTGACGGCGACGGCTCCGGCGGATTTGAGGGCGGCGAAGTCGTTGAGGGCTTCGCCCTTGGAGCCGCGTGTGGCGGCGCCGATGGGGAAGACGCGGATGGCGGCGTTGCGCTCGGGTGCGAGCATCCAGCGGGTAATCTCGGGCGAGTCGTTGACCGGGTTGGTGTTGGGCATGGCGGCCACGGAGGTGAATCCCCCCGCTGCTGCCGCAGCCGTGCCGGTGGCGATAGTCTCCTTGTAACCCTGGCCGGGCTCGCGCAGGTGGACGTGAATGTCGATGAGGCCGGGGGCGACGGTGAGGCCGGTTGCGTCCAGCACCTCAGCGCCGTTGGCGGATTTGAGCTTGCCGGGCGAAGCGATCTCGGCCACGCGGCCGTCCTTGATCAGAATGTCTTTGGGTGCATCGACACCGGCGGCGGGGTCGATGAGGTGGCCATTGCGGATTACGAGGTCGGTCATGCGCGGGCTCCGTTGGTGGTGAGCGCGCGCTCGACGACGGCCATGCGGATGGCGACGCCGTTGCGCACCTGTTCGAGAATGGCCGACTGCGGGCCGTCGGCGACGCCGGCGGTGAGTTCGAGCCCGCGAATGATGGGGCCGGGGTGCATGACGACAGCTGCGGGCGCGAGGGCGGCGAGGCGCTGCCCGGTGAGCTGATAGCTGGATTTGTACTGTTCGAGATCGAGTTGGAGGCCGGCGAGGCGCTCGGCCTGGATGCGCAGCATCATCACCACCTGCGACTGGCGGAGAGCGGCCTCAAAGTCGCGCTCGATGGCGATGCCGGGGCCGGCGGTGGCGGCCAGCTCGGGCAGCAGCTCTTTCGGTCCGCAGAGGACGACCTGCGCGCCGAGGCGCGGCAGCAGCAGTATGTTGGAGCGGGCAACGCGGCTGTGCAGGATGTCGCCGACGATGGTGATGGTGACACCGGCCAGCGTGTCGGCCGCGACGGTTGTGAGGCCGGGGCGCAGATGCTGGAGGATGGTGCGCAGGTCGAGCAGGGCCTGCGTGGGATGCTCGTGCATGCCGTCGCCGGCGTTGAGGACGGGCAGATGGGTGGAGGCCTCGAGAAGCCATGGCGCGCCGGATGAGCTGTGGCGCAGGATGATGGCTTCAGCGCCCAGTGCCCGCAGCGTGAGGCCGGTGTCTTTCAGCGTCTCGCCCTTTTCAATGCTCGAGGAAAGGCTGGAGACGAGGGTAGTGTCGGCGCCGAGGCTTTTAGAGGCCAGCTCAAAGCTGGTGCGGGTGCGCGTGGAGGACTCGTAGAACAGGAGAGCGACGCGCCGCTTGGCGAGGATGCGCGCCCGCTCCAGCGGGTCCATGGTTTCAAGGGCCGTGGCGCGGGTGAGGATGTGACTTATGCCGTCCAGGGTCAGGTCCTGGACTGAAAGCAGCGAGCCCGGATTGTACGGAAAAGGCGATGGAGCAACGGGCGGAGGGTGAAGCTGGCGGCGTGCGGGGGCTACGGTTGCGTTCATGCAGATTCACACCGGAGCACCGGGCTCCGGTCCGGTTCACAGTCGTTGCCGGGAGCCCGAAGGCCCTGGCGAAGAGCGCGTGGGAATGCGCGCAGGTTGAAAGGCGGGTGGGCTAATCCACGCGCTCGACCAGCAGCACCTGCTCGTCGTTATCCACTTCCTGGAACTTCACTTCAATAATCTCGCGGCTGCTGGTAGGCACATGCCGGCCCACGTAGGTTGCCTCGATGGGCAGCTCGCGGTGTCCGCGATCGATGAGTACGGCCAGCTGCACACGGCGCGGGCGGCCATGGTCGAACAGGGCGTCGAGGGCGGCGCGGATGGTGCGGCCTGTGTAGAGCACGTCGTCGCAGAGCACGACGTCGCGGCCGTTCACGTCAAAGCCGATGGCTCCGGGCGTGACCACCGGGCGGACGTCGGTAGTGGACAGGTCGTCGCGATAGAACTGGATGTCGAGCATGCCCGTGTCGATGGGGTGTTTTTCAATGTCGGCGATCAGCTTTGCGAGCCGCTGTGCCAGCGGAATCCCGCGCCGCTTGATGCCGACCAGAGCCAGGTTTTCGCTGCCGTTGCTCTTCTCCACGATTTCGTGGGCCAGGCGCACCAGGGTGCGCTCAATCTCAGAGGCGGACATCAGCCTGCCCTTGATGCGCAGGACGGGTTTCTGCTGTGTTTCGCTCATGTGTGCTCTCTGGCCGGATGATACGAGGGTTGACCGCTCAGGGCAAGTTGTGGAGAAGTGGAACCGGGTTACGAAGGCCGGGCAAAATCTTGTAAAACAGGCACTTCCGCTGTGCGTGGCGAAGCCTAGACCTCTGGCCGGCGCCTGCGGGCCAGCATGCGCGCTCCTGCCGCGCCGCCTCCCGCAGCAAAGAACAGGAGGAAGAGCGAATTGACGGCAATGCCGAAGGTCTCAATGCCCGCATGTCCCCAGGGCGACATCATCCACGCCTGAACCTGGGCGCGCAGCGCCACGGCCTCGGCATGCGCCGCATCCGATGAACCCATCCCGGCGGTCCACTCCTGGGCCATTTCCTGACTCATGTTCACGCGGGTCTTCCAGTCGGCGTCAATCTGGGTGGACTGGTGCAGAACAAACCGCTGCACAAACAGGGTGCCTCCGCTGACGGCAAAGGCCAGCCACGCCGCCAGCAGGCCGGTCACCAGGCCGATGCGCGCGCCTGCGCCGATGGTGATCCAGGCAGGGCGCTGGCTGCGCATGTAGAGCAATACGGCCCAGGCCGCCGCCCCAGCCATCCAGAACAGGCCCAGCACACCCACGGGCGAGATCGCGCTCGACAGCAGCCCGGCTGGTACCGCAAGCGTCAGGGCCGCGCGCATGGCTGGTTTCCAGTCAATGGTGCTTGCATCGCGCACAGCTCCAGCCCAGGGCTCCGACGGCGCCTGCCCGCCGGAGTTGTCTCCCGCATAGACCAGTTGCGGCAGCCCACAGTGCGGGCAATAGCAGCTTTCGGCCTGGGTGGTCTGGTGGCAGCGAGTGCAGGTAGTTTCCATTCTTCTTAAAAGCCTATAGCATTCCGGCGCCTTCGGGCAGGCGAAACCTTGGCGCGGGACGCATTTGCCAGGCCAACCGAAAATTCCTTCGACGATTCGACCCCGTGCGAACCGGGGGATCTGAACCGCCCATGTTGCACTGACAGGAGCCCGGCTTGCTGCAGTTCATGGCGAATTTTGAAGGCGCTATGGGTTTGTTGAATGCGGATGGCGGGGTCGTGGGGAAGACAGCTTGAGAGCCCGAACGATGAATGCGTACTGCCGCCTGGCGCAAACGCGGCAGCGCAGGGGATATTGCAGAATCAGCAAACGGAACAAGTCCGACGGGCGAAGGCGTGAGAGACGAAAGTCGGATCGTCCACAACTTCTGCATTCGATGCGCATCCCAACCTCCAACGCCAGTCCTGCTGATCCGGCGTGACGACAAGCGGAGGGCCCGACGATCCGGATACGTCACGCAGGGTGTCGCGCTCCATAGGATGATTGTCGACCTTGCGGTTCTTGCTGGTCAGTTTGACATACAGAGAGCGCAATCAAAAGGGAAAAGCCCGTTGCAACTGCAACGCAGGGGGAACCGCGCCTGCTGGTTCGCGAAGATTTTCAGGCCCTGTCGATTCTTGTTTCGTGCGACGCAGCCAGCTCTGCGAGCCTGGCGCTCACGATTTCTTCCGCTGCCTTCACGACCTCTTCCAGGGTCATGTCGGTCGAGTCCAGCAGCACGGCGTCCGGCGCCGCTTTCAGCGGCGAGTCAGCGCGGTTGCGGTCGCGCTCGTCCCGTGCCCGCAGGTCGCGGATCACGTCATCCGGCTGCAGGGCCGGCCGGGGGCCAAGCTGGTCAAAGCGGCGCATGCCCCGCACCTCAGGGGCGGCATCCAGAAAAATCTTGACCTCTGCGCGCGGAAAGACCACGGTCCCAATGTCGCGCCCTTCCATCACCACACCGCCTGCGGCGCCCATTTCCTGCTGCAGGCGCACCATCCAGGCGCGAATGGCAGGGAAGACGCTGACGCGCGAGGCGGCATCCGTCACGCTCTGATCGCGAATCAGCGCGGTCACGTCCTCGCCGTCGAGCAGGACGCGGTTTTCATCCCCGCTGGCCTCGAGGCGGATATGGGTCTCGTCAGCCAGCTTCGCCAGGTCAGCGATCGCGTCCAGCGCGATACCTGCGCGCAGGGCCTTGAGGGCAAAGGCGCGGTACATTGCGCCGGTTTCAAGGTTCAGCAGGCCGAAGCGCCGGGCCAGCCGCCGCGCAATGGTGCTCTTGCCCGCGCCGGCGGGCCCATCGATGGCGACGATCACCCTGCCAGCCGATCCCGGGGAGCGCAAGGAGCTTTCATCCGCGTTCATCCGCGCTTCTTGGTTCCCTGCTTGGGACGGGCGGTAAAGCCAAACCGCTTGTTGTTGCCTGCCCCGGCGCCGGCGGTCATGGCCGGCTTGCGGCTGCCGCGGGCAGAACGCGCATCGGGCCTTGCGTCCTTGCGGGGAGCGCTGCCGCGGGAAAGGCTGCCGCTTCGGGTGGACGCGCCGGGCTTGGCAGAGGTTTTCCCATTGCTGCCATGGCCGTTGCGCTTGCTCCACGACGGGGCCGCGGATTTCGCGTTTGAGGTTGTGCGGGCGCCGGCGGACGGCCGGGCCTTCGCGCCTGTCGGCCGCGCGGCGCTCTTGGCGCCGGTTGCGGTGCGGGAGCTTGCCGGTTTGCCGCTCGCGCTCCCATTCTTTGGCGCGCCCTGGCTCCAGCGCGAGCCTGAGGCAGGCCGGGAGCCATTGGCCGTGCGCGCTCCCGCGGGCCGGGCATCGGCGCCGCGCCGTGCCGGGCGGCTGCTGGAGGCGGCCTGTGCAGGCTTGCGGTCCCGGCTGTGAGAGGCCGGACGGCTGAAGTGAGGCCGGGAAACGGCAGACTTGCCGGCGGCTGCAGGCTTGCGCACGGGCGTTCGAGCCGAGTGCGAACCGGCGGGCCGTTGCTGTTCCGTGTGAGCGGCAGGCGCGGGCTGGCGGGCAGGCTGGGCGGCCGGCAGCTCCGGCGCTTCTTCTTCGTGCTCCCTCTGATGCAGGAAGTAGGCCGAGGCCGGCATGTACGCGCTGGCGTACGTGGTGGGTGTCACCGCGAATTCGGGCAGCGTGCCTGCAACGTAGAAGTGCGGTGCGTGTCCCAGAGAAATGGTGTGAACCTGGCGGGTGGCTACCAGCCCGCGCAGTACCTCGCGGATCTTGCTGCGCGCCGTCAGCGCGGCAAGGAAGAGCTCGACTTCTTCCATGCTGGCGGCAATCACGGCCTGCAGGTAGATGGAGGCAAGCACGGAGATGGCCGTCACCTGCGAGGTGGAAGCGCCTTCGGCAATCGCTTTCTGGAATCGATGACGGAGCAGCTGCCAACGGGCAGGCTGTCCTGGAGCAGAGATCACGGGAATGATGCGCAGCTGCTGCCAAAGCTCAGTGATGGCGCGCAGGACGGCAGATTCGCTGACCTCGCGGCCCAGTGCCTGCTTCAGTTGCGAGATGGTGGCGTCGCCGGCCTCCAGCAGCTTGTAGGCCTGCACGGCCAGCTGCGAAACCTGGCGCGAGCCGGTCAGTTGCGGGCTGCGCCGCCAGTCACGGTCGCCGCGCAGGGCGTACACGTAGGGCAGAACCCAGCTGGCGACAACAAAGTCGGGCTGTTCTCCCGGCTGGCCGAGCAGATTGAGCCGTACCGCTACGCCGTCGGTCTCCAGGCGCACCAATAGTTCCTCGGCTGCCGCAATCTGCGGCGGGTCGGGTGTCACATCCCGCTGGCCTGCAACGGCCTCAACAAATGAAGGCGCGACGGAAGAGGAAGACTGCTTTCTGGGCAGAAAAAGACAAAGGCCGGTTTCCTCGATCCACGTCCGGGCATCCTCCAGAGTGAGGGGCCCAAATCCATTGTGGCGCATCCTTTCGGCGCGCGCTGCTTCCAATTGCTCCGATGTCAAAGAAAAACCCTCGCTTCCAGGCTGGCGCTGGCGCCGGGCAACCCTCTGCTGCGTGCAGGGCCGCCTTACCCTCCGTTTATCTTAAATGGGAATTAAATTCGATGGAAGGCCCGCTGGATATCCTTCCAGGAATACTGCAAGGCAATTGGACGTCCGTGGGGGCAATTGGTTGGGTGCTCGGTCTTCGCCAGCTCGAGCAGGAGCCACTCCATGCGCACCGGGTCAAGCGGGGTGTTGACTTTGATGGCGGAGTGGCAGGCGATGGAGGCCGCAATCCGCGTGCGGAGAGAGGCAAGGTCCTGATTCTGCGCGGGTTCTTCTGAGTCTCCGCTGGACTGCTCGATGACCTCGGCGAGCATGCGCTCGAGTTCGGCGCCTTCCAGGCCGACGGGGGCAGCTTTGACGGCAAGTGTCTGAGGGCCAAAGGGTTCGACCTCGAAGCCGTTCTTTTCCAGTTCCTCGGCGATGCGGGCGAAGACGACCATCTGCCAGGGCTTTAATTCGACCAGCAAGGGCATCAGCAGGCGCTGGCGCTGGACACGCTCGATCTGGCGGTCGCGCAGAATTTTCTCAAAAAGCACCCGCTCGTGGGCTACGTGCTGGTCGATGATCCAGAGGCCGTCGCTGCCCGTGGCGAGGATGAATGACTCGCGCAACTGTCCGAGGGGGCGAAGCGAGCCGAGATGATTCAAATTGGCAGCGGCCTGTTCGGCTTCCACCGTAGCGGTCTGCGCGACGGTTGATTGCTTGTAAGTCGTTGAATCAATGTTGCCTGTTGAGCACTGTTCGGCGGTAGCGGGGTCTGCGGTTTGAAAGAGCGCCTCCGCTGACCGGCCCCATGCCTGGCTGTCAAAGCTGCCGGCGTTCAGTGAGCGGCCATCGAACGGCAGCCTGCCGGGAATGGGCTCGACCGGGCGCGGCGTCAACTGGAATCGCTCGGCGTCGGCGCTCGGGAGGCCGGAGACGCCGGAGTCTGAAAGAGCCGGGTCCGCATCCGGCGAACCGGGCAGAGGTGAGGCGGAAGGAGGCATCAGCGAGGGGCTGGCGGCAGGCGCAGCGTCCAGCGCGGCCAGGAATCCGGCTGCAGGGCGCGCCTTGATGAGTGCCGTGCGGAGGCTGTCGCGGACAAAATCATGGACCAGGCCCTGCTGGCGAAAGCGGACTTCAGTCTTGGCCGGGTGGACGTTCACATCCACTTCTTCAGGTGGCATCTCCAGATAGAGCAGAACGACAGGGAAGCTGGAGGGCGGAATCACGTTCCGGTAGGCCTCGGTGATGGCGTGGAGCAGCAGGCGGTCGCGGATAAGGCGCTTGTTCACAAAGATATAGATGGAGTTGCGGTTGAGCTTTTGCAGTTCCGGCTTGCTGAAGAAGCCGCTGAGCCGAAGACTGCCGGGGTCGCGGGCTGGCTCATCCGGGTCTCTCTTCCATGGCGGAGGCTCGGGCAGGCCGGCGCGCTGCAGGGGAGTCTCGGCGGCCACCGGCAGCAGTTGTGCAAGGGTGTCCTTGCCAAAGATTTGATAGATGCGCTCGGCCGTGCGGGTAACCGGCGGCGCGGAGACGATGGTATG
Source organism: Acidobacteriota bacterium (assembly GCA_028876395.1). GTDB lineage: Bacteria > Acidobacteriota > Terriglobia > Terriglobales > Acidobacteriaceae > Telmatobacter. The sequence goes on from JAGWRX010000106.1 coordinate 60,199, forward strand.
CGAGGCGGAAACCAGCTCGAAGTGTTTTTCCGGGTGGACCAGCGCGTAGTGAGTGACCAGCGCCGTCACATGGCCCAGCTCGGTCGACTCGGCGCGGAGGAATTTTCGCCGTGCGGGCGTATTGAAAAAAAGGTCGGCGACGGCCAGGGTGGTTCCGCGGGGCAGGGCGGCGTCGTCCACATGGAGAATTTTGCCGCCGGCGATCTCCATGCGGGTTCCGGCGGCCTCGTCTTCGGTGGCCGTCTCCAGCGTCACGCGGGCCACGGAGGCAATGGAGGGCAGCGCCTCGCCGCGAAAGCCGAGGGTGGCGATGGAGAGCAGGTCGTCGGCGGTGCGCAGCTTGCTGGTGGCATGGCGCTCGAAGGCCAGCAGGGCGTCATCGCGGTTCATGCCGTGGCCGTCGTCGGCGACGCGGATGAGCTTGCGCCCGCCCGCCTCGACTTCAACGCGAATGCGGCTGGCCCCGGCGTCGAGGGCGTTCTCCAGCAGCTCCTTGACCACGGAGGCAGGACGGTCCACCACCTCGCCGGCGGCGATCTGGTTAGCGACATGGTCGGGAAGAATGCGGATGCGGCCCATCAGGAATTAGGGTAACGCAGGGAGAAGGGAAGGCGGCAGGCGCGGCCAGGCAAGGCGCAAAAGAGGAAGGGCCACGCAAGGGCTCTTATGAGAGCGTGGGGCTGGAGGCGGCGAGAGCAGGCACAACTTGAGAGGCTGCCGCATGTATTTTATTGACGCGATGGGCGGGAGGGCATAAAATCGCGGGCATCTTCGGACGCCCCATCCGAAGTTCAAAGGGAAAAACCGAAAGTTTGGCGCTGATGCGCCGGCCGCAGTCGAGGCCCAGGATTCCGCTGAGGAGAAACGGAGGAGCCCATGGGAGTCAACGTGAAAGTACTCGCGGTTGTGGGATGCCTGTTCCTGGTCACGGACTTGTGCGCAGGACAGGGAAGGTCCGGTATCCGGATTGAATCTGTCGCTCACGGCACAACTCCTCCGCTCAGTTCGCTTGCTCCGATGCCACCCGGATGGGAGCCCGGGATGCCGCCGATCGTGCTTCCCAAGCCGAAACGTCCGGGGAAAGGCGGAGGCGGCGGCGGTACGGGCGGGGGAAGCTGGACTGATCCCGACTTGCAGACCTCCACTCTTTCGGCGCACTACGCGACAGGCTCTGTGTTTCAGGGGCAGGGATTCACGGGCGCGATTCCGCCCGACACGAATCTTTCGGTCGGCATCGATCCGAACGGGAACACGCAGATTGTCCAGGTGGTGAATACCAGCTTTGCCATTTACAACACCTCCGGAAGCCAGCTGACCGTGGGCGGCGATCTGGGGCTGACCCTTTTTTCCAATCTGCCGAGCACGGCGAACTGCAACGCAAACATGGATGGTGGAGATCCGATCGTGCTCTGGGATCAGCTTGACGGCCGTTGGCTGATCAGCCAACTGGCCTACAATTCAGACTTTTCTCAGAACGATTTCTGCCTGGCAATTTCAGACAGCGCCGATGCGACGGGAAGCTACGAGGTGTATGACATCCCGTTTGGCAACAGCTTGCCGGACTACCCAAAGCTTGGCATCTGGGGAGACGGGATTTATTTTTCGGCGAACATGTTCAATATCAAGGTCAATCAGTTCACGGGGTCGGTACGATCCACGTTTCTTGGAGCGCAGGCGTGCAGTTTTTCGCGCCCGAGCTGGATCACGGCTCCGGCATCGATCACGTTCACGTGCTCGGGAACCGGCAACACGGCGATCTACAACATTCTGCCGGCCGATCTTGACGGAGCGAACATTGCGCCGAGCGGCTCGGATTATTACCTGCAGTTTGTGAACAATCTGAGCAGCACATCGGGGAATGAGCTCGCACTGTATCAATTGCAATCAGGACAACTGACGGCGCTGGGCAATCTGAGCGTGGGAACATTCCATGATGCATGCGGCGGAGGCACGTGCATTCCGCAGCTTGGCACGACGCAGCAACTGGACTCGCTGGGCGACCGGCTGATGTATCGCCTTTCCTATCGCAACTACGGAGCCACGCAGGCGATGGTGGTGAATCATGCGGTGCAGGTGAGTTCGACGAGCACGCAGACGGGCATCCGGTGGTACCAGCTATGCAATCAGAGCGCGACGATTCCCTTCTCCGTGTGCGGGCAGGGAACGTTCAGCCCCGATAGCACGACGTATCGATGGATGGGGAGCATCGCGCAAGACGGAACGGGCAACCTGGGACTGGGCTACAGCACGTCGAGTGGCTCGATGTATCCCAGTGTGGCCGTGACGGGCATGGAAAAGGGCGTGGATAGTGGAATGGAGACCGAGGCGGTTCTCTATAACGGCCCGAATTTCCAGGACACATACAGCCGCTGGGGAGACTACAGCAGCGTGGCTGTCGACCCCAAGGATAATTGCACGTTCTGGTACACCACCGAATACTCGACGCCGACCAATGTCTTCGGGATCTATAACTTCTTCTGGGGCACGGTGATTGGCAGCTTCAACTTTCCTAACTGCACGCCTAATCCTTGAGGGGCAGGTGGTTGAAGCTGGGGATGCGATAGGCCTGCGTGACAAAGCTGCGTCTGCGCCAGGGCAGCCATATACGCGTGATTGATAGGGTGGGTCGGTTGGAATAACATCCCTTCAGTGGCTAGAGCATTTTCGGAATTTCTGTAGACTTTTTGAGATCGGCGGAAGGTGGCTCTTCCGTGAGGAAAGAGCCACTCCAGTTCATCGCTCCGGTTTACACTCATTCCGAAAATGCTTGAATGGCCGGGTTCATTCTGCTCAATTGATTTGCGGGCTGAAGCCTGTACCTTTGAAATCGACCCTCTGACGGACCGAGAGTCACATAGACAACACCCATCCCCACCAAAGAGAGCAAGCCTCACCGGCTTGCGCAGAATAGCGCCGGTGCGGCGCTGTCTCCGCCTGCCACCTGCCGCCACATTTTCACAATTGAAACCTACCCGCAGCGGAACATTCACGCCGGTTTCACCTGGCTGTAACCCGGTTCATCCAGGTTAGGAGTGTCTGTCTCTTAGAAGACGAGCGACGAGCGATCCTTCCCGCGTTCGAAGGGGAGGCGCTCCCTACGCACGACGTCGCTTTATCCCACGGAAAGTCTATTTGGAGGTTGCGCTGCATGTTGAAGACATGGGTGTTCGGCGCCTGCATGGCGCTGCTGGTAAGTTGCACGTCGTATGCCGCCGGAACACAGATTGATGGAAAGGTAGTTGACGCCTCTGGTTCTGTGATTCCGAAAGCGGCTGTTTCCTTAACGAATTTGACGACCAGCAAGGTCATCCACACGACGACGGGCGGCGATGGCCGCTTTGTCTTCATGGATGTGTCACTGGACCCGCAACTGATCACGGTGGAGAAGTCTGGATTTGAGTCCTTCACTGAGCGGGTTACGCCGGCGGCGCAGCACGCGACGACGATCGAAGCGATGTTGAATGTGGCCACGTTATCGGAAAGCGTGGTTGTTCGCGGGACTGTGGACCCCGAGGCCAAGCCCGTGCCCACACGCGAGGACGTGATGATGACGCCGGAGACGCTTCGCGTACTCGACCGCAAGCAACTGGATGCCGGCGGGCCGGTGGCGGGCGGGGCGCAGATGATCGCCTCCACGCCGGGCGCGAACGTGGTTGGGTATGGAGAGAGCGGCTCCACCAAATACACGGTGATCCTGAACGGAATCCAGCAGGGCTGGGCGGGCGAGGCGACGAGTTTCACGGCGCCGGGCTCGCTGGGCATCACGTTCGATGGGGTTCCGGTGGGAGACCCGGCAACGGGTTTGTGGCAATCAGCAACGATGCCGCAGAACCTGGTGATGCAGAACCTGGCGGTGACGTATGGGCCGGGGCAGCCCATGAATCGCTGGTACAACAGCGTCGGTGGCGGCGTGGAATTCACGCCGGTCCAGCCGACTCTGGACCGCCACGCCAGTATTGCGCTTACCCAGGGACCGTATGGTCAGCAGAATTTTGCGTTTGTGGGCAACACGGGCAACTTTCACGGATGGTCGACGGTGGTTGGCGGCGGTCTGGGGCGGGGCAACGATTTCCGCCAGGGGCCGGACGGTTTCGGCAACCCCTCGAAAAACGGATCCGTTCTTGGCAAGACGCTGAAGACCTTCTCGGCAGGCAGCATCGTGCTGGGCGTGTTTTATGCGAAGGCCGGCGGGTATCGCCCCACCGTGATTCCGACCGCGGATGTGGGGTTGATCGAGCCGGACGGCACGCACTTCAGCCAGGCGACGAGCGGCTACTACAGCGCGTTGCCGTACGCCGCCTACAACAAGTACGACACGAATGAAATGTTTCTGGCCTACGGGCGCGAGAACCTCTTCCTGAGCAGCAGGAGCACGCTGCAGAACATGACCTGGTTCAATCACATTCGCCGTTTTCACCGCCGCAATGACGATGCTCTCAGCGAAGGCGCTCAGGTGGACGAGTGGAACAATCCGCACAGCAACATCTTCGGCGACCAGGTTGGGATGACTGAAGTCCTCCCATACAACACGGTGAATTTCGGCGGCTACCTGCTGCATGAGAACTACAACTCGCGCAACCTTTTCTATAACCCCGCCTATGGCGGCAGCGGCGCGCACGAAGTGGTCGGGGCAGGATCGAAGTTCCGTTCAGGCTACTTCCAGCAGGACAACGTGGCGTTCTACGCGCAGGACGATTTTCATCCTGTTGCGCGCGTACACATTGTTCCCGGCGTGCGCGTCGTTGGGTTCTCCACCGGCTACAGCGACCAGGCGGCGCGCGACTTCAGCTTTGCGCCGGGCGTGATCTCTTCCACCCACTGCGCGTTGTATGCGGCGGGGTCCGATCCGTATCACAATGTTTTAGGGGATCCGACGGTTGCGCCGGACGGGAGCACGACGAAGGACCAGGGCTCGCTGTGCGGAGCACATGAAAGCCGCTCGGCCATCGAACCCTCGATTGATGCCTCGGTGACGCCGTATGACTGGCTGACGATCTACGGCGGCTATGACGTGACCTATCGCTCACCCGCAGTGGGCGGCGGCGGGGGCATGTTCCAGAGCGTAGACCCGACCTACTACACGCTGGCAAAGGGCGCCTACACCCAGGGCGGCGCGAAGGTTCATTTCCGGCATGCGCCGGGCCTTGGGAATTTCATAGCGGGCGCGAACTACTTCCACCTGAATTACACGAACCAGGAGATCGACTTTGAAACGGCGGCCGGGTTGCAGATTTCCGGCGGCGGCGACTCCACCTACCACGGCGTGGACGCATTTTTTGATGCCGATCCCAGCAGCAATCTGCACATCTTCCTGAATTTTGCGGGGGAGGCGTCGAACTTTACGCGCTACATTGTGGGAGGGCCGAGCCTGGCCGAGTGCAGCGCGCAGCAGCTTTCGTGCACGGCCTACAACAACCTGCCGGTGTCCTATGTGCCAAACGTAACGCTGAATACGGGCGTCTACTACGGGATCCAGCGCGACCACAAGGAACTGGTTGAGCCGCGCTTCTGGCTGGAGACTACGGGCTCGCAATATCTGTGGTCGAATAATACGGGTGCGCCGACGACGCAGAAGATGTCGTCCTTCACGGTGGCGAATGCCTCGGTGACGGCTCCGTTCAACTTCGAAAAGCAATCGTTCAACCTGAAGCTGGATGTGCTGAACCTTGCGAATACGAAGTACAACGAGTGGGAGTACATTTCGAGCGGCGGCTATTTTGCTCCCCTTTACCCGGGGAACACGGCTCCGAGCGGCTACATCAATGCCTATCCCGGCGCTCCACGAGCGGTGTTCGGCACGATCACGTATCAGTTCTGACGGCGCCTGAACCGGCCCGGGGCGGTCGATCGAGCCCGCTCCGGGTTCATCCGCAAGGCGGCTTATCTTGATGGCTTGAAAGCGGCTCTCTCACTTCTGCTGAGTGGAAGCAGAAGTGAGAGGGCCGCTTTGCTGTGTGATAGCGGAGCGGGCGGGGGGGCAGGGAAAGAAATGCATGGAATGAAGCCGGGACGGGGGCGGGGCCGATTGGAAGCGCGCTAGATGCCCATGCCGAATTCGCTGGCCTGCTGCTCACCCGCATTCGCGTAGAAGTCGTATGGAGTGCGCTGGTTGAACTTGTGGCGGCTGAAGAGCTCGCGGCCAATGTAGATGCCGAGCGCGGCGACGGCCATTCCCACGGAAAACCAGCCGATCACACGCAGGGCGCTGCTCTCGTCCGGCTCTTCGGTGGGCGTGATGGATTCAGGTTCCATGGACATTGGCTCTGTCGTCTCCTGCTTCAAGAATAACCCAACTTTCAATAAGACGTATGACTCAGACGGGTCGTGAGCCTGCCACTTTTGTTGCGTATGTAGATTCGATGCGGGAAAGCCAGTGGGCTTTGTCCGGTTCGGGCAGGAAGCTGGCGCGGATGGAGTTGGCCGCAAGCTGGCGGAGTTCTTCGCGGGTAAAGCCCTGCACGGTATGGGCCAGCAGGTACTCATTGGCGATGCCGGAGCCGAAGAAGGCCGGATCGTCGGAGTTGAGGGTGACGAGCAGGCCGGCGTCGAAGTAACCGCGCAGGGGATGTGCGGCAAAGGACGGGCAGACGCCGGTGCGGACGTTGGATGTGGGGTTGAGCTCGACCGGTACACTCCGTGTCTTTAACTCCTGGACGAGAGTTGAGTCCTGAATAGCCGAGACGGCGTGGCCGATGCGCTCGGAGCCGATATTCAGGGCCTCCCAGATGGCCTCGGGGCCGGTGGTTTCACCGGCGTGGTTGGTGAGGCGCAGGCCCGCTTCGCGGGCCTCGGCGTAGAGCGCGCGGTAGGGCGTGGAGCCGGTGCGGCGCTCGTCGCCGCCCAGGCCGATGCCAATGATCGAGGGGTGCTGGGGCCGCATCTCGGCGGCCTTGCGAAAGACGCGCTCGGCCTCAGCGACGGTGAAGTGGCGGACGGCGTCGAAGATCCAGTAGACAGAGAGGTTGAGTTCGGAGTGGGCGCGCTCCCTTGCGCGTTCGAGGCCGGCGAAGATGGGCTCGAAGACGTGGGGGTCGTGGTTGCGCCAGAGGTAGATGACGCCGACGGAGATGTAGACCTCGGCGTGGACGACGCCCTGCGCGGCAAGCTGCTGCATCATGCGCCAGGCGGCGAGCTCGTAGTCCTCCGGGTGGATGAGCTGGCCGGTGACGGCTTTGAAGGCGAGCATGAAGCCGGAGAAATCCGTGAAGCGGTAGAGGGCCTCGGCCTCGGCGAGGGTGATGGGGGTTTTGTCGTGGCGCTGGCTCAGTTCGACGAGCGTGGAGGGCAGGATGGCGCCCTCGAGGTGCAGGTGCAGCTCGGCCTTGGGAAGCTGGCGGATGAATTCGCGGATTTCGGTCACAGATTTAGTTTATCGGGCGAAGGGCATGACCGACTCGTTAGCTTTGCCATATGCCAACGGGGAGTCCGGAGTGGGCCAAGTGCGATGAGCGAAAACTCCTTGAAGGAAGGGTGGTAACATCGATTTTCTATGAAGGAGAACCTCTTGCTGGAAGCACGAAGGGATTTGCATAATGCCGCCCGGCGATTCTGCGTAGGCAACGTGCCAAGCGTCCAGGATGTGGCAGCGGTTCTCGATTCGATTTCAACTCACTTCGTGCTGTTTCTTGCGCTCGACGCGACCAAGGTTAAAAACGAAGTTCTTCAGAAGATTGCAAGAGCCCTCCTTGATCGAGGGATGGTCTATCTGTGCGCGTGGGGACCGGATTGCGAAAGGGTGCATGACCTGGTTGACCAGCAGCGTGCCCCGGTTGAACCAGAGGGCGAGATCGTGATGACGAGCTGGCACTCCAAGGAATCTCTCTCCGAAGCGTTATGGTTCTTTGCAAATTGTGCGGAGCCCACAGAGGGCTTTGAGACGACCTGCCGCGACTGGGTAGCAATCTCGGTGGCAAATGAGGCATGGGAGATGGAGATTCGCGAGGGCTTATTTGAGGGCAAGGTAGAGGAGGCAGCTCCCCCCATCAAGCCGGTCAGCTTCTTTAAACGCAACTTTGGAAAAAGCTCGTTGCCACGGCCTTAGTGCATGCCGGCGAACTTCGTGCGGCGGCGGCTGGTTACGAGCGGATGATCTTCGGCGCTTGCATGGAGTCGTCGAAGTAGCAGCGGACGGCGTCCTTGACCATGGCGCGCAATTCCTCCAGTGTCTCTGCCTGGGTGTGGATGCCATAGCCGAGGGCGGCAGCCGTATAACCTCCGTCAGCCACGTCCTCGCGCACTTCAAAGATGATTTCGGTCATCGCAAGCAAGCCCTTTCCGGCTCAAAGCCATGCTAGCATTGGCCGCGTTCGGTAACAAGAAATGAAGGGCGCGGAGCCGGGTCCATTTATCCACATCCGGCACGTAGTTTTCAACGATGGCGGCGGGCAGGGGCGGCGGCGACAATGATCTCTGGAAGATGATGGAGACCCCGGTGCCAGGCAAACTGGAATTGATTGTTGGACCGATGCGGAGCAACAAGACGGCCGAGTTGCTGCGGCGCGTGGAGATACGGCGGCAGTATGCGCGGCAGTATGTGCTGCTGCTGAAGCCCAGCGCCGACACCAAAGCGGCGGCCGGGCTGGTGGAGAGCCGCAACCAGAACGGCTGCGGCAGGATGGAGGCGGTGGAGTTCCCGGCGGCCGACCCGTGGGCGGCGCTCGAGATTCTGGCCGCGACGGAGCAGCGGATTGGCAAGCGCGTGGAGTGCGTGGCGCTGGACGAAGGCCAGTTTGTGCAGGATCTGTTCCTCTTTACCAAGCGCCTGCTGGAGACGGGCCATGACGTGATGGTGTCGGGCCTCGAACTGGATTTTCGCGGGCTGCCGTTCGGGGAGATGCTCGATCTGTCGTGGCTGGTGCGCACCTACGCGGGCAATGTTACCGAGCTGGTGGCGTATTGCAGTTGCGGCGCCAAGGCGCTTTACCCGCAGCGGCTGATTGATGGCAAACCTGCTCCGTATGAGAGCCCGGTCATCATGGCCGGCGACAACTACGAGCCGCGCTGCGCGGAGCATTTCGTGCTGCCGGGGAAACCGCACTGAGGTCGAATGAGGCGATACGGATCTGAGAATTTTGGTTTGCTTCCCGCTGGTTGGGGTTCGTGAATTCCCCGGTCCCCAACAGCGAGGGACCGGGGGCACCCTCCGTGTGTTTTTGGGGGTGTCGAGACCGAGGCCACGCGCCATCAGACGCGACATCGTCTAGCATGAATGCAAAACAGAAGAGGTGGCCTGAATGTGTGACCCAACGGACTGGGTAAAGGATGTGGTCAGCGACACTCTGTCAAAGTCGCTGCAGAAACCAGTCGAGAACCTTTTGGGTCCTGTGACCACGGAATTGGGCTTAACCCTCGGTGATGCGGGCAGCCTCTTTCGGTTCTACGTTTCTGACAATTTGACCAAGGTCTTCACGAAATGGGCAGAGCACAGGAAAGGCAAACCCCTGGATTCGTCTGATATTCAGCGGGTGCTCCCGCTGCTCCAAGGCGCATCACTGCAAAGCGATGGTGAACTGCAAGAGAGATGGGCCGCGCTCTTGGAGAGCACTGTGGAGTCAAACTCGGTTCTCCCGTCCTTCGGAAACACACTCTCGCAGCTCACAGCGGAGGAAGCGCGATACGTGAATGATCTTTGGGAGACGGTCAACAACCCGGAATCCGTCAAGTATAGACATCTTCATCCAGAGGGAAGATTCTTCAGCTTTGGGCTAATGATGTACGTGTTCGACTCGGAGCTTTCAGAGCACATATCCGCGTACCACGGGAGGAAGCATCTTAGGAGGCCGCTTTCGCGGGAGCAGCAAGAGGGGATTGACAAGCTGAAAGGGCTACACCTCATTGCTCAAGACATTGAAAGACTCGGAATTATCGGCACGAGCACTCAGATTGTTCCGGGCCGGAGCAAGTGGATTGAGACTGACGAAAATGAGGTAGAGATTCCCGGTGAGTCCGGTTTGAATGAGCGTAAGTTTTTCACGCCGTATGGCGAGAGTTTCATCAAGGCAGTGAAGCCACAATCCTGAAAGAGCCGGCGGGTGGCCATGATCTCGGTGACCTCCCTAAACCCAAAATGAGGGTGCTCCCGGTCCCTCGCAGTTGGG